>CAYWGN010000059.1:0-21916 GCA_964457495.1 uncultured Desulfobacula sp.
AAAGAATTCAAACAAGCAGATCCAGCCAAACGTAATCCAGAAGCCATTCAAAAAGAAGTTCTAAGACAAAAAGAACTGGGTATGGATTATATCGATATAAATCTGGGTCCGGCAAAAAAATTTGGCACAGAATTAATGCCCTGGGTTGTTAATGTTGTTCAGGAAGCAGTTCCAGGAATGCCACTGCTTCTTGATTCCTCTAATATTGATGCCATTGAGGCAGGTCTTAAAGTCTGCAAGCCTGCAGATCATCCTCATATCATTAATTCTATTATGGTAAGAACTGCAAGATATGAAAAAATGATACCTATGGCAGCACAATATGATGCTGACTTTGTTGCACTGATGTGGGGGCCTGATGGCCTTCCAAGAGATGAAAATGAAAGAGCGGCTTTAGCCGTAGAACTCATTTATTTTGCCAATGAAGCCGGCATTGCCAATGAGAGAATCTGGGTGGATGGAATTGTGACCCCTGTCAATATCCAGCAGCAGCAGAGCATAAGTCTGATGAATTTTCAGATGATGTTAGAAGACATGGCACCTGGTGCAAAATCAACCTGTGGTCTTTCCAATATTTCCAATGGACCTCCGGAACATCTTCGCGGCATTCTCAATCAGACCTATATGGTGATGCTTGAAAAATATGGGATGAAAGCCGTTATTTCAGATCCCCTTGACAAACAACTGACAGCGATTGCCAAAGGCCAGCGCCAGGATATTGTCGATTTGATTTATGGCATGATGGATGGCAATGAACCTGATATTGCCAGCCTTACTAAAGAAATGCAGGATTATGCAAAAACCTATAAGGTTATTATGGGTGAAACGCTTTATTCTGATTCATGGCTTGATATTTAGTATTTACTAAGCATTTTGCTTTTAAAAGCCCCGGCCCTTTTTAAAATACGGCCGGGGCTTTTTTATTTTTACTGCAAATTTTGCCTTTCTTTTGTAAAAAATAGTCTTATATTTGATTCAAACAAACTTTCTGGAAGGAGAATTTTTAAAAAATTGAATAACCAAATAAAAAATACCTGGTATTATATAATTGTTCAAAATCCGGGAATATCCAACGAACAATTTATGGGCTATACAGACAAAGAGACAAATGCCACTTTTATTCCAGCTTTTAAAACAAAAGAAATTGCCCAGCAATGCTTTCTTATATTGCCCAAGGATATCATGAACAATAAATATGAGATCCAGGCCATCATAAAAGAAGACTTGATGGACCATGCCCGAAAGAACGATTATAAAGTTTTTTTATTGGATGATAAAGGAAGTATTTTAGAAAAACTATCCTGATTCCAATGCAGACATATTAAATTTTAAAACTTGCAGGAGACCTATTTTGAGTTTAAAACTTGCTGTTGGCGGCAAAGGCGGTGTTGGGAAAACCACCATCACTTCTTTAATTGCACGATCCATTGCTGCCTTAAATAAAGAGACTAAGGTTATTGCCATTGATGCTGATCCTGTCACCAATCTTGCTGCAGCCCTTGGTATTGATGAATCCATACCAATCACCCCGATTTCAGAACTTTCCGATCTGATTGCTGAACGTACCGGGGCTAAGCCTGGCACCATGGGAGGTTTTTTTACATTAAATCCCAAAGTGGATGATATCCCGGATCGCTTTTCCATTGAAAAAGACGGGGTAAAGCTTCTTGTAATGGGAACAGTTCAAAATGGTGGGTCAGGATGTATCTGCCCGGAAGCAACCATTTTAAAGGCCTTGATGAACCACCTGATTCTTGCCCGTAATGAAGTTGTGGTAATGGATATGGAAGCTGGTATTGAACATCTGGGCCGTGCAACTTCAGGATCTGTGGATGCTCTTATCGTGGTTGTAAACCCTGGGAAAAGAAGCCGTGTGGCAGCAGATAAAATAAGAAAACTTGGGCAGGATATCGGGATTAAAAATATTGTAGTATTGGGAAACAGAGTCAGGTCTGATGAAGACAAACGTCTGATCCAGGACAGTATGCCGGGTTATGAAATCCTGGGATTTATTCCGGAAATGGATGAAATTGCACGTTCTGACAGGGATGGCATACGCCCATTTGATGATATGACTAAAATCCCGGAAGAGTTCAAAGAGATCACAAAAAAACTTATTGAACTGGGTTCATAGACAACTTATGACTATTTTGCTTGAAATGCTGCGATAGTAGTATCCAGCATCCGATTTGAGTATCCCCATTCATTATCAAACCAGGCCTGAATTTTGACTAGGTGTTTTCCACTGACCCTGGTCTGGTGAAGATCAATGATTGACGAACGGGGGTCATGGTTAAAATCACAGGACACCAAGTGTTCGTCTGTTACACCCAGGATATCTTTCAATCCCTGTTCAGATGCTTTTATTAACGCATTGTTGACAGCCTGGATATCTGTATCATTTCTTACCAGAATAACTATATCCATGATGGATACATTTGTGGTGGGAACCCTTATGGCAAGTGTTTCAAATTTTCCTTCCATGGATGGCAATATTTTTGAAATTCCCTTTTCCAGGGCTGTATTCACGGGGATGATGGACAGCAATGCTGATCGTGTTTTTCTTAAGTCAGGATTATAAGCATCAATCACTGGCTGATCATGCATGGCAGAATGAATAGTTGTAATGGTTCCACTCTCAATTCCAAGGGTTTGATCCAGCACATAAAGGACAGGGATTACACAATTGGTAGTGCAGGAAGCATTTGAAATAATAGCATGCTCTTTTTTTAATGCATGATGATTGACACCATATACAATGGTGGCATCCATTTCATCTGCTGCCGGCTGTGAAAAAATAACTTTTTTTGCCCCTGAAAGAAGATGTAACTCAGCAGATTCCCTATCATTATAAATCCCCGTGCAATCAAGGACGATATCAATATTGAGATCTTTCCAGGGAAGGTTCACAATATTTTTTTCCTGAAATATTTTTATCCTGTCTTTACCTATTATCAGGATTGATTCTTCATTTCCAACATTTAGAGGAAACCTGCCATGGGTTGAATCATACTTGGTTAAATGATAAATGGTTTTCTCATCAGCCATCTCATTTATGGCAACAAGATTAATTTTATTATAAAAATCTTCAGATTCATATAAAGCTCTGGTAATACACCGCCCGATTCTTCCATACCCATTGATTGCAATATTAATTTTCATTTTTATTCCATCTTAAAAATTGCTGACGTATTTAGCCAGAATCTGTTTGACTGTTTCATTAACAAAAGAAAAGAAGAATTCTGCGCCTGAAAACCACAACAGAATTCTTCTTTTTTATCCTTTCAATAATTTAAAAATTATTTTTTTATACCTTTTTTCTAAAAGTTATCCCTTGTTACCATATCCGATTTTTCCCAGGGACTCTTCGATTTCATCCAAAGTGGTGTAATCATCAATGGTAGCAGGAATTTTATACTCTTTTTTATCTGCAATGGCCCGCATGGTGCCTCTTAAGATTTTGCCGGATCTTGTTTTGGGAAGTCGTTTTACCACTGTTGCGGTTTTAAATGCTGCAACGGGTCCGATCTTGTCTCTCACCAGGGCAATGACTTCTTTGACTACCTCATCATGCTCTCTTTCCACACCGGCATTCAATACCATCATACCCAAGGGTATCTGCCCCTTAAGCTGGTCTGCAACACCCATGACCGCACACTCAGCGACATCCGGATGTCCTGCAATAACTTCTTCCATGCCACCAGTGGACAGTCTGTGGCCTGCGACATTGATAATGTCGTCTGTTCTTGCCATAACAAAGACATAGCCGTCTGCATCAATAAATCCTGCGTCAGCCGTTTCATAATATCCGGGAAACACACTCAGATAGGAATCAATATATCTTTGATCATTCTGCCAGAGAGTGGGCAAGGTCCCGGGAGGCAGTGGCAGCTTGGCAACGATGGCACCGATCTCGCCTGCACTGATGGGATGTCCGTCATCTCCCAGAACCGCCATGTTCCATCCTGGAGCAGGTTTTGTGGGAGATCCCGGTTTGATTTCAAATTTGTGAATTCCCATGCAGTTGGCTGCAATGGCCCAGCCCGTTTCTGTCTGCCACCAGTGGTCAATGACCGGTACCTTTAGAGCGTTCTCTGCCCAGGTTAAGGTATCCGGGTCCAGTCTTTCTCCTGCCAGGAACAGATATTTAAAGCAGGACAGGTTAAAATCCTTCATCAATTGAGCCTTTGGATCTTCCCGTTTAATGGCCCGGAATGCTGTGGGGGCCGTAAAAAGGGTTTTTACCTTGTGCTGGGAAATGATTCTCCAGAATGCCGATGCATCCGGAGTTCCCACTGGTTTACCTTCAAAAAGAATGGTGGTACACCCTTTAAAAAGAGGGCCATAGACAATATATGAATGGCCTACCACCCAGCCGATATCCGAGGCTGCCCAGTATACATCACCTTTTTCAACACCATAAATAGCACTCATGGTCCACTTTAAGGCCACCATGTGTCCGCCGTTATCCCTTACAACCCCTTTGGGCTGTCCTGTTGTGCCGGATGTGTAAAGAATGTACAAAGGATCAGTGGCTTTTACAGGTACACAATCCTGGGGAACTGCCACTGCCATTTCATCATTCCAGTCAAAATCCCGGCCGACTTTCATCTCTGCTTTGGCCTGGGGTCTTTGCAGAATAATACAGGAACCAGGTTTGGTATCAGACAATTCAATGGCCTTGTCTAAAAGCGGCTTGTATTGAATGACCTTTTTCACCTCAATACCACAGGATGCCGATACAATCACTTTGGGTTTTGCATCGTTAATACGGGTGGCAAGTTCATTGGCGGCAAACCCGCCGAATACAACTGAGTGGACGGCACCAATCCTGGCACAGGCCAGCATTGCAAAAACAGCTTCCGGGATCATGGGCATGTAAATAATCACCCTGTCCCCTTTGCCGACTCCTTTTGATGCTAAAACCCCGGCAAATCCTGCAACCTGGTTTTTGAGTTCAAAATAGGTGTACTTTTTGATGGTATCGGTTACAGGACTGTCATAGATAATGGCATCCTGGTCTCCCAGCCCATTATCCACATGAAGATCAACCGCATTATAGCAGGTGTTTGTTTCTCCGCCTGTGAACCATCTATAAAAAGGCTTGTTTGAGTCGTCCAGCACCTTATCCCATTTTTTATACCAGTGACAGTCTTCAGCAATAGGTCCCCAGAATCCGTCCGGATCATTTATGGATTGTTCATAGGCTTTGTCATACAAATTGGACATAGAAATAACCTCCAAAAATTTTTGCAGGTAAATAGTTTATTTTTCAACCATGTTCTTGATTTCTTCAACAACTTCAGGATTTGCAAGTGTCATGACATTCCCCACATCGCCTCTATTGGAGATGGCACCGAGGACGCGTCGCATGATTTTACCGGACCGTGTTTTCGGCATATCAGGCACCAGCCAGACTTTTCTGGGTTTGGCAATTCTCCCGATCTGCTCACATATCTTATTGGAAATCTTCTTTGCCAGTTCATCAGTTGCTTCAAAGCCGGGTTTAAGCGCAATATACAGATCAGGCTCCTTGCCTTTGATCTCATGGGCAACCGGAACAACAGCGGCTTCTGCAACTTCTTCCACAAGCAGGGCAGCAGACTCAATCTCTTTTGTTCCCAGGCGGTGTCCTGAAACATTGATAACATCATCAATTCTGCCAAGGATTCTGTAGTAGCCGTCTTCGGACATGGTAGCGGCATCACCGGTCAAATAGGGCCAGTCTCTCCAGTCCTTGCTGTCGGGTTTTGTATTATATTTTGCAAAATATGTCTCAACAAATCTATCTCTGTCCCCCCAGATGGTCTGGAACATTCCAGGCCAGGGATTCTGGATACAGATATTACCGGCAATTCCTGGTTTCGCAACTTCATGACCATCCTCGTCAAATATAATCGGATGGATACCGGGAACACCAGGGCCTGTGCTGCCAGGTTTCATGGGTTTGAGAGCCGGGACTGTACTACAGAGGAATCCTCCGTTCTCTGTCTGCCAATAGGTATCCACAATAATGGCTTCTCCCTTGCCTACTGCAGATTCATACCATTTCCATACGGCAGGTTCGATGGGCTCGCCAACGGTTGTCATGTGTTTAAAATGGTAGTTATATTTGGCGGGTTCATCAGGCCCGAGTTTTCTTAAGGCCCTGATGGCCGTGGGAGCGGTATGGAAAATATTGACATCAAGATCCTGGGCAATTCTCCAGGATCGACCCGCATCCGGATAGGTGGGGACCCCTTCAAAAATCACAGAAGAGGCACACAGGGCAAGCGGCCCGTAAACAATGAAGGAATGGCCTGTGATCCAGCCGATGTCTGCCATGCACCAGTAAACATCTTCGGGATGAATATCCTGAATGTATTTTGACATGGCCGTCACATAGGCAAGATAACCGCCTGTGCTGTGCTGGCAGCCTTTTGGTTTACCCGTGGTACCACTGGTGTACATTAAAAAAAGTGGATCTTCGCTCAACATCTGTTCGGGTTCAACCCTGGCACCATAATAGTCTTTTAATTTTTCATTTATAAAAATATCTCTTCCCTCAACCATTGGTGTATCTGAAGAATATTTACCCGGATATCGTTGCCATACCAGCACTGTATCTACTACCTGTCCCTGGTCTGCGGCTATTTTAACAGCCACGTCCGCATTGACTTTATGGTTAAGAAGTTTTCCACTTCTATAATATGCATCCATGACGATCAAAACCCTGGACTGGGAATCAACAATTCTGTCTGCACTTGCACTGGGTGCAAACCCGCCAAAAACTACAGAATGAATGACACCCAGTCTTGCGCAGGCCAGCATGGTAATGGGAAGCTCTGCTGACATGGGCATATGGATGGTAACTCTGTCACCTCTTTTGAGTTTTGCAGTATCCCTTAACAATGCTGCAAATTCATTCACCCTGACATAAAGTTCCTGGTAAGTGATATGCTGAACGCGTTCTTCTTCCAGTTCCGGAACAAAATGGATGGCTGTTTTGTTTTTATTGTCTTTCAGGTGCCGGTCAATACAATTGTAGCTGGCATTGATTTTTCCGCCTTTAAACCATTTGAAACACGGCGCATCACTGCTATCCAGTACCTCATCCCAATACTTGTACCATGTCAACAGCTCAGCATACTCAGTGTAGCAATCTGGAAAGTTATCCAGGCTGAATCGATCAAAAACCGCTGGATCAGTTAGATTGGCCTGCCCTATAAATTTTGATGAAGGGTAGTAGTAGTCTTCCTCTTTCCAGTGAACAGCTATCTGGGCCTCAGTGGTTTCGACAACATCTTTTTTGCTCATTGAACATCTCCTTAGAAAATTGAGTTATTTAAGATATAAACTCTATACCCAAAACCATTTGAGAATGTCAAGAAATGATAAAATCATTTAAAAAAGATAATTTTTTTAGGGTTTGGTTTGGTGGAAAATGTTCCCGGACTCAGTCTTATTTGCATTTGGTCTAACCTTATTTGCCGGGGTGGCTGGGATCATAGCATCAGGAGTAGGTTTTAAAAAACTTATCAAACTTCAGATCATATGAAGAGATATGATGTTTTAATGCAGACATACCGATTAAAGAAGAGGATGAGTAAGGAATGTGCTGGATAGGAATAGATGAAAATTCATTTTCAATATTTTTTTCTTTTGGCCCCTCCTGCATCCGATCATTGCAGATCAGTCCCTTTACCTCAATATTCAAAGAATTAAGCTGCTCAAGGATACGTCTGGTTTCAGCCACAGACAGCACATCCTGGTTGAACACAGCAAAGAAATTGGATTTTTGAGGGTCTTCAAAAATATTCTTAAGCGCCTGATAGTCGGATTTAATCTCCCGGATTCTTGACAGGACTTTATCCCGTTCAAATTCTTTCCCGGCAAATTTAATTCTGGAAATAATTTCCTTTCGCTTATAAATTTCCATCCTCAATTTTTCAAGCTGATCAACCCATATCAATGACAGGGAAGGTAGATTAAAAAATCTTAATGACAGGGCTGTTGGCGGCATGTCAATGATCAGATAATCATATCCCTTATACCGGGTTTGAAGGTTCATGAAAGCTGTAACCAAAGCATATTCCTCCATGCCGGGAGAAAATTTTAAAATATCAAAATAATTATCCAGGTTAAAGGCTGTCAAATATGCATAGCTTTTTTTAACATTCTGGGCAGTTTTTTTTAAATACTGCTTGATTTCTTTATCCCGGTCAATTTGGAGGACTTCAAGACAAGGCCCTATTGTGCATGCTTTATCGGAAAAATCCGTCTCAAAAATATCAGACTGGTTGTGGGCATCATCAAAAGATGCCAGAAGTACTTTTTTACCTTTCTCCATAAGCACCAGCGACAAAAGTGCAGATGTCGTGGATTTTCCCGTTCCACCCTTGCCTAAGAAGAATAATGTTTGAAGTTCAGCCATGATTTTTATCCTATATCAAATACGGAAAACAGCCTGGATAATGGTTCATTTGCAGTATCCACCCTTTCAAGAAGTAAAATCAAATCCTTTTCCATTAAAGGGAGAAGATCCATGCAGATCTGTACTGGTGGAGATGGCATTCCAATGAATGTTCCCTGTACCAGAACAGCAAAAATATATTCCAGTTCTTCTAATTCTGCCTCAATGGCTCCAACAGCCTTGCTTCTTGCCACTTCATCAGCCACTTGCCAGAAGCCTGTAAGACGGTTTTTCATTCTTCCGATGATATCGAGGAGATATGTTCCTGGTCTGATCATTTTACCCTGAATATCTTTTGATCAAAATTGATTCGCTTTTGGGACGGGAAATAATAATAGACTGCATACAGGGCCATCAGCACGATGGCGGCTGCAAAAAACCTGGGAAAATCACATAAAACAGCTATAAAAGCAAGATATGGCGTGATCATTGATATCCATAAAATTTTTTTTTGAAAAGATAAAAATTCCTTAGCTGAAACCTCTCTTTGCTTACGCATGGAATGAGCAAAAAGGGTTCGAAAAAAAAGGGGGCCTGCAATTGCAGTAATGGCGGATAAAATAAACACCATTGAATGCAGAACAGATGAAATTACAAACTGCCCTGACGTAATAAAATTTAATTGTCTTGCCAGGCCAAAGACCAGGAAAAGGCACAGCGCCGGTATAATTATTATTATATATTGTCTCTTAAGTATTGGTTGCATGTATAATCATTATATGAGCCGGGAAAAATAATTGCTCCCGGCCCATATTATTTATACTCAGGATTCAGATTTCATGCTCATAAATTTTATGAGTCCTTCAACAGTGATCCAGATAGCCAGAAGAAGTATTATTCCATTCACTACCTGGAGCAGTGTATTATCGGCAGTACCGAACTTGGTCTGATTCAGCACAAGTGCCCATATAGTCATAATCATCATAAATACGGCTGGGATACCTGCTATCAACCATTTCATACCACCTTTGGTTTTCAGGTAAACCGTAATAATAATCAGAACAAGGCCTGCAAGAGTCTGGTTGACCGCACCGAACAAGGGCCAGAGTTTTAGAGCACCCTTTCCACCCGCGCCTGTTGCAAATGCCAGGGCCAGTGCAGTTGCCACAGCTATAAAAGTGGCCACATATTTGCCCGTAAGAAAATCCATTTTAAAACCGCCAAAAAGCTCAGAAACAATATAACGCTGTATACGAGTGGCTGTATCCAGAGTGGTCCCGGCAAACGATGCCACAAATACACCCATGATAGCCAGACCGAAAGCGTGAGGCATTCCAGTGGAGGCTATCATATTGGCAGATCCGTTCACAAAAGCCGCTATTTTGGAGCCAAGCCCGGCGGCGGCTGCCCAGGAAGAATAGTGGGTTGTCCAGGCTGCCACACCCATCAGGGTTTCACCTGATTTGGTCACATAGCCCATTCCGATTCCAGCAGAAACGGCAATGATAACCAATGTAGCAAGAGCCCCTTCCATGAGCATGGAACCATATCCGACAAATAGAGAATCCGTCTCATTCCTGACCTGTTTGCCGGATGTTCCTGAGGATACCAGGGAATGAAACCCTGAAATAGCACCGCAGGCAATGGTAATAAACAAAAAGGGCCACATGGGTGGTGCCTTGGCTGGTGCCATCTGAATTGCCGGTGCAACGATGTGAAGATTCCCGCCAAAGGCGGAAAGGATAACACCCAGAATCAACAGCGCCATGGCAACCAACAACTGATGAGAGTTGATAAAATCACGGGGCTGGAGCAATGTTGTTACCGGAAGCGTAGAAGCAATAAACGCATAGATCAAAAGAATAATTGTCCATACACCCGTAGGCGGAATCCCTGCAATAGCCGGCATTTTAATGGGAATGTAAACGCCTATATACACTGTGATATACATTACAACCACTGCAATAATGGACCAGGTCATAATGCTTTTGCCCTGTTTATAAATGGCATGCCCAAGGTAAAGGGCAATGGCAACCTCACACCAGACCGGGAATACGGCTGCCGGATACATGGCAAATACCACGGCAATAACCAGACCGAAGATGGCAATCACAATCCAGAGCTCTAAAAATACAACTAAAAAGAAGAAAAACCGGGTGCGGGCGTTTACATATTTTGAAGTATAATCGGCAATGGATTTCCCTTGATTTCTCATGGAGATAATCAAGGCACCAAAATCATGAACCGCTCCCATGAAAATGCTACCGAAAAATACCCAGATCAGTGCCGGAACCCATCCCCAGATAATGGCGATGGCGGGTCCTACAATAGGTCCGGTTCCGGCAATGGATGTAAAATGATGCCCAAAAATCACTTCCTTTTTCGTGGGAACATAATCCATACCATCTTCCAATTCAACGGAAGGTACCGTGGCCGTCTGGGATAATTTAAAAATTTTCTGACCGATAAATTTGCCATACAGGTTATACATTATAATATAACCTATAAACGCAACAACCATGATTACTAGTGCACTCATTTAATTATCTCCTTATTTTAATAAAGATTAATATAAATAACGGCAAAAGCATTTGATAGTGCTTGCTTTTGTCAGGTAAAAACCTTGACTGATTTCACCCCTTTCATACATGAAAAATAAAACAACTATCAGCAAATATTCTCATGCTGACAAGACTAAGAATTCAAATATATTATATATTCAAAAAAGGCAAGGAAAATAAAAAAAGAATGCAATCTTTCAGTGTTTTTTTAGCTTTTTAAGACTGCTATCATATTGTTTTACAATGATTTCCCATGAAAACTGCTCCATCTCTATGGACAATCTTTTCTGCAGTGGCAAATAATCTAGATAATTTACAATCATGTCTTTAAGTTTTTTTAGCAGGTCTTGTTTTGTCTTATATAAAACCCAGGAATGAAGTTCTGTCGGCATAATTTCAGGATAAGACAACCTGTCCGGCAACAAAGGAATACAACCAAATCTGACTGCCTCGACAACGGAAATACCAAAATTCTCCTGAATGGCACAGCTTACGACAATTGCACCTTTTTTCAGCCATTTTACATACTCATTTCGGGATTCAACATACCCGTAAACAAGTATTTCCTCTTTAAATTTTTCTTTAGCTTTTTTAAAAATATCAGGGAAGATATCATATTTTTCCCCCAGCAAGGCCAGAGAAAAAGGAATCTTTTTTTCTTTTAAAGCGCTCAAGGCATCAAAAAAACACTCAGGGTTTTTATCATATTCCCACCTGTGATTCCATATGATCAAAGGCGCTTTGACATCCCTTTCCTTTAAATCAATCATATCTGTTTCAAATCCACATCCCGGATACACCACTTCTGCCTTTTGCCTGATTTGTTTGATCATCCAACCTGGCCTGAAATCCGGCATCTGTTTGATCAATCTGCTTGCTGATGTCATAAAATCATTAAAATGAAATTTAGAATTAAATAAAACCTTATCTGCTGCAAAGGCAGAAATAATATTGGTGAAACCCAGGTGAAAATCTCTTTTTTCAGAAGGAGCCAATGGATAGGACAATTGATTCTCATGAAAATACATTAATACAGGGGGAAGGCCAAAGCCTGCAAAAGATATAAAATCTGTTAAATCAAACATATCAGTGACGATAATCACATCAAACATTGAAAAATCTTTGACATGATTGACAAAATAAAGGGCTGCTCCTCTCATCCTCCATTTCCAGAATCTGTCCGGAAGCGTCACAAGGGTCACATCGTGACAGGAGTGGGCCTTAAACCCCAGAGCAAACTCTTTATGAGAGCCGCCGAAAAAAGGTTCGAAAAAAAGAATTTTCATAATATTGCGTTCCCATAATTAAATTTAATACAGATAATGAATTTATAATGACCAGTCAAGGTAAGGCCACTTTACTATTTTTTCATAAAATTTAAAAAGGTTTAAAAAAATGATTGCCAAGTGACAATTTCAATTGTAAACAAAGATCATTAAAAATATGGAGATTCTTAAACCCTTGCAGAAAAATGGCTATAAAACGCAAACCTTCCAATCCAAAAATCTTTCACAGGAACTTTCAATTGAATTGAACTGCTGTGGAGCCAATGAATATACAAAGGTCAGTTTCCCGATAAAATATGGTATTTTTTCAAGGCTTGAAACCTGTGATTATATTTTTGAATTCAATCTCAACCATGAGATCCGCCATGCAAAATCAAAAAAAAGAACCTGGCTCCATCCATCAGAATGGCTTAAAAAAACCATGGGAAATGACTGGGTCTATTATTCCACGGGCGGGTATTCAGGAGTTTTTGAGGCTTTAGGTGAATATTATCTGCCCAACCTTACGTATCCTACAAATTCCCTGCTGGGTGGCAAGCCTTTTGAAGAAGATGAAATAGATGGTATTGTCAGAAACTGGCATGAAATCATATCGCAATTACCAGATACGGGCATGCCCGTTGAATTTTCCCAATGGCTTCAATCCATCCAGATGCAAAGCCCTGAAAGGTTACAGGAAAAGGCTCAAAAACTCTTTGAAATATCCGGATCAAGGGTGACTGTGATGCCACCCGATGCCAGGCATGTTGACTATAATATCATCCCCTTAAATATTTCTGACGGCTGCCTGTATAAATGCCGGTTTTGCAAAGTGAAAAACGAAAAGAAATTCTCCACCAGGTCACAACAGAATATCCAGCAACAAATCATCCAGCTCAAACAGCTATTAAATAAGGACCTCATTAATTTCAATGCCTTGTTTTTAGGGGAGCATGATGCGTTAAACGCGCCCAGTGACCTGATTCTTACGACTATACAAGATGCCTTTGATGCTTTTGAATTCCAATCATCATACATGAAAGAAAACTTTCTGTTCATGTTCGGGAGTGTGGATTCTTTTTTAAATGCCGGCAAAATCTTTTTTGAAACACTCAATCATCTTCCATTTCAAACCTTTATCAATCTCGGACTTGAATCGTATGATCAGGCAACCTTAGACCTTCTGGGCAAACCTCTCACAAAAAACCAGGTGGGCCAGGCATTTGAAAAAGTACAAACCATAAATGACACCTTCCCTAATATAGAAATAACTTGCAATTTTGTCATGGATGAAAGTCTTCCGGATTCTCACTATGAGGCATTAATGACCCTTATCAGGGAAAGTGTCAAAAGGACAAAGCCCAAAGGATGTATCTACCTGTCTCCCTTGAAATTCGGCTGCCCCTCCAGGCAGGTCCTTTATGATTTTTATAAACTCAAATCACAAAGCCGGTTTCCAACCTTCTTATATCTGATCCAGCGGCTTTGAAATATAAAAACCCATTCAACCTTCAGGCCAGAGGTCATAAAAATGGTTAACTGGTCCATGGCCTTTGCCAGTTGTATAGCCTGCCCCTGCCGTAAGGGCACAGGTAATATAGGCTTTGGCATTTTGGACAGCAGTTTTCAGCCCAATGCCTTTGGCAAGATTGGCACAGACAGCCGAGGACAAAGTGCATCCCGTACCGTGGGAGTTGGGGGTATTAATGCGTGTGCCAGGCAGTTTTGTCATGGTATCAGTGTCCTTTTGATATAAAAGATCACAGCTGTCCCCATGGGTAAGATGACCGCCTTTGAGCAGGACATTGGCACAGCCCAGGGTCGCAAGATCCATTGCTGCCCTGGTCATATCCGCCATGTTTTCAACATCCCGATCCAGCAAAACAGATGCTTCGGGCAAATTAGGGGTGATAATGAAGGCCTTGGGAATAAGAAGGGTTTTCAATGCCTGGACTGCATCACTTTGAAGCAGCTTATCCCCGCTTTTGGAAATCATGACGGGGTCAAGGACAATATTGGAGCAATCCCATTGGACAAGTTTTTTGGCCACCATTTCAATGACCTCAGGGGAATGGAGCATGCCGATTTTCACTGCATCCGTGCCAATGTCCGAAAGGACCGCATCAATCTGCTGGCCGATAAATTCAGGCGGAACTGGAAAAATACCCGTGACCACCCGGGTGTTCTGTGCAGTCAGGGCCGTAATAACAGACATTCCAAAACAGCCCAGAGCAGAAAAAGTTTTTAAATCAGCCTGGATACCAGCCCCTCCGCCACTGTCTGAGCCGGCTATGGTCAATGCCCTGAAATAGGATTTCATGATCTTCTCTCCTGTGGGAATTGGGTTTGTTCAAAGATACTGACAAGTTGTTTGGTTGCATAAAAAGAATCATTTGCTGAACAGATGGCAGATACCACGGCAATAGCATTTGCCCCGGCTTTTATAACCTTTTGGGCATTGGATGCATCAAGCCCGCCTATGGCTACCAGGGGGTGGCAAGAATAGTTCCTGATTTTTTCAAGCCCCTCAAGGCCCCATGGGGTTTTGGTATCTGTTTTGGTTGGTGTGGAAAATACGGGGCTGATCCCCAGGTAATCCACATCCAGATCCTGGGCCTTTTGTACATCTTCCCAGATTTCCACGGACAATCCTATAACAGCCCCGGGACCCATCAGCCTGCGGGCATATTCATAGGGCATATCGCTCTGGCCAAGGTGAACACCATCTGCCTTTGCTGCCAAAGCAATGTCCACCCTATCGTTGATGATCAAGGGAATCTTTGCCCGTTTCAGGATAGATTTCAAGCCCAGGGCTTTTTTCAAAAACAGCCGGGTGCTGGTATCTTTTTCCCGGAGTTGAACACAGGAAATACCAGCCTTGATCGCATCTAAAACAATTGATTCAAGGGATTTTCCCTGGCAGGCCTTCTTATCTGTTACAAGATAAATTCCTTTCATGATCTTCCTTAAGCGTTAAAGAGTTCCTTGATATGGATTTCAGACAATTGGTAAAGACTATCAATAAAATTGACCTGGAAACTTCCCGGACCCGGGGCATTCTGGCCAGCCATTTCCCCTGCAATGCCCATGACGGCCATGGCATGGGCCGCTGCTTTATCAAAATTCTGATTTATAGCGGCAAACGCACCGCAAAGGGCTGTTGCAGTACAGCCAAGACCAGTAACGCGGGGCATCATGGCATGACCATTTTTCACCTGAATCATTGCCCCCTGTGATACAATATAATCTATTTCACCCGTGACACATACCACACAGTCAAATTCCCGGGCCAGGGATCTGGCAGAATCAATGGCCTGATCCGAAGCACTGGTGCTGTCCACGCCTTTGGTCGTCTGATCTTGTTCGCACAGGGCCATGATTTCCGAGCCATTTCCCCGGATAATGGATGGAGCAGATGCCTGGATAAGTTCCCTGGCAGTCCGGGTCCTGTACTGGGTAGCACCAACGCCCACTGGATCAATGATGATGGGGATCTGCCTTTGTTTGGCTCGTTTGGCGGCCTTGAACATGGCTTTGATCCAGGGATCACTCAAGGTGCCGATGTTGATAACCAGGGCTCCTGCGATCCCTGCCATGTCTTCCACTTCAGGCAAAGCATGGGCCATGACCGGAGAAGCACCTATAGCCAGCAGGGCATTGGCCGTAGTGTTCATGACCACATAATTGGTGATATTGTGGACCAGCGGGGCATTTTTTCTTATTTTTTCAACATCTTTTAAGATACTTGATGGAGTGATTGTCATGGTGATTCTCCTTATTCCCAGGTATGGATGAGGCTTGCTGCATCCACTTTGTTTTTAATGAGGCCGTATTCCAGAGCAAAGTCAACAAAGGCCTGCCATTTGGCAAGGTTGTGCCCTGTTTTAACAGCAAAATAGGGCCGGGTAAGTTCAAAGGCCTGGGTTTCTATTTTTTTATCTGCCTGGGGTACGGCAGCCAAATAAGTTGCCAGGGCATCTTCAGGATGGGCTTTTGTATAGGAAAAAGCCTTTTCAATGGCTTTTACAAAGCCTTTGACAGCGGCAGGTTTTTCCCTTAGAGTTTTCTCACCACAGACAAAAATCAATTCTTCGTAATCCGGGATTCCCCATTTTTCCAGTTCAAAAAACTCTGCCTTATACCCGTGCTGGGCCATGCCAACGGTTTCATAGGTCTTAAAAGGCCCCATAACAGCATCCACTTTATTGGAAACCAGGGCAGGCAAAATAGTAAATCCCACATTAACAGGAGTATATTCCTGGATCTTGTTGATGGCGGCAAAGGCATCTAAAAGCACATCCATAAGCCCGGGCACGGTATAACCGATTTTTTTATGGGACAGATCAGAAGGAGCTTTTATACCCTTGCCTTCCAGAAAAAGCAGGGTTGTCAATGGATGAACCACCAAGGGGGCCACAACCTTGATGGGAAGGCCCTGGTCAGCAGCTATAATGGTCTGGGGCTGGTATGAGACGGCAAGGTCCATATTGCCGGATGCGGCAAGTTTCAGAGCATCTGAAGTTTCAGACGGGCTGATAATACTCACCTCAATGCCCTGGTCAGAAAAATATCCCTTTTCCTGGGCCACATAAATGGGCAAGTGATCCACATTGGGGAACCAGTCCAGCATGAGGCTGAGTTTTTCACCTGCCATAAGAACTGAACTTCCCAGCAAGGTAAGCACCAAAGTAATAACCATAATCTTTTTTTTCATAATTTATTTTCCTTTATTATTTTCATTTTATTTCCATTTTATAATTTTTCTTTCCAAAAATCCCACCAGCCACCACATGGTAAGGCCCATGGCCGTGAGCCATAAAATGGCGGCAAAGACCAGGCCCACCTGAAGCCTTGCATTGGATTGAATCATGAGAAACCCCAGTCCCTGCTGGGCACCCACCCATTCCCCGATCACAGCCCCGATGGTAGCCACGGTTACGCCCACCTTCAGGCCGGCAAAAAAACGAGGCAGGGCCCAGGGCCAATAAAGCAAAGTCAGGGTTTTAAAAAAAGAAGCTCCCATGAGGCGGAACAATACCCTGAATTCAGGATCACAGCTTTTGAGCCCTTCCAGCAGGCTGACGCAGATGGGGAAAAAAATAATGACCCATGCCATGAACACTTTTGAGGCAATCCCATAACCCAGCCAGACCACCAGAAGCGGTGCCAAAGCAAACACTGGTATAGCCTGGGAGGCCACGAGAAAAGGGGCAAAAGCCTTTTCCAGGGTTGGTTTGGCAAACATGACAATGGCCAGAGGTATTGCAGTACACAATGCCAGGCAAATACCCATTATAATTTCTGTAAAGGTAACAGCAGCATGGGGTAAAATAAGTGGGGCCTGGGTCAGAGCAATGGTAAATATGCTTGAAGGGGGGGGTAAAATAAACACTGGCACAGCCATTATTCGGACAAAAGCCTCCCAAAGTCCCAGGATAAGAACCACAAATAGCGCTGCCAGCAAATTAACCCGGTTCATGGATCAGATCTCCCTCAAGCTTATCCAGGACATCTGCTTTGATATCCAGTAAGGCCGGATCATTAAATTTTCTGGGTTTAGGCGAATCCAGGACAAAATGTCGGGATATGGCCATGGGCATGGGGTTGAGCAGATAAATTTCGTCTGCCAGGAGCAGGGCTTCTTCAATGTCATGAGTAATCATGAGAATGGTTTTCTTAAACTCAGTCTGTAGCAGCAGCAAAAGGGATTGAAGACTTCTTCTGGTGATAGTATCAAGGGCTGATAAAGGTTCATCCAAAAGGATCAGATCCCGGTTGAACATCAGGGTCCTGACCAGGGCACACCTCTGGCGCATGCCGCCGGACACCTGGTTGGAATAATGAGACTCATATCCTTTCAGTCCCAGGCGCTTGAAAAGGCCGCGGGCTTGCTTTTCAGCCGCTATCATATCCTGCCCACCCGTCTTTGCAGGCAGTAATGCATTGTCCAAAAGGGAAAACCAGGGCAGCAGCATATCCTTTTGCTGCATATAAGCCGCATGATGACTCAGGTTTGAAAGGGGTTCATGGTTCCAGAAAAGGCTTCCCCCATCCAAATGAATGACTCCTGTCAGCCCGTCAAATAGAGTACTTTTTCCACAGCCGGAAGGCCCTACCAGGACATGGAACCGGCCCTGAGGAACATTGAGATCAAACTCTGAAAAAACCTTTTGTCCCTTAAAATACTTTGTGACAGAACATACCTGGAGCATGGAAAACCAGCCGCCCTTTTAAAAAAATTAAAAAAATTTGTGCAAATCAAAAAAAGGTGGGTGTGAATCCAAGGTGTGAAAACATATTGACTTTCCTACGCCAGCATGACCTGGATCAGGTTCCAGGGGTCGAAACTAAATTTAAGTCTCCTCTCAGCCGATGCTCATCAGCTCCCCCAGTCCACCAATGCATGTTGCACCAGTAAGTCAAAAGATATCACGGACCAGGCAGGCTTGTCAATCACCCGTTGGATATTGTACAGGGCAATCAAGAATTCTCTGCAACCCCTGCTCCGCCCGACCTGAGATTGCTACATCAATTTGATATTTTCCCCTTGAATTTTCCCGGATCTGTTCGATACCTGCCTGTTATGTTATCTCCAATAAAAGTTAATGAGGATTTGATTTTTTTGATTTTGAATTTTCCAGTATAATTGAATTTCAACTCTGGGATTTAAGAAAAAGTCATGCTATATCTGGTATCATGGTAAATTTTAAAAATCCGGTCTGGTAGATGAAACGCTCGGTAATCTGTTGTATTTGACTCCTGACCGATTATATCATAAATAAACAGTAGTATTTTCTTTCATATTAGATATTTTTTGTGTTCAAAGTTTTTTTAATGTAATCTATAAATATAAAGCAATTTGTTAAAATGGTCTGGTATCTAAAAAACTGTGTTTTCAGAAAGTTTATATTCCATCCCTTACGGTTTAAAGTACCATTTTAATTATTGAATATTGGAGAAGCCAATCTTTATGCAAGTTATCAGGAAATCAGGCTAAGAGGATAGCGTGTGTTGAAAAAACCAATTAAATACACTGATCATAGTCAAGCAGATCAAGACGATAATCTTTTTTTGATGCGCCGTCGATTGCTGAAAGGTATGCTTATAGCTCTTGTGGCGCTTGGATTACCTGCTGTTGTGATATCTTGTATCGAAGCTATTAAATTGGGGCAATTGGTCGGGGTGATGTTATATGGAGGCATCTATCTGATTATTTCTGCAATCACTCTTTACTTTCACCGCTTGCCTTTCGTTTTATGTGCTGGGGTAATGCTTGCAAGTTTGTATATGATAGCTGTATTCAATTTTCTCCACTTTAGCTTCTCAGGTGCAGGCATTGAAATTGCAATTACCATTTCGGTACTGGCCACGGTATTGTTGGGTATACGAAGTGGTTTTATCACAGCAGCAATATGCCTTTTTACATTAATCGCGATTGGTCTATGCTTTGTTTACGGAGCTATAGACGTAGGCCCAGAGATGCCCGCCACCACCACTAAAGCTATCTCCTGGGTGACCGCATCGGTTGTATTCACTTTTCTCACTGGGTCACTTATTTTAAGTGCTGGCAAGTTACAGGAGTACCTGATTAGATCTCTGGACTCGTTAAGATACACGACTGATGAACTCAAAGAATCCAACAAAGATTTGACTCGGGAAATCAAACAGAGGGAAATGACTGAAGCTAAACTGAAACAAAGTGAAGAGCAGTTCAGAACCTTGTTTGAAACTGCCCCTGACGCAATCTACCTCACTGATTTAGAAGGGACTTTACTTGATGGAAATCGCACAGCTGAAGAGCTCATAGGAAGTCCACGAGAGCTCTTCATTGGGAAAAATTTCATTGATACAGTCCTTCTGCCGAAAACAGAAATCTCGAAGGCCTTAACGCTAATGGAAAAAAGCCGCAAGGGTGAAAGTACAGGGCCGGACGAGTTAGCTCTCCTAACCTCATCCGGCAAGGCAACCACTGTCGAAATACTTACCAGTCCTTTCCAATTAGAGGATCGTCCTGTAATACTTGGTATCGCCCGGGACGTATCGGAAAGAAAACGACTTGAAAATCAGCTTCAGCAGGCCCAGAAAATGGAATCCGTGGGACGTCTGGCAGGCGGGGTAGCTCATGATTACAATAATGCCCTCACAACAATCCTGGGATTTACTGAACTTGCCATGATAGATGCAGATTCAACAGGGCCATTGCATGATGATCTCAATCAGGTTCTCAAGGCTGGAAGACGTGCAACGAACATTACCCGGCAATTGCTGGCCTTTGCCAGAAAGCAGACCATTGCCCCTGAGGTGCTTGATCTGAACACGAACATAGAAAGTATGTTAAAAATGCTTCGTCGCCTTATCGGCGAGGACATTGATCTTGTCTGGCTGCCAGGGAAAGGCCTGTGGAGTGTCAAGATGGACCCTTCCCAGATCGATCAGATCCTGGCCAACCTGTGTGTCAATGCCAGAGATGCCATCGAAGGTGTGGGCAAAATCACCATTGAAACAGCGACAAAAGTTTTTGACTCAGACTATTGTGCTGATCACACAGGGTCAGTTCCAGGTGAGTTTATTATGCTGACAATAAGCGACAATGGCTGCGGCATGGACAAAGAAATACTGAACAATATTTTCGAACCATTTTTCACCACAAAGGATGTGGATAAAGGAACCGGCCTGGGACTTTCCACTGTCTACGGCATTGTCAAGCAGAACAACGGGTTTATAAATGTTTACAGCGAACCGGGCAAAGGAACTGGTATAAAAATTTACCTGCCACGGCACGATAGCAAAGCAGTCGATATTCAGAAGAAAAACAAGGCAAAAATACCCCTGGGCAACGGTGAAACCATCCTGGTGGTGGAGGATGATATGCCAATCCTTAAACTTGCTCAGAAAATCCTCAAAGGACTTAAGTATAACGTTTTGATTGCAGACTCACCAAAAAGGGCCATGAGGTTGGCCGAGGAATATACAGATAAAATTCATTTACTTGTCACTGACGTGATCATGCCCGAAATGAATGGGCGTGAACTGTCAGAACAATTTAAATCCCTTTACCCAGATTTAAATTGTATATTCATGTCCGGATACACTGCCAATACCATCGCCCATCATGGTGTCCTGGACGAAGGGATTCACTTTATTCAAAAGCCATTCTCCAAAAGAGATCTGGCAACAATTATTAGAAAAGCATTGGATGAGGGGAAAAGTTGATTTTTTAATTAAAACCTGACTCTATATCTTGTGGTTGGATAGAATTATAAACTGAATCCACAGGTTATACTATATGGGCCAGAGCAGATGTTATAATGCATTCTCCTGCATTAATTTTTAATAATATCAAAGACATTTTAGCAGATATTGAAAATTATTTTTTGGCGGGTTTGGACAAAATCAAGTTGGTCTCCAATATATAATAATGAAAGACTTTAAAATTTAATTTTGGTCTCTCCCATATAATTGAATAACTCTTTAGACAAATTTGAAACACTGATACTGATTTACAGATCAAAATTTTAATCGTTGCATGCCGGATAAGCCAGTTTTAACTATAACCAAGTTTAAGGACTTCTTAATATCATAAAATATCTTATTTGTGCTTGATAAGTATAACTAATGAGTACATATTATTAAAACAGAACTTGGCCCGAACAATATAATACAGGAGGGGAAAGCTTGGAAGAGTTTATAGAAAAATT
>CAYWGN010000060.1:0-21570 GCA_964457495.1 uncultured Desulfobacula sp.
CCAGTGAGCTGTTCAATAGGAAGGTCCAAAGTTTGTGAATAATCATAGTTTTTAACCACTTCGTCCATTACTTCCTGGGCTAACGCTTTTTTGATTTTTCTTGTCATACTTTTCCAGTATGGATGCTTAGTTTTCAGTTGCTTGTTAATGATTTTCCTGATATTTTTTATGTGCATAAGGCCTCTGTTTTTTTGTCGGTTTTTTTTGTTTGGTTGCTTAAAAAAGCATACACTAAAACAGAGGTTTTTGCAATACAAGTTATTGAATTTATATAAAATATTTACTATTTTGAAGATTCGATTTCAACACCCTTTAATACTTAAAAGACTGATGGCAAAAAATAACATTGATGCAGGCTCAGTAAACGGTTTGATAAGCATATTTTTTTATAATAAACCCTATCAATCGTATGGTGGTTGTTGCTGTTTGGCGCCTGAGACTTGAACCACCATAACATGCTCATTGATATTTCCAGAAAAAATTACAATAAGCTTAGGTTTGTTCCAACGCTTTTTTGAATTATTCGTTTTCATACTTTTCATACTTATTCCTCCTATGTATTTAGAAGATATTAAAAGCAATATTGGTGCCATGCCATTTATTTTGTTAAATACTTTTTAACAATTTTAGCGATCAAAGTCAAAAGATTAGTTCTTGAAAGAAAAGAAATAATCTTTTTTAATTTTAGTTGGATTGGAAAGGGCAAGATATCATGATGGTGATTAATGGTAGATACATAGCCGATTAAATTATCAAATGCAAAATAACCATCAGTATGAAAGCAAAAATCTCCTTTTATTTCATAGTTCTTTTTTTTTATCCGAACAACTCGGTGGATAACAAAGCGTTGTCTTGAATTATCAAAACAGACGACAATGTCTCCAACTTCTGGAATTCTACATTTCCAGGGAGACACAGTGATTAAATCATTATTCAGTATCAAAGGGAACATGCTATCCCCTTTTGCTTTTAACCTCACAGGGTAATGTTTATAAAGAATATCTGCAATGAGAATACCAGCAGAATAATTTGAAAGTTCAAGATTATTCAAAGTGCGAAAAGATGAATCAGTGCCACTCATTTTTTTTGAACTAATTTTTTTTGAGCAAGATCACTTAAAAGACTTAAAACATCTTTTTTTATTTCATCATGTGGGGCATCATATAAAAAAGTCAACTCTTCAATAATACTGTGAACATCTCTATTCCCATCCAGTCGTTTCCACACATCTGCTCCAGTTTCATTCAATGAGTACATTTCAGAACTCAAATCCCCAATCCCTGAAGTCAATGGGACAATAACCATTTCATCTTCAATATTTCTGGCTACTAGTTCTTTTGAAATATAATAAATGTTTTTAAGGTCAATCAAAAAAACCTCCTTTAACAATGGTTTGAATAGAGGACAATAAATTAAAGGAAATATTTTTAACTTATTGTGTCAGTTCGTTTGTGATTGTTTTAAAAATTTCTCCAGACAGATTAAATTCCAAAAAATAACAATCAGTTGATCTTAGCAGTTTATTTAAAGAAAATAATGTTATTTCCCAATCAGAAGAAGTTAAAAAAGCTTTTACCAAAGATTGTAAAAGCGGTTGAATCTTTTTGTTATCACTTGTAATTTTAGTAGCTTTATTAATTTGCGATTGTTTTATAAAAAAAATCTTTTTTAATGGGGTTGATATATTTGCCACATTCGCAACTGTTCCATGACACCAGTTCCCATGAATCCAAAAATTATTGTTAATCTGCGTAATGAACATTCTATCATCACATAATACCTCTAGACCTTTTTGTTGTAACATACTGGATAAGGTACTTTTTCCAGCGCCTGATTCGCCAACAAAAAGAACACCATTGCCATCAATGTTAAAACCATTTGAGTGGAGTATTAAGCCATTTCGATCGCATATAGGTTTTGAAAAAAGGATTTGATCAGTATTAAACAACGTAAGAGCATTAAGGGATGCAGTTTGATATTGAGTCTTGGAAATAATATCTGTGAAGATTTCAACAAAAGAGTGATCATTGTTAAAGATGCCGATCGCCTTATATCCAGGATCAGACTTAAGAAGGGGAGTATATTTATATATCCAACATGTATCAGTTTTATATATAATCCAATGGTCTTTGTTGTATAGCTGATTTTTTTTTAGGGTTAATTCATTAATGTATTTAGGTAGTGCAAAATGATGTTTAACAATAATATTTGGCCCAGTCTGTTTATCAACTTCAAACAGCTTGAATTTCGGATGAAATGTATTTTCATAAATGGGAAAATCTGAGATGACCTGGACTGTTATCCCGGCAGCTTCATAATATTTAATATTGGTTTTCATTATAGGACTTTGTGAACGCACCATTTTTTCTTTTATGAGACTATTCGCTATCTAAAAGTAAATGGATTTTAATCGCTTTATCCATATTTTCCATCAGACCACGGGTCAACTTTCCAATCGGTTTTATCAATCTTGCCTTATCAATCGTCCGAATCTGGTCAGCCTTTCCTTTTGAGTCTTTTTTCAGCTGTCTGATTCGCATTGTTATGGCTTCTGCAATAAACTGGCTCCTTTTACGGGGTACTGAGCATTGATTGAGTTCTTCGGCAATGGAAGAAGGAAGTGTAATGTTTAATCTGACCATTTCAGTACTCATAATATCCTCCTTAAGTTTTTATGCTCTTTATTATGCGCATAAAAAAGAGTATTTTCCAACACATCAAGCTGTTCTAAGCCCTTGTTTCTGATTTTACCTGCCATCCCAGGTCAGAACTGCCTTAGCCGTAAGCACCAGGATCTTGTCATTTGCGGTTCAAATCACAATAACAATGACTCAAGATATTTCATACCCTGACAGACCCTGACACCGCTGTCCATTCTTTCACGTTTTAAATGCAGCACCAGTTGCGTGGCCGGTGTATCATACCGTTTGCTGAAATTAATCAATGCCCTGACCGGCCGGGCCTCGGATCGTTTGGCTTCAATCAGCAATTCAAGGGTGTTGTCCTGTACCAGGCAAAAATCAACTTCTGCGCCATCCTTGGTCCTGACATAGTGAAGAGACGCTGGTTTGCCCTCAAGGTCAACCCGTGCGCAAACATGTTTCAGCAGGCACAACGCAACCATGTTTTCAAAAATTGCACCTTCATCACCTTTCACCATACCAGTGTCATAAAAATAGATTTTTGGTGTTTTTAAAACGGATCGGGCGATATTCCTGGAATAAGGGGTTACCTTGAATATAATGAACAATGATTCTAATATCTGGATGTATTTTTTTACTGTATTGGGCGCGACGCTGACATCTTCAGCAATGGACTGATAGGAGACCGGCGATCCTGTCCTGGATCTTAACAATTCAAGGATCAGTTGAATCGCCTTGAAATCGTGAATCCGTTCAAAATCAAGAATATCCGTTCGGATCAGACCGTCGATATACTGCATACGCCATCGATCAGCATCTGTATTGTTGTCCGCCAGAAAAGGTTCTGGAAATCCTCCCCGGCTGAGGAAAAATGTTTGGTCCACAGATTCATCAGCATGGCTAACTTCAGCAGGTGAAAATGGAAGCAGCCGATGCCTGAAAAAACGTCCGGCTAAAGAATCTCCCTGCTGTCTGAATGCTTCCAGACGCACACTGCCGGTCACAAGAATCATCATTCCCGCAGGTTTGGTATCATAAACACCTTTAAGATAGTTTTTCCAGCCCTTCATTTTGTGAAGTTCATCAAGAATCAAAAGCTGGGTATCTTCCAGCCAGGTCTCATCTTTAATTATCTTACGGTCTCCGGCGCTGTCATAATTTAGATATACGCTTTTGGGAAACAACCGGGCAATTTCTTTTGCCAGCCAGGTTTTCCCCACCTGTCTCGGACCGGTGATAAAGACCATTTTTTTTTTCAGGTCATTAAGGATATGCTGTTTTTGTTGTCTTTTCATGAGGCTATTCTGCAACATTTTGCGTAAAAGTCAAGGCTATTCTGCAAAACGATGCGGAATGGTCGCGCAACGTCCTATCTTCCTGCTCCGGTTAACACTGTCTATCACCAATGCTGTCTTTTAATTCATATTAAAAGTTTGGTTTCCGTTCTTTTCGTATTAAACAGTTTAGCCAGGAGAATACCTGAAAGTCCCCCGGTTGCATCAATAATAAAATCCCAGAACAGCGGGGACCGCCCGTCAATAAAAAACTGGGCAATCTCTGTTCCGCCTGCCAGCAAAAGGATATTAATCATGACCAGAATGGCAGGTTCCCGGTTCATCAGCAAAGAAAGAATAAAACCAAACAATGCGAAAAAACAGAAATGGCCGACCTTGGACAGATCCCATGGAATAGCATTTTCAAAAACATCACTGGTTGCATGAATTTGACTTTTAATCCCTAAAAGTATGGCTAAAGATTGTCACACCAGCCAGAAAGGCAAAAATCAACTTCAGCGATTCTAATATCTGGATGTATTTTTTTACTGTATTGGGCGCGACGCTGGACTTGTGTTTTTGTTAAGACCTTATTTCCCAGAATGTATCAGCCGTTGTATTTGCCCGATAAGATAAAAAGGAATTGAAAGCAGCCTGTATTCAACAGACTGTCCTCCAGGTAACTTGTTTGAATCTTGAAAAACAGATGGTTTTGCAAGATTGATCCGAACTGCTAAATCAACCCCTTTTTCGTTTATAAACTGGTGCAGCGATTTCAAGCGGCCGGTTTTCCCTGCCTTAATTTCTATTGGTATGATTTTCAAACCCGAAGAAATAATATAATCAACTTCAGCCGAAGAGTTTTTTGCCTCCCGGACCCAGTAATATAATTCCGGTTTTTTATAGCATTCATTTGAATAAAGAAGGTGTTGTCCTGCAAATTGTTCACACAGGCTCCCGGAATTGGTCATCATTAAATTATCTGCATTTTCTATGTCGATCATACTCATACCGCAGGCTGCGGCCATAAGCCCCACATCCAGAAATAGAATTTTAAACCTTTTTGTATTCACCTGGGAGCCCAAAGGCACACCATTACATGCACTGTGTTTTACTCTATAGGTTATTTTTGCCATTTCAAGCATATGTAACGCATTTTCAATACCTTGCGCTCGTTCATTCCTGTCAACATTTACATACTTGAATTTTTCACCCACCATCAGGGGAAGTTTTTTAAAAACATTCAGGATACGCATATGATTGACTCTTGAAGAATACTTATTAAAATCATCTTCATATGTTCCCAAAATGGATGCTTTTACAATTTCAGATTCATGGAAAGAGTTTGTTTCAGAATAAGCCAGAACAGCCTCCGGCATTCCCCCGATAATAAGGTATGTTTTGAAGAGAGACACCAGGTCGGAATGAACAGAATCAGGCAGGTCTTCTGAAACCCAATAGTTTTGAATGAAATCATTCAGCATTGTTTTTCCATTTGCTGCCAGAAATTCTTCAAAGGTCATGGGGCCAAGATGCAAATACTCAATTCTTCCTACGGGCATGGAAAATGTATGATCTTCAAGAATGAATTCCAGCAGGGAACCAGCCGCAATGATGTGCAACCCGGGTAAATCTTCATAAAAATACCGAAGTTTTGCAAACACTTCTGGTGCTGCCTGAATCTCATCCAGAAAGAGAAGCGTATTATCAATATCAATGGGTTTATTATATTTAAGCTCTAAAAGCTTAATGATTTTTTCCGGTGCCCCGGAAAATAAAGAAATCATCCCCGGATCTTTTTCAAAATTAATTTCAATAAAATCTGAAAAATTCTGTTCTGCAAATATGGAAACAAGATATGATTTTCCAACCTGCCTGGCACCCCTGATGACGAGGGGTTTTCGTCTTGCTTTCAGTTTCCATTTTATAAGATAATCTATTGCTGATCTATACATAACCTGTTTGCCGCCAAATTGTTAAAAATGATATTTTCACAGGTTCTTTTATCAATAAAATTGATTTTTCACAAGGTATAAATGTCACTATCCTGTTTTATTTTGGCACCATTGCTTCGTATTTACCCTTAAAATCATAACGAAAGCATTAAAAAACACCCCTAAAATAATAATTCAAATTGTTAAAAAATTTGCTGCATGGTATAAAATTACCAACAACTACTATATAAAAAAAGGAATAGTTCAAAAATGGAGCGAGAACAATTACAATTTCTTGATGATTGGTTGAATGGAAACAACCGTAAACCGCTTATCATTCGTGGTGCCCGCCAGGTCGGGAAATCGACCTTAGTCGAATTGTTTGCCAAAAAAAATAAGGGAAGGTTGCTCAATGTTAATTTGGAACGTCATCCTGAATTAGCACAGATATTTTCAGGCAAAGATCCAACTCAAATTATTCAGCAGCTTGAATTTTTGCCAAACATGGGAACTATCAATAAAGATGCACTCCTTTTCCTGGATGAAATCCAGGCGGTTCCAGAGGCGATTCCTGCATTACGGTATTTTTATGAAGACAATCCGGAACTTCCGGTTATCTGCGCAGGCTCGCTTCTAGAATTTGTTTTAAGCGATCATTCTTTTTCCATGCCCGTCGGAAGAATACAATATCTGCACATGGGCCCCATGACTTTTACAGAATTTTTAAACGCGGTTGGCGAGGAAAAACTGGGATCATTTATTATGCACTATACGCCGGATCAAAAAATCGGTGAAGTTGTACATAATCGATTATCCAGTTTACTACGTTCCTATTATTATATTGGGGGGATGCCCGAAGCAGTCGCCGTTTTTGCAGACACCAAAAGTTATAAAAATGTGAGCAAAGTCCACAATTCCATAATCGAAACTTATCAAGAGGACTTTTCAAAGTATGCAGGGTCAAGAAATTTGTACCGTATGCGAAATGTATTTAATTTTGTTGCCAGAAACGTAGGGAAAAAAATCAAATACAGCAATATTTCCTCCCAGGATCAAAGTGGTACTCTAAAAAAAGACCTTGATCTGTTGTCCAAGGCCCGAATTATCGGAAAAGTGACTCACAGCCATTGCACAGGCCTTCCCCTACAGGCTGATATTGAAGAAAAAGTGTATAAAATGCTTTTTCTTGATATTGGTTTGATGAATGCAGTTT
The DNA here is from genome assembly GCA_964457495.1 of uncultured Desulfobacula sp. Taxonomy (GTDB): domain Bacteria; phylum Desulfobacterota; class Desulfobacteria; order Desulfobacterales; family Desulfobacteraceae; genus Desulfobacula. Next base: position 7,064 of record CAYWGN010000060.1, read on the forward strand.
GTGGCTTGAACTGGCACATTATCTCGCAAATGGATGATGTAAAATTGATAAATGAAGGTGCCATCGCCGAACAGTTTATAGGGCAGCACTTGCAGCATCTGCTTGCAGATACACCAAACAGGGACCTAACATATTGGTTGCGCGAGGGCCGTTCATCTAATGCAGAATTAGATTTTGTTATCGGGATTGCAGGTAACATAATTCCCATAGAGGTAAAATCAGGGGCTTCCGGAAAATTAAAATCTTTACACCAGTTTATGGGGCAAAAGAAAACACCGTTTGGTATTCGGTTTGATTTATCTTTACCATCGGTTCATCCAATAAAGACAATTATTAATATCGGTAAAAAGCGCAAGGATGTAAACTATTCATTAATTTCACTGCCGATATATCTAATTGAACGTCTGGAAGTTCTTGTTGAGTACTATTTGCGTAAGTAAGATAGTTTGATGAGTCGTTCTCTCTCGATCCCTATGTGTTATTCGAGATCCAAATTCAAATGGATTCTAATTGCTTTATCCAGGTTTCCCATCCTTTATGTACACCATCTAATATTCGATACTTGCCTTTTTTGCCGGGACAGGCTTGAACCTCAACAGGATCAAACTTAAAACCATCTCTTAGAACACTTGTCTATTTAATCTACTTTTGTCATAATGTGTCCACATCCTGAGCACATGAACTATTCATCCTGCTCTTGTTAACACTGTCTATCACCAATGCTGTCTTTTAATTTTGTTCCATCAATCGGTTCACAGCTTCCATAACAGGCAGAGCCAGTGTTTTTCCTTTATTGAGCCGTATAATACGTTTGCCAGGGTAAATTATCCATTCTTCCGTTGGTTTTAAATTTTTACATCCTTCGTAAAAACCCCTGCCCGGTCGTGGCGTTAATCCCGCCTTTATTTCAATAGCTATTTTCACCTGTCCTCCGGAAATCAGCAGCAAATCAATTTCACTTCCACCGCTTGTGCGCCAGAATCCAAGTTCCCAACCAAGGGGAAGGCAGGAAGCTATTTGCTCAATAACCAGACTTTCCCATGAATTTCCCCTTACAGGGTGACCCAGCAGCTGTTCCCTGTTTTTCAGACCGAGCAGTGCATGCAACAGACCCGTATCCCTGATATACACCTTGGGAGATTTAATCAGTCTTTTGCCCAGGTTTTTATGAAATGGCTGCAACCGCCTTACTAAAAGTGTTTGTTGAATGGCATCCAGATACCGGCCGGCTGTTGTTGCACCTATGTCAAGGCTTCTGGCAAGCTGTGCCTTGTTCCAGAGTTGCCCGTGGTTGTGGGCAAGCATCTGCATGAAACGCCACATTCTTTCTGGAGGCAAATTAAAGCCCAGTAAGCCTAAGTCCCGTTCCACCACATCACGCAGATAATGTATCCGCCACTGCAGGCTTGTGGAATCAGCCTCCGCCAGAAATGAAGGAGGAAAACCACCACATACCCACAACTTGTCTACACTGCTTGCCCCGGAATTTATTTCCTGCAAAAGAAATGGGGTTAATTCCAGGGTAACAATACGTCCAGCAAGGCTTTCTGCACTTTGGCGCCGGAGGTCGGGAGAGGCTGACCCAAGCAACAGAAACCTTCCTGGTTTTCGGTTTTGGTCCACCAATACCCTTATTGCCGGGAAAAGTCCTGGCATGCGCTGGGCCTCATCTATGATGACAAGTTTGTCATGATACTGCTCCAGAGCAAAAACAGGATCTTCAAGAGCAAATTGATCTGCCGGGTTTTCAAGATCGAAAAAATGGACTGCCCCGTCCTTGATGAATTGGCGGGCAAGGGTTGTCTTCCCACATTGCCTTGGCCCGATTATCGCTGTAACTGGCGAATCAGCCAGGGTTTTTTCAACGGTTTTGTAAAGTTGTCTCGATACCATGTTTGTAAAATAGCGCATGTTATGGTTGAAATACAAGGTTTAATACTTACTTTTTATTCTATTTAGCGGAAATGCCAATCCTGGCATTTCCGCTAAATGGTCGCATAACTTATGTCCGGATTTTGACTGAGACGTCTTTCATAGGTTAACACTGCCTATCACCAATGCTGTCTTTTAATTCATATTACAAGTTTGGTTTCCGTTCTTTTCGTATTAAACAGTTTAGCCAGTAGAATACCTGAAAGTCCCCCTGATGCATCAATAATAAAATCCCAGAACAGCGGGGACCGCCCTTCAATAAAAAACTGTGCAATCTCTGTTCCGCCTGCCAGCAAAAGGATATTAATCATGACCAGAATGACAGGTTCCCGGCTCATCAGCAAAGAAAGAATAAAACCAAACAATGCGAAAAAACAAAAATGGCCTACCTTGGACAGATCCCATGGAATAGCATTTTCAAAAACATCACTGGTTGCATGAATTTGACTTTTAATCCCTTTTGAAACCTGGATTTTCATATCGCTGGGCATGGTGGTGCCAATCAATATCGCAATAAAAGCGATTACCAGCACCGCCTGGAGGGCAATCATTTTTTTGCCATTGAAAAAACAAGACCCCAGCAAAAACAAGGAAAAAGCGCCCCACAAAGTGAGAATACCTCTTGTAACCCATGTGTAAATCTGTGTCTGGCTTACAGGATAAAGCCTGATATTTCTAAGCTGGAAAGACCCGGAGCATCGACTTAACTGCGCAGTCACCCTGATTTTTTTTGTTTCAGACCCAATGGTAAAGAACTGACTATAATGATCCCACTCCCTGGTTTCGGTAAAGGATGCTACCAAATGTGGAAAATCCCACCTGTCTTTTAACCCGTCATGCTGTACAAGCAGAAGTCTTGCCTTGTTCCATGGCTTTTCTCCGGGCCTGATGTTTTCACATTTCATATCAGCGGATAATTTTAAAATGGAACCTTGATCAAAGGATGAAATATCCTGTTGAATATTGACGCTTTGATTCTGATCTGAGGAGGACATATACAGCCAGTTTTCTTTTATCTCAGACCTGTTGCTTTTGGATACACGCATGCTCCAGTTGTCTGTCAGCATTTCAGGGCCTTTTTTTTCGTGCCGTTCAATAAAAGTGTGGCAAGAGATTGTTATAACAGCAAGCAGTGCAAAAAGGATAATTTTTTTCATTTAAGGTTTGCTTGATGATACCGGGCATTTTTTTTTTAAGGAGAAATATATAGATTTCATTTTATCTGCCGGCACCCGTCAAAACAGTCTTGGCCGTCAGCACCAGGATCTTGAAGTCATTAAAAAGAGACCAGTTGTCAATATACTGCAAATCCAGTTTCATCCAGTCTTCAAAGCTTAAGTCATTCCGTCTTGGCGCAATCTGCCAAATGCACGTCATCCCGGGTTTCATGGACAGCCGCCGCCTTTGCCATACTGAATATTCATCCACTTCCTTTGGTATTGGCGGCCTTGGTCCCACAAGGCTCATCTCTGTTTTTAAAACATTAAAGAGTTGTGGCAGTTCATCCAGGCTTGTCTTCCTCAGAAAAGTACCCGCCCAGGGAATGATTCTTGGATCATTCTTGATTTTAAACGCAGGGCCGTCCGCCTCATTCATTTCTGCAAGTTCTTTTAGCATTTCATCTGCATGCTCAATCATGGTCCTGAACTTATACACCATAAACCTCCTGCCATTCATGCCCAGCCGTTCCTGCTTGTAGAAAACCGGTCCTTTGGAAAATACTTTTATGGCAAGGCCAATACCAATAAAAACAGGCAGTAAAATAATTATCAAACTCAAACCAGCCATAAAATCAAACACATGCTTGATCAGCATCTTCCCTTCATTCTGTGGGGTTGATTGAAGAGCCATGGTGTGAATCCCTAAAAATTCTTCAAAGCTGACAGCAGCTATATTTGGCCGGTACATCAGGTAATGCAGCTCCCAGTCCGGAACAATCCTGACTTTTATCCCCATGCTTTCAGCAAAGGCAAGATGCCGGTCCCCATTTTTTAATTTTTTAAGAGACATGGCAAAGATCAATTCATCAACAATATTATCCCGCAGATATTCCTCAAGGTCTTTGACAAGGCCGATTACCTTATGTTCATTAAAAACAGATTGCCCAAGTTTTTCTTCATCCACTTCAAAACAGCCCAGAATCATATATCCGGTAGCTTTATGTTTTTCCACCACTTCGATAATCTGCCGAGCCCGTTCTTTACTCCCGACAATAAGAATGTTCCTTGTGTTAAGCCCATCCGTCCTGACCTTTTCCAGAATTTTAAAAATAATAAATTTAGATAAAGCGAGCAAAGAAATATTAAGGATCAGAAAAATACCCATTAAAAGACGGCTGACACCCTGGATGTGCAGAAAATACATGGCAATACTTATAAGGATCATACCCATAAAGCAGGATTTTAAAATCGTGGTGAAAAATTGCCAGAAAGGTTGCTCACGATAGGACATATACATGCCCATCCATTTAAAAGAAATAAACCAGGCAATCACAATCAGCAGAAGAACAATATAATAGTTGGGGCTAATGGCAAGATTACTCAATGATCCTGGTAACAGATTTCTTTTAATAAAATATGCAGCAATAAAAGAAAATCCGGTAATCGCAATATCAATGGTTTTCTGCATATCCAGGGTTAATGAACTGTGTTCTTTAAGCATTTCCCCCCCAAAGATTGTTGTTTGATTGCAACGTTATAGTACCAATAAATTTTATTTTGTTTGAAGTGACTTTTTAATTTTTAAGTTCAAATTTTCCAAATAATTCTCATTGCTCGTTCGCAAATTTCCTCCAATATGAAAACAGTCATTTTTATTTATAGAAAGAATTCTGGCAGAGTGCTTTGAGTAAAAAGCCATTGCCATAATCAGGTTCAATGTATCAAAATAGTACAGGTAATCTTTTAAAAAATTATGATATCCTAAATTTATAGAAAGCAATTTTTTTTTAAGCCTGAAAGGTATTCTTTTGTACTCTTGGGCGCCAATTTTATATTTTTTCATTATTTGTTTTATACGTTTTGTGTTGAAGAACATGAAATGAGTGGTAGGGAAAACCAGGCCGGCTTTTTTATTTTTTAGTTTATAAATCCCAGCAACAAATTCATTTTCGCGAAGTTCAATGGCTTTAAAAATTTTATTGTTAAAAACAAAAAGGTCATAATCAATAATTCCAAAATTTTTATCATTGTTTTCAAAAAAAAGATTTAGCATCCTGCCGTGCGGTAGGCTTGTCTTTGGAAATAATTTTAAATGAAGCATAGGGTACTTGCTGAATTTTTGTTGTAACATTTCACTTTCTTTTTTATCGACTCCATTTAATATTAAAAAAAAATTGACATCATCAGGGAGAAGTTCAAGACATGGTTTTAGTAAATGGAGTATTCTAGGCATTACAATTAAATAATAATGGTGTCCTAATTTATCCCTGTGTAAACACTGGAATTTATTGAATCGTGAATTATTGATAAATTTGTTAAACAAATAAAGATTTATGAATTCTGTATATTTGCTCCAGATTTTATTTATTATTCTAATAGGAAGATCTGAAAAAATAGCAATTAATAAACTATTACCAGCCATTTCTTTTTTTTTCATAAAAAAACTATATCTGTGTAAAGAAGCACTGATAATATTGTTTGATGAGAATATGTTTAAGTTTTGCATCAAACCGGACAAGATCCGGAAAGGACGAATTATATAATACAAAAACAAAATATTGGTAGGTAGAGGATATTTATCCCATTCCCGAATCGTGGGCAGGAAAAAAAGTCTAATAGCATATCTGACTTGATCAAATATACTGTCCCGGACCGAAAAATGGATTGATGAAAACCGCCAGCTTAGGCTTTCTGCGTATGCTGGTGTTTTATTCATGATTTTTTCAATGACTTTTTTTGCGAGCTTTTGAATTCCACTATCGGTATCAATTTTATTTTTAAGATTTTTTGGTAAGCTAGCTTCAAACAGCTGTTCCGCAAGTATTGATCCAAGATATACCATCCGCTTACATTTCAACAAGCCTGCTTTTTCAATGACCATATCCCAGTCATTTATTGTTTTTGATTTTATAATTTCTGCTACAGAGCATATTAATTCTAATTTTTCCCAGCAATGGCTTGTGCCATGGATACAAAGATGGATCAACGTATCCTCAATGGACAGTGTGACAATGTTTTTCCCTAAAATTTCAATCTGTTCAAATCGATCTTCCAGATCTTCATAATAAATTGGTTTCAGAGAATACCTGCCGGTAATTTCCCAATGTAAATCAATATTAATCGTTTCTGATTTGTTTGCCAGTTGGAAAAAATTCTCTTTTTCAAGATATGTTTTTATTTGCTGATTCGGTATTTCAACATCTGTTTTGAATCCATGGGATATTAGAAGATCTTTTGCTTTTACGGCATCGCCCTTTTTTACAAGAAGATCAAGATCTGAAAAAGACCTGAGACCCAGATCATTGTACAATAATTGAGCTTGAACAGGTCCTTTAAAAGGTACAACATCAATATTGTTTTCTTTTAGCAGATTCAACAGTTTAATAAGGCTGGCGCTTAAGGCCAGGTTCCTGGTGCTGTTTTGAAAATATAAGCTTTGTAATTTGCTTAAAATATCTTTGGGTATAAGCTCCTTATCAGTATTTTTTAAATTATAATAAAGAAAGTTAACCAGGCCATGTTCAATCGCAAGATTAAGAACAGGCTGCCAGTCAATCTTATCTTTTACAAACTTTTTAAGTCTTTCAATTTGAAAAGTCTCAAGATTAGTACTTGCGCAACAAAGAATGATCTCCATTTCTTTATTTGGTGAGTGTTTCTTCATAAACCTTAATTGTTTGTTCAGCTATTTTTGCCCAATTATATTTTTCTTCTATTTGTGATCGGAAATACATTTTTTCATCTTTAGAAATCTTATTGGCAATATGATACAGCATTTTCTTTCTCAAAGCATTAACATCCCCGCATTTGAAATATCTATTTTTCGAAAGACCGACCTCAAGGTTTGCCGGGATGTCAGATACAAGAACGGAAAGGCCATAGCTCATTGCTTCAAGCAAAGCTATTGGAAGGCCTTCATGATATGAGGGCAGCACAAAAAGTCCTGCATGGGAAAAAAGCTGAATTAAGGGTTTTCCTGTAATGTATCCAGTTCTGATGATATTATCGTCTTCATCAATCATTTGTTTCAGGTTTTTACTGTATTTTGTTTCATGGTCTGCATCGCCGGCGACAACAAGCTTGTATTTGGTATTAATCATTTGGAACGCTTTAATAAGAAGGTCAATGCCTTTTTCAGGTACGAATCTCGCGACAGCAATAATATAATTTTCAGGTTTTACGCCAATCTTATCGAGGAAATTAGTTTTCTTTGACAGCTTTGGAACAGGAACACCGTTATATATAATGTGGGATCCTTTATTGCACCTTTTCTTTATGATATTTTGGATAACAGTAGAGATAACAATGACACCATCAGCAGATTTCGAACCAAGGTATTCACCTAATCTCAACATGAGTTTTGCAGTTTTGCTCCATTTTTGTCTATCATAGTCAGGGCCGTGATTGGTAACAACAACTTTTAATCCAAGCATTTTGGCGAAAGGAACCATAAGGCCAGGTCCAACAGCATGTATATGGATGATATCTGTTTTTAACTTCCATGCTTTAATAACAGCCAGAAATGTATGAATTATCGCTTCAAAACTTTTGATTCTGGGTGCATATATATGGATAAGTTTTATGTTTTTCCAGCTATTTTGTTCTGTAGCAACATAAGGTTTGCGTGTTGCAATATAGACTTCATGCCCCAAATCAGCAATTAATGGATAAACCTCCTGGCAATGCTTTTCAACACCACCCGGAATATCCGGTACCCCCCTGGTCCCTGTAACAAAGATCTTCAAATTACAGATTGCTCCAAACAATATATTGAAATTGGAAGATACTAATTTTATAGGGAATTATTTCAAAATCGGAAATTGTCGCTTTTTTCATTAAGATTACAAGATCTTTACGGGTTAGCAAATTCATATAATTGTTAGCCGCCCATCCTTTTCCAAGTTTAGTAATAATAAAATCAAAATGAGCCATTTTCCTATAAAATCAAATTGTTAGTATGTGTTACCAACATGCTCGATCACCGCATTTGAATGGACAATTGAAAATTGTAGATCTAAAAATGGAAATTTTCCTCCGGCATAAGTAACGATCTCAACTTCCGGGTATCTATCCGGGAATTCGTTTAAATCTTGAATTGAGAGAGCAGTAACTTTAGATAACTTTAGATATGTTTTTTCTAAATAATTGTCATAAGGTGAGTATTCTCTGTCAGCAACTCCAACATCCAAAATAGTTGTATTTATATTGGGGTTAGAGAAATAAATTAAGTCTTTATATTTTTTTTCTACTTTTTCTCATTAATGTATGCTTTATTTGGGTTAACATAATACTCGCCTTATTATTAGACCTTCACAGTAGATTTGTTCAGTTTTTTATTCTTCAAAAATTATAGATGATTAGCGTTTAATGGAATCGAGCCTTATATTCGTATTACACTTTTTTAAAACTCGAAGTTTATTCTTGAGTACCCATGTTAATGGGGTCGAAATATTTTTTTTCATAGCTGGAGATGCAGAGCCAATCATCCAGCATTCTTTATTACAGGTTTTTACTTGTTCTCGAACCGAAATAGCTTTTTTTCCTCTCCATATATCTTCAAAAGATTGAGTGTTCAAATTTCCCATTATCATTGGTCTCTCAGATCCATTGCAGGGTAAAATACTACCATAAGGGTCCATAAAAAAAACATCGGTTCCAACTTCGCAATCAAGTGGCCGTTTACCACCTTTAACTTTATTTGCAAGTCCCATATTAAAATACGCCCTGAACCAGTTTTTAGGCTTGTTTGTTTTCAGTAATGCAACGGCTATTTTTTCAAATTCTCCTGCAATCATATCCGGATCTATATAATTGTTATCCTCTTTATGGAAATAAAATGAATTATGGGTTGTGGCTGTTGCGAATTCAAGTTCCATAGCATTTGCCAGGTGGTATAATTCCAACATGTCTTTGGCATTGCGATCAGAAACAGTCATCCCAAAACCGATATCTTTAATGCCCATACTATGCAGGGCGACAAGCGTCCTAATGCCGTGATCAAAGCCATTTTTTAATCCGCGAAGTTCATCATTGGCGGCCGGTAATCCTTCTATAGAAATTCTAAATCCGACCTTGTTACCAAAGGTTTCAGCCATTTTAATCATTTTTTTTGTGAAATAGCCATTGCTGCTGATTACGACTCTTTTTGATTTTTTAACGGCAATGTTAATAATGTCTTCAAGATCATCCCTTAAAAATGGTTCGCCGCCAGTAATATTGATAAATTTCAAGCCATCGGGTATCTTTTCAACCAAGGTTGGTGAATATTCTTCCGTCTTTTTGCTGGGGTGTTGCCAGGTGTTGCACATATAGCATTTGGCATTGCAACGGTATGTAACGATTAAACAAGATTCCATAGTATTCCTATTATAATAAATCTTTATATAAATTTTCCAATTTTTGACAATGCTCATTTAATGAATATTCATTTTCAAGTTTATTCCTGGCATTCTTGCCAAAATATTGTCGCAGTTTTGTGTCATTTGCAAGTTGTGTCATTTTTTTTGATAGCTCTTCCACATTTCCCATTTCAAACAGGAAACCCGTTTTGCCATCCTCAATCTGTTCAGGAATACCGCCTGTACTGCTGCCGATGATTGGTTTTCCGAAAGCCATGGATTCAAGAATAACCATTGAACAATTTTCATACCATTCTGAAGGGACAATGACAAAGGCTGCATTGGCAATCAATGTATTTAATTCCTGTCCGGATTTGTAGCCAAGAAATTCTACATTTGAGTATTTTTTGCTAAGAACAGTTTTTAAAGGTCCAGTACCGGTAATTTTTAATGGGAATGAATGAGGCATATTCATGTGCGCCTTCAAAAGTGTTTCAATACCCTTTTCTTTGGATAATCGACCAAAATAAAGTCCATAGCCCTGATCATTGTAATTGGGCTGATATTCTTCGATATTTATACCGTTGTGTAATACTTGAATTTTTTTAGATGGAATTCTCTGGTTTATCTGATCAGCCATAAACTGGCTGGGTGCCAGAAATAAATCAACATCATCGTAACTGCCTTTCCATTTATGGAATATAGCTTCTGCAGAGAGAAGAAACCCTTGCGCATATGAGTTTTGGCAGTTTGTAGTAACAGGCTTCCAGAAATGAGTTCCTTTGCACTCTTCACATATTTTTTCATTCTTTAATGCCAGATAGCTGGGACACACCAACTTGTAATCATGAAGTGTCAAGAGAACCTTTACCCCATATTTTTTTAATATAGGAATAATAGAAGGTGTAAGTTGGTGATAGATATTATGAAGATGCGCAATCGATGGTTTCTCTTTTTCAATTAATGCCTGAATGTTCTTAACAGCTAATGATGAATGAACAAAAGAAAAAGCCTGCTGGATTTGTTTTTTTATACCACTACTTTTTTGATAGTTGATATTGGGGATAAAATAATCTGCAAAAGGCGAATTAATATTCCTATCATCTTTCATAGAAAAATCAATGATCTCGTAGTTGTTTTGAGTAAAAAAACTTCTTTCTTGGAAAAAAACAGTTTCAGAACCACCATTGAGATGGAAAAATTTATTTGTAAATAAAATTTTCATTGATCTCATTTTTAGGCGTTGCAGGTCCGTTTTTACCTATTATTTTAACTCTTTGAATAACAACGGTGGAATTATTAGGAATATCAAAGTTTACCACTGCGTTCGCTCCAATTGTGACATCGTTCCCGATCTTAACCGCTCCAATAATTACTGCGCCCGTACCAATATAGACTCTATCTCCTATACGCGCTCCTCCATTCCCAATCGTAACGTTATGAAATATTATTGCATCATCACCGATTTTTGTATCGGAATGCATGACTACTCCAAATCCTCCGTGAGGTAATTCGAGTCTTTTCCCTATAGAAACTTGCGGTGGGATATTCACATGGAATAATATTTGATTTATACGCTTAAGAAAAAGTGAAATTAAACGTAGCAATTTATTTTTATGGTAAAAAACATTGCTAATATAGTAAATTCTTTCAGCACCCCATGAAAAATGGGCTACACTACGAGGATTTATATTAGTCAAAATTTGAGTCTCCAACCAAATGCTGTACAGAAAGATAGGCCATATTAATTATTTCGAAAAGATTTTTTTTAACAGGATAGCCCATTTTTATGTGTCGTTCGGCATGCCAAACAGTGGAAATAATAGTTGAAACAAAAAATAAAATACCAAGTTGCCTTGCGTTTGTTTTATCCTTCCCATTAATCATGGTGAGGAAACGAACTAATAGTCCGTGCATAATCTCCTGGTTAATTAGTTTGGCACATTTTTCGGGTGTATTTTGTGCAGCAAGAATATATTCTGCTAATAAAAAGTAAAGTAGATCGTGCCCAGGAGGTCTCATTGCTGCTTCCTCCCAATCAATAACATATATCGTTTTTTTATCAGCTCTCACATTCCATCGAGTGAAGTCGCCATGACTAAGCGCAAGCGGTAACATAATAGATTCGCTAGTATGAGAAAGCAAACCCTCAAGTATAACAACAACATTATCTCGAATTTTGTTATAATCCCCATGAAGACATGTACAGTCTATCTCTATTAGAGATTTAGATTGGTTTGTAATATAACTTTTAAGTGATATGCCATCATTCTTTTCAGTGGCAATATATAACTCCACCAGCCCATGAATAAGTGGATCTGTGACTCGATTTATGGGGTTCCCACCTTCAAGTGTTTCAACTGTAAGAATTTGCTTGTCAAGTATTTCTGGATGTTTGATTTGCATAAGTATGGGGGTTTTCATTCTTTTCAGAGACAGTTTTGCAAGCCTTTTTAAAATAGTCTGTTCGTTTAGGATAGCTTGTTTAGTGTATTCGTTGTGCCCAAACTTCGCATATCCGAAAGGTGACTCATTGTCCCTAAAAAGTTCCACAGTAAATTTCTGTAAAGGACCATATGACCCTGCGTATATAACTCCAGTGGTTATTCTATCTTTTTGGTTTTGAAAAAAGTTAATAATTGATCGATCGGGTTTTTTATTTTTATAAGCTACAATAAGACGACATGGGAAAACCAAATGAGGCCGCTGTATGGCCTTTAATACTCTTAGGACAATAACAGCGGTCCGAGCAATGAGAGTCGAAGGCTGGATCATTCTTGACATACAACCGGGTAATAAAGAGCGCCATTCAGGGATAAACCAGCGAGGGTTTTTCCAGTTAGGAAAAACAGAATATTCTGCTATAGCATGCTGACTTTTACTAATAAGTTTTCTTTTTATCGCTTTAGATGATTCTCGGCTTTGAATTAGATAAACAATTGTGTCGCATTCCAATTTTTCAATATCATTTTCCGATAAAGGAGTAAAGGGATAGCAGCATTGCTCAGCTTCAACCACCGTTGGATACATTTTGTCTTTCCAGAGTTCTTTTAATGCTAATAGTCCCGATGCTGTTGTTTCTTTTGGGATGATAATCGTAATCCGTGATCGGTCCGTTGAAAAATGTTGCATCCAGATAAATCGAGAATCGTTCATGATCTTTGTCGGTACCTCTTTGACATTTTTTTAAGACAGGTTTGGATGACAGCTGATAAAACGTCATCCCGTGACTGATCACCATCAATTACTACATAATTGTTATTCAGGCGGGATAAATTTTTATAATGATCTACCTGGGCCTTCATTTCATCAAGGGGGAGTTCTAATTTCCTACCGTTTAAAACTTCTGGTTCAGCATGAAGGTAGAAAACAATATCCGGCTTTGGAACAAAGATTCCTAAAGCCCAAACTAAACACTTGGGGACATTTAAGCCAAATCGCTCTGGGAAAACTAAAAGATCATCCCAGTAGCGATCAAAACAAACAACCCCTCCTCTTGACCAAGCACCCTGATATTTAACGCGTCCTATAATATAGTCTACCCAGTAATAGATGAGCTTGACACAATGTAATAGCCTTTTGCATAGGTTAACTTTTCGTAACTCCAATCTGGCAGCAGGTTCATCGACATCATTAAACTGAGTGTTTTTTCCTCTGGAAAATATTGCTTTTATTCGAGGGAGTAGAAAAGGACGCCAGTAAAATCGATTAATTTTCCCTTTTGTGAATCCCTTTTTAAAAAAAGGTTCCAAACTATTTTGAACGGTGGTCTTTCCGCATCCGTCCGGACCAACAAAAGCGATAAAAAGTCCTGCTGGTTTATATAATCGCTGGAGATTAGAAAAAATAAAGGAAAACAAAGATTTAAATTCCGGCCATCTCGCATTACGAATGGAGTTCCAAATTAATTTTTTTCTGTTTTGGGCAAAAACTTGCTCAAGGCCTGACCAATCACCCGTTTCGACTAAAGGTTTTATCTTATTACTGAACGAATTTCCCCATCCATTCTTAATGATATTCCAAAAGCTATCATCAATAGACGCACTTTTAATATCGCGGTAATATTTTTTTATAACCACACCAAAGTGCGAAAGCGGGTACATAAGATGCATGGCAGCATCTATGGTTTCATTTGCAACATAAAGGGTGTTATAGGTTTTCCTGTTACACTCTATGACCTCAGATTTTACCAAGGGGAAGATGCCATACCATCTGCATTCAGCTAGGATATCGAGATGGATCATCATCGATTCATTCTCTGCTTGGGTCCAAATAAAAATATTGGTGCCGGTTGCATTACTATTTATTAAATAAATCTTTAGTTGTTGTTGTATACAGATATATTTAATTATTTGAAGGACTCTTTTGGGTTTTTTTGTCCAGATATCGACATCGTTATCCGTATAGTATGGTAAATGATTATAATTCCCACAAATACAATAAGGAATTTTTTTTTCTGCGATAGTAAATAAAACTGGCTTAAGAAAACGGCTCAAAATTGTTGCTTTAGAATTATCTACCATGATTTACACCAACCTATTTAATTAGTCTGTTTTTTTGAGGACAATTTGTTTGCATAACCTAATACTAAAAATATAAGAAAAAATTGTGGGTTTTTTGTAAAAATAGGTTGTGCAACTGAATCAATTAAAGCTGCTAAAAATAACAAATGCGTCCATATAAAAAAAATACTATTGGCCGATAAGAGCTTAGAATTAAATGTTTTTTTTAATAGATTAAGAGATAAAAAAAATAAATCACCAAGCAATAATATATAAAATATAGTCCCCAATATACCTGTTTCACCAAATATACAAGGCCAAAAGGTATCATTTAAATATTTCCCATTTTTTTCAAGACCATAAATCGTATTTAATCCATATTTATAGTAAAGAGGGCTGTAATATTGACTCGCAATATTTCCTCCGAACCTACCAAATCCAGCACCCACTGGAAAATTTTCTTTTGCGATAAGAATGCTGGTCCTCAAAAGAATATTTCTCGCGTTGTCTTCAGTGTTGACATCCCTATGTGTCAGGGTAGTTGTCGCCTCAATTGAACAAAAAAGTTTATAATT
>CAYWGN010000061.1:0-21470 GCA_964457495.1 uncultured Desulfobacula sp.
AATCTGTTTAAAATAATCAGGAAATTTTAGCCAGGATAAAGAGGCAATCAACAGCGTGTCAGTGAAGTAACATCACTAAAGACTGAACATATTGAATCGGGCCGTAAGCTGATCAGAGTTGAGCAGGGCAAAGGCAACAAAGACCGATATACCCTTCTGTCCGACAAATTGCTAAAAGATTTAAGGGTGTATTGGAAACGCTATCACCCAAAAGAATATCTGTTTTACCCTACAGGCAATCCTCACAAGCCCTTAACCAAAAATATGGCATGGAAAATATTTGATAAAGCAAAAAAAAGAGCCGGTCTTAAACTTGGCAAAGGCATCCATTCACTGAGGCATTCATTTGCAAACCATCTTCTCGAAGACGGCGTTGATTTGTATTCAATAAAAACATTTCTGGGGCATAACTCAATTTCAACTACTATGATTTATTTACGTCTTACTGCAAATGGTATCAAAAAGATAAAAAGCCCTTTTGATAGATATAATAAATCATCGATTGTGGAGGTGCCGGATGGTAAAGATAGCTAATTCAATCAGTGATAAAAAAATGCCTGAGATGGCAGATATTTTTTGCAAATATGGCAAAGCATACATTGAATCGCATCCTATCCCCTTGGAACATTACAAAATCATGAATGCTATAGTAATTTGCCGAACTGCAGCTTTAGGAGGGCATGTTGAGGTCTGTGATTCTTGTGGGAAAACACAAAATTCTTACAATTCCTGCCGTAATCGTCATTGCCCTAAATGTCAGGCGCTTACTAAAGCAAGATGGCTTGAAGCAAGGCAGGCAGAACTCCTTTGTGTTCCATATTTCCACAATGTGTTTACCCTGCCTCATGAGCTTAATTTGGTCATTCTTTGCAACAAAAAGATTATACTGGACATCCTCTTTAGGGCTGTATCAGCAACATTAAAAGAATTTGCTGAAAACCCAAAATCCAGATACAAGGAGGGCGGTAAAATAGGATTTACTTCAATTCTTCACACCTGGGATCAAAAGCTTCGTGATCATTTCCATCTTCACTGTGTGATACCGGCGGGATATCTTTCTCATGACGGCGAGCGATGGATACATTCTAAAAAGAAATTTTTATTTCCAGTTAAAGCTCTATCAAAGGTTTTCAAGGGTAAATTCATGGAGCTAATGGAAAAGGCATTCCAACTTAATGACCTGATTTTCCCCGGCAAGATCGCTGATATCGGGACTAATGAAGGGTTCAGGAAATTGAAAAGGCAATTATTTTCAAAAGGATGGGTTGTCTATTCAAAACAGCCATTTGGCGGTCCTAAACAGGTGCTGGAGTATTTGGGGCGATACACACACAGAGTCGCTATCTCAAACAACCGGATCTTAGGCATGGAAAACAACACAGTTACATTCTCATATAAAGATCGTAAAAATAATGATACAAAAAAAACCATGACCCTTGATGCCAATGAATTTATCCGGCGTTTTCTTCTCCATGCTCTGCCTAAAAAGTTTATGCGGATTCGTCATTGTGGATTTCTGGCAAACCGTTGCAAAAAAGGAAACTTGTTAAAATGTCGAAAGATTCTGGGGCAGGACACCATACCTGATAATTTATCAAGCAAATCGGCAAAGGATCTCATGTTGGATTTGTCCGGCCTGGATATTTCCACATGTCCTTTCTGCAAAAAAGGAAAGCTGAATAAAATGCTTAAAATCCCAGAACAAACTGGCCCTGGATTTTTTGAACGATTGAATTTAACTTCCCTTAAAAACACAACATAGCCCGGTTGTATTTGGGAGTTGATATTTTTCTTTATGCGTTATCATTGCAACTGGATAGCTGCGCCTGCAGTAGACAATGCCGTTCAAAAAGGAAGTCAATGATTACAAAATCAGTCATCAGTATTAGAAAAAGAAAAAAAAATGTGATTGATCATGAAAAACATTTTTTTAAAACAAAATTATCCAGCATCCACAAATCCAAGCATTACAATCCCCATAGAGACGCGTCTCACAATTGAGACAGATCTTCTTTAGGTTTAGTTCAATAAATTTAATCCTTCATCTCTTAAATATCAGATAATTTTTACTTTTATTTCATATGCTCGATGGACTCTTATGATCAAGGCTTTGGCTATAGATGAAAGATAAAATTCTATACATTTTATTTTAAGTATCCTGCCACATAATTTTAGCTTGGGTTCCCTGCCCGGACATACTTTCAATTACAAGTTCCCAGCCAAAACGTTTACATAGACGTGAAACAATGCTCAACCCAAGACCAAAGCCCTGACTCTGTTCTCCTTTAACGTGGGCTTGGGTAACTGATGCAAGCTTATCTTGTTCAATACCCATACCAGTATCCTGTATGCTGATGTATTTGTCATCAATAGTAATAGTTACTAAACCTTTTTTTGTAAAATAAAGTGCATTTCTGATAAGATTTATTACTGCAATATAAAGAATCTCTTCCTTGACTTGCACTGATTTATCATTGAGTACGTCAATGTGAAAATCAATTTCTTTATCTTCTATGAGATGCCGGTTATCTGATATTGCTTTTCTTACTACAGGTTCAACCAGGCAGCTTTCCAAGGTTTCATTATCTTCTCTTGCAAGCCAAAGAAAGGTTTCAATTGTTGTTTGCATATCTTCCATGGATCGTGAGATCCTTTTCAGGGGTTTTCTCAACAATGGATTGGTCTCAAGTTCTGGTTGCTGTTCCATGATTTCTACTGCCCCCTTGACAATGGTCAAAGGGGTTCTAAGCTCGTGACTTGCATCCCTTGTAAATTGTTTTTCCCGTTGAATAAAAGATTTTATCCTATTCATAGTTGCCTCTATTGTTCGAGTGAGTCTCCCTATTTCATTTGAAGAATGCTTAAAGGGAAACTGGTTCGGTAAATCTTCAGGATTCAGATTTTTGATCTGGTCCATTAGTTGAATTACGGGTTTATAAAGTATCTTTGAAGTTATATAACCAATGATAATGCCTGGAATAAGTAGAAGTGCCAGCGTGATTGCGAAAACTTCCTTGGGTCGCAGAAAATCATTTTCCTCGAAAAATTCCCTGCCGTGAAAAATCATAATGTAGGGAATATCTTTATCAGGCAGTTGTATTATGCCTACGTGGGCAGGATGTCTTTTGTCCTGAAGTTGAATTGAGTGTATTCCTGAAGGAAGATTTTTTAACATTTCTTGCATGTGTTCAGGTACATTATCAATCCCTTCGTACATATTAATATATTTAGAATGGGGCAAAGGGGTGGTCTTATCTTTTTCATATTTATATAAAAAAGAATCAACCTCTGTATCAAGGAGATCAATGGTCATCCCGGACATACTTTTGCCCATTACAAAAAAGGTAATACCGGCATTGAGAGTGACCAGAATAGTGCCGAACAAAAGTATACCGACAACGATCCTGAACCGGATGCTCTGATAAAATTTCATTATGATTCCTTTATCCTGAAACCAATGCCATGGACAGTTTCGATTAATGCATGGTCAAAGGGCTTGTCAACTTTTTGCCTTAACGTGTATACATGACTTCGCAGGACATCGCTACCGGGTGGCATATCTCCCCACAAACTATTTTCCATGTCCTGTCGGGAAACCACATTGGGAGAAGACTCCATTAGAAGCCTTAGAATAGAAATACATGTATTGTTTAAAGTAATACTCTTGCCCTGGCGACTTATTTCATAACTTCCAAGATCCATTTGAAGATCAGCTATTGTCAAAACCCTGCTGTCAACCATACGGCGCTTTGCCAGAACTTTTATCCTTGCGTCCAGTTCCTTTAACGCAAAAGGTTTAACAAGATAATCATCAGCACCAGAATCAAACCCTAAAAGTTTATCTTCAAGTGTATCTCTGGCTGTCAACATGATTACAGGAACACTCTTGTCTGATTCAATGCGCAATTTTTTGCACAGGGTGATACCATCCATACCAGGCAGCATAATGTCTAAAACAATAACATCATAATCATTTGTCAACGCAAGATGCAGCCCTCCTATTCCGTCCATGGCAAAATCCAGAATATGACCTTTTGACTCCAGAAAGTCGACCATATTATCCACGATATCAGGATTATCTTCTATAATTAGCACTCTGATATTCTTTTTCATATAACCTCTTTTAAATTCGACTGGTATTTTTTCCAATATAATAGTCAAACTTTTCAAAAGCAAGGATTAGTGAAACTCTTGCTTTGGAAAGATCGCCCATGGCATTCACCAGATCATTCTGAGCCTCATTAAGCCGTACCAGAGAAACAATACCCGCATTGAATTCTTTTTCAACCAGATCCCGTGTTTTTTCTATCAGACTGGTATTTTCTTCTTGAAGCGTCAGCTGTTCCTGTGCCGTTGTTATATTATTTAGTGAGATTTTTATATTAGATACAGCTGTATTTTTTGCATCTTCAAGGGTCTTCTCAAGCCCGCGCTTTTCAGCTTGTGCCTGTCGTACCAATGATTTTGTCGTACCACCAGAAAAAATATCAAAACTGACATAAACACCGACAGAGGCAGCGACACTGTCAGTATCATGAAAACTTTCAGCTGTAGCTGTACCATAAGACCCTGTAAGGGAAATTGTGGGGAAATATGATGCTTTCTCCATATTAATGCCGGCTTCTGCATCCTTAATAGATAACATAGTCTCTTGAATATCAGAGCGATTTGAAAGCAGAGTTTCCATGTCAAGGTCAGATACTGAATACTTCAGCCCAGACAGATCTGAATCCGATTCTTCAGAAGTCAAAGGAGCAATACTCATTCCTTCCGGGAGACAGGCATCCTTGTATCCAAGAAGTGCTGCAAGGCCATGTATTGATTCATTTAGATCCTGTTGAGCACTTAAAAGAGAAGACTTTGCCGAATTAACTTTTGTTTTAAAATTCAGAACATCACTGAATGAACCTGTACCTGCCTTTTCTTTAGCAATAGCTTCAATCTCCTGTCCCCGATTAAAATCCATATCTGCCTGGGCAGTTTTTATATTCTCATAACCCAGCTGGGTGTTTAAAAAAGCCTGGGCAACGGCCCAGGACAAAAGCCTTTTTGCATCATCCTGAGCTACCACACTCATCTTTTCCCTGTACCTGGCTGAAAGATTCAAATACTTTGTGTAAAAACCATCAAAAAGGGTCTGGGTCACTGATAATTTTTTAGTATATGTATTTTCATCATAGTCAGCATTACTGCTACCTGTTTCTTCTGTATAGTCTACACCTGCAGTGGCTGATAGGGTGGGGAAATACTGTGCCCTTGCCTGGTTAATAACTTCTTTGGCCTGGTTAACATTCT
Organism: uncultured Desulfobacula sp.; assembly: GCA_964457495.1. GTDB lineage: Bacteria > Desulfobacterota > Desulfobacteria > Desulfobacterales > Desulfobacteraceae > Desulfobacula. Next base: position 5,296 of record CAYWGN010000061.1, read on the forward strand.
CCAATGCAGAAGCAAGGGAAGGATTATTCTTTAAAGCAATTTGTTTTGCTCTCAATAATGTCAGAAGATTAATCTCAGTTGAACTTTCTTTTGAAGCGTATAGTGATCCAGATGAATCAGAAATATCTTCTAAATTATTCTGGTCTGCCCGGACATTTATATTCAGCAAAGGCACAATCATTATTGCCATAACCAAAGTCCAGAAATATATATTATGTATTGATTTGTGTTTCATTGACTTTCCTCTTAATTATATTAACTGTGGAATGATGGTATTATTATCGTTGCGCTGGAATGCAGGTTCCAGAGAGTTACGAGACACCTCTTTCTGACCTTTCAGTAAAGCAAAACCATACCGGGCATCGTTAACAATAGTATAAAGGCATGGAATCATAACCAAAGTTAAAATCGTTGCAAAGGCAACTCCAAAGGCAAGTGAAATGGCCATGGGGATCAATTGCTGTGCATGTTGACTGGTCTCAAGGATCAGGGGGAGGAGCCCTCCAATGGTACTTATTGAGGTCAACATGACTGCCCTGAAGCGCCTGGTACCACCTTTAAATATGGCATTAAAGAATTCCATGCCTTCGGTCAAATTCTTATTTATCCGTTCAATAAGGACAATTGCATCGTTGACTACTACTCCTGTGAGAGCAACCATTCCAAAAACAGATAGCAGAGACAGCATGTGACCCATTACAAAATGACCAAACACGGCTCCTACAAGTCCGAAAGGGATGGTAAACAAAACAAGTATCGGCTGGATATAAGATCTGAACATTGTGGCAATAATTGCAAACATGCCCATTATGGCAATGGGAACCCAGATATATAGACCGCTGAATGTATCAGATGATCGTTTGGCATCTCCTTCGAGAACAATGCGGACATCCGGGTATTGATCACTGATTTCTTTAAAAATCCCATTCTGAAAAGAGGACGTAACCTCGCCTGCAACTATTTTTGAAGTATCGACCTTGGCAGAAACCGTGACCTGACGATACCCGTCTTTCCTTGTAATGGTTGAGAACCCCGGTCCATAAATTATGTCTGCAACAGCTGATAAAGGCACCCAGGTGTCATCCCCTGTTTTGACCCTATAATCTTTAATGCTTGATCCGGTTTTGCGTTCGTCTTCTGTAAAGCGCACATTGACTTCAACTTCATCATTTCCGCGTTGGATCTTCAAAGCCTCTGCCCCGTAATAAGCACTATAGATCTGACTGCTGAGGTCAGACAAATCAAGCCCCAGGTACTCAGCTTCTTTTTTCATACGCAGGGTAAGCTCATTTTTACCAGGGGAATTGTCGGAATAAACCTGTGACACTCCGTCAATGGTCTGTAATTTTTCAATCATCTGATCCGCAGCAGCCGTGATATTATCCAGGTTTTCTCCCTGAATACAGACTTCAATGGGTGCACCAGGAGGCCCGCTGTTTGATGCAGAGAAATCAAGAGATTGAACACCTGCAATCTTACCGGCAGCCTTTTCCCAGGCCAATATAAAATCATTTGAATGGATTTTACTCTCTGCAGGGTCTATCAGGGTAACTCTTACTCCTCCAATATGGGGAGAAGCTGTACTCTGACTTCCTTCTTTTTCTCCTGCGGCCTGGCCTATTGTAGCCAGCATATTTGTTATCAATGGCTTATCAGAAGCATTTCTCACTGAATCGGCAGCCGCCTGGGCCGCAACTTCCAATTGCTGGACAGCTTTCTTAGTAGTTTCAAAAGAAGTCCCTTCCGGGAATTCAACCGATGCAACAACGATACTGGATGCCTGCTTGGGGAAGACATTAAACTTGATTACCCCTCCTGTTACAAGACCTGCACATAAAAACAGGATAGCAACACACAAACTGACAAAAATATATCGAAATCTTATGCATTGTTTTAAGGCCGGTAAATAAATTTTCTGAGCAAACCATTCCATACTGTTAACCGTAAAATTGTGAAATCTTTCAATCAAAGATAATATTTGGTTTTTCTTTTCAGGTTTCTGATTCATATCTTTTAAATTTGATAAATGGGCAGGCAGCAGCATCATACATTCAATAAGTGAAATGGTTAGACAGGCAATCACTGCTGTGGGCAAGGCTACAATGAATTTCCCCATCATACCATCAATATTGTAAAGTGGAATAAAAGCTACGACCGTTGTTAAAATAGCCGCAATAACCGGCATACCCACTTCAGACACTCCTTTGACAACAGCATCCAGGGGAGATGCCCCGTTTTTCCTGTGATAGAATATGGATTCCCCCACAACAATCGCATCATCTGCAACGATCCCCAGAACCATGATAAGTCCGAAAAGAGTTATTTTATTAAGAGAAATCCCGGCAAAATTTACTATAGCAAGCCCGCCCATTAGAGAAATGGGAATACCCATTCCGGCCCAGAATGATATTGTTGTATCCATAAAAAGCCATAGCAGAATAAACACAAGGACAAGTCCCATGGCAGCATTTGAAAAAAGAATGTTTAAATTAGCTCTTGTGCTTTCAGTATTATCAGAAAGAATTATAATTTCAGACCCTTCGGGAAGTTGAGCATTTGTCTCTTCCTGATATTGGCGGACTTTATCTGCTATTTCAATTGTATCCTCATCTCCTGCCAGTACATTGAGAAGCACACAAGGATTTCCATTTGCCCTTATGGACAAATTGTTCTGAGTAAATCCGTCTTTGATTTGAGCAATATCTTCAAGGAAAAGTGTCTCACCGTTTTCCTTTTTTATGATTTTAATTCCGGCAAGTTCGTCTCCTGTGTACTTTCTACCAATGGTGCGAAGCCTGATTTCCTGATTATTTGTTGTCAGGGTTCCGCCTGATTGATTAAGACTGTTGGCAGTAATTATATTTGCCACTTCATCAATGGTGAGGTTGTATTTTAAAAGGTTTGCCTGGGATATCTCTACAGATATTTCATAGGCTCTTGTCCCGGAAAGATTTACCTGGCTGACACCGGGTAAACGCTGAATTTCTTTTTTAACGCTATCTGCCCATTCTTTGAGCCGGGCTTCCGACATCTCGCTGACCAGGGCAAGGCTGATCACGGCTTTTTGTCTCTGGGGTCTTACAATAGAAGGATTCTTTGCATCTTCGGGAAAGGTAGTGATACTATCCACCTCATTCTGGATACTGTCTAAAAGGCTATCAGTATCATACCCGTCAATAACTGTAATCATGGTTTTGGATTGACCTTCAGAAGAAGTAGATGTGTACTCGTCAATTCCTTGAAGACCGTCAATTACCTCTTCTATTTTTCTGGAAATGCCCTCTTCTATTTCTTCCGGGTCAGCTCCAGGGTATGCTACGGTGATATTAATAAAATCCATTTCCATTTCCGGCATATCTTCCCTGACCATGGTACTGGCTGACAATATACCTGCTACAAGAATAATAACCATTAGAAGATTTGCAAAAACACGATTTTGTGCAAAGGCTTTAATAATAGTATCCATTACATATCTCCAGTGTTTGCTGCTAAGGTAGATAAACCTGACTGTTCTTGTGAATTTGCAATATTAAGCAATGTGTTTTCAATGGGGTTAACTAAATTAGTAACAATTATTTGATCCTGGGGATCAAATGATCCTGAGATATATACATGATCGCCATCTTCCATGACTTTGGTAACATTAATTGTTTTTAATTTTTTATCCCGTGCAAGATAGATAGTACTGTCAGAATTGAGTAAGGAGGCTGGAATTTTAACTATATCTTTTACAGTACTTCCTTTGAAGTAAACTTGACAGAACATACCGTCCATTATGGTAATATTTGATTGAGCTGTTCCTGTGCCGTTCTCCAGAACCCTTACGGCAAGCTTAAGAGTCCTGGAGTCAGGATCATATTTCACTACCCGGTGGACAGATGCGGGCAAATTTGCAGAGGCTGTTCCTGTGATTGTATTTACCATGCATTTGATATCGTTCAGATCTGAATCAAAATCTGTATGCTCTTTTTTCAGCCCAAGGCCTAAAATTTCAAAAGCATCATTTTCGCTCAAGGATACCTGGATCTCAAGTACCTTGTCATCTGACAGAATTATTGCATTGGTACCCTTAGTAATATAAGAACCTGCTTCAATGGACATTTCCTTTATCCGCCCGGTAAACGGTGCTGTGATAACACATCTTCCCACGTCTAATTCTGCATCTTGCAAATCTGAATTAGCGTCAGCAAGATTGCTTTCCGCTTCAGCTATCTGTAGCGGATAAAGATCAATTGATTTGATAAGAGTCTTTTCAGTATCCAAAAGTGAGTTATAATTCTGCTCAGCATCATCCATGGAAGATAATGTCCCAACCCGATCATTTGTATATAGGGATTTAAGTCGTAGAAAATTTGATTTGGCAAGGCTTGTATTCTGTTTCACTGCTGAAAGACGCCCCTTGTCTCTGTCATAGGAAATTTTTAGCTGTTCAATCTGATTATTCTGAAGTTTAACCTGTATCATAGCCTTTTTCATTGTACTTACATAATCTGTATCATCAATCTGAAAAAGCATCTCACCTTTTTGGACTATTTCCCCTTCCTTAAGAGAGGTTTTAGCAATAACTTCACCAGATATCTGAGGACTTATTTCAACTATATTAACCGGGCTAGCCTGACCATAGCCTGAAACAGAAACTGCTATATCCTCTTTTACGACAGGTATAGTCTCAACAACGACTTCCTTTTGCTTTATTTTTCGTTGATCCTGTGTATTTTGGGACATTGACATGCCAGCCATCCCTATAACACCACATGAAATAATCAAAAAACACGCTATCGCGGCTACTATGGTTTTCTTCGAAATATTTAGATGTTTCATTCTCTTATCCATTGATTTAAACTCCTTATTATTAATCATGGATAAAGTATAAATGAGAAAGCATGTAATGGACGTGAAATAAATGTGAAATAAATGTGAAATTTAGAATTTTTAAAAAGAAATATATATATTCATAGTATCCATCAAGTACAGTGGACCCCAAAGTTTGGACACTCAGTTAAGCTACTTTTTATATCATATGGAAGTATTTTTGAGGTCAAGGATAATTATCCTATCTCAAAGGTTGCTGAATCTCATTATTATTAAGAATACCAAATATAGTCTCAAGTATTTTAGAATGAAAAAACCAGATCTTTGAGGCGACCACTATGTCATAAATTCAAATTACACTGGAGCTATGTCCGCTGTAATAGGCCATTCTTTTGTATTATTTTTAAAGGTACCAATATAACAAATTTATAGTTGCTGATTTTGAAAATTATTTTTCAGGGTTTGAACCGCCCTCTGAAAAGTGTCTCCAATACTCGTTTTTGGAAATGGATTTATCAATAGTGAAAGAGTCATTATTCCTGTAGCATCCAAATACACAAGGATGATGATATTTAATTATAAGTGGGGATATTCAACAAGCATAGTATGTATTCTTATGCTATAATTGTTACATATTTCTCTTAAAATCTATGTACTTATATAAATCCATAATTATTGGCATGACATATGCAAATCTAAATTTGAAGAAAAATTACTTGTATCAAGATTCAAATTACTTAACCATGGAGGTAAAAATGAAAAAGTGGATAATGATTTTCGTTGTAATGACGTTTATGGGTTTAGCTTTTGGTACGGTCAATGCAGGCAACAATCCTGGGCCTGCACCGAATTCAGGTGATGGCATACCTGACGGCAGCGGTTTTCCATCACCGCCGTCGCCTGGTCCAGCAGGCAAATAATAATCCATGTTTTTTTCATATTTTCTGTAGTTGCCATTTATGATCCCCCTTCATCTTGTGATGAGGGGGGAGTTAGTTCTGAATTTCTGGAGGCAAACCTGGAATCTTGAAATACGACAATTATAAGAGAAAATCCTTTATTTCAAGGGCGTTTATTTCTTTTGCCATTAATGGGGTCCGGTTCAAAATGCAATGCTGCCTATAAGTATTCATAGGGCTCAGTCCAAACGAAATTTGGGAACCACTAAATCTGGTATATTATGTTTTTCCAGAATAGAACTTTCAATTCAAATATATGAACCAGGAAATTGATATGGACAATTTTTCCAAATTCCAGTAAATAATATAACTAGTGTATTTTAGAGTATTCCGATTTGGAGTTTGAACAAAAACAAGGTAGTTGGAGCACCAAGCAAAAATCAAGAGTTCCCTCATTAAAGGATAGGAGAGATTGAGCCTCTGTTTTTAAATTAACTTTCAAAAAACCAAAATCTCGTTTGATATCCTCAATACAATACTATGCCCCAATTCAATTAACAGGTTTATCCAGCATCTCGAGATGAAGCTCTTTGCCGGTATAGGGATTGCTGACCGCACCCTCTTCGTTCAACTCAACAACCAGTCCAGGTTTTTTTGAAGGTATAATATATCCATCCTCCCAGCGAATCGGCTCTTTCAGAATCTCAGCGTGAAAGCCACCGCAGGTTTTTAAAAATCAATGCTGCAGTAGCCTTGACAAATGGTATTATTGTTGGATCATAACAATTCGAGCAATATTTATTAGAGCCCCCATCTGTAAAGGAAATCCTCTGGAGCGAAGAACTCTGGTCAGATGACTATTTTGTAATTAATTCTATTTTTTAAATGTAGTAAACCATTTATTCAGCACACTCTGGTTTAATTTTGCAACTGCTTCCATTTCACCTGCATCAAGCCAAATTCCACTACAGCCTGAACATTTATCTACTTCAATATCTTGATAGTTAATTTCAATCAACTTCATTCCACATTTTGGACATCTCATAAAGTGCAACTCTTTCAGCCTTTGTTTTTCCGCAATTTCCAATTTTATTTGTTTTTCTTCTTCCCGCTTTTTCTTTTCCTCAAATTCTTGACGGGCATAATATTCTTCTTCTCTGTCACTTGGTTTTACTGGCATTTCCAGCTCCTTAAATCATTTTTTTAATTATTGTTTTGGTCTATTACTTTTCAGCCATGAAAAATATCCATGAAACAAGTATTTTTCAAAAACCGATATCCCAATATTAAGTTGGATGGATTATACAGCATTCCTTACAGACATCAATTTATTTTTTTATGTGCATACAAATTAAGTCATACATTCCTGGATAAATTGATTGCCTGGATTATCAGCCTGTTTTCATGATTATTGATAGATGTCCATAAGACGTTTTTCTGCATCGCTTGTCCCAATCAAGACCATTTCATCATGCTCCCTGAGAAGAATTGAGGGTTCTGGATTAATATTTAATTTATTTTCTTTACCAATAGCTATTACGCTACAGCCCGTTTGTTTCCGGATTTGACTTTCAGCAAGAGATTTACCTGCAAGGGATTGGCTTACCGATGCGCGGAAGATGTTCAATCCTTCTGCAATCATCAGTATTTTATTGGGCTTTAGAAGATTAATTATGGTATTTGCTCCCATGGAAGCATGTGACATGACAAGATCTGCTCCAGCACTGTGCAGTTTTGATATGTTTCGGTCAAGATTTGCCCGGGTGACAATCTGAATATCAGATCTCAGTTTACGGCAATAGATGGTAAGATAAATATTCATGGAATCATCATGGGTGGTAATAATGACAGATGAAGCTTTCTGTATGCCGGCCTGATGCAAGGTATCAAGATCAGCAGCATTTCCTTGAATATAGTTATCATTTTGAATGAATTTTTGGCTCTTTTCCACAACCTTATAAACAATTTGTCGCTCTTCCAAAATTTGTGCTGCTGCCTGCCCAACACGGCCGCCACCCAAAATAATAACAGGAGCATCAGCGGCGTGATTCACACGGTAAATAGAGAAGACCTCGTCATATTTTTTAAGTTGTTCAGCCGAGCCCGCAAGTAAGAGCACTGTCGTGGAATCAATTCGAGTCTCAGGTTGCGGTATTTTAAACTGACCTCTCTCCCAAAGTCCTACAACGGTTACACCGGTTTTTTCTCTCAGATTGCTTTGAATGAGGGTTTTCCCCTCAAGCGGTGTTCTCATTGCAGGTGCTTCAGCAATGAGAAGTTCATCAAATTTTCCGATAATATTTGCCCCCATACTCATTCCCAGGGTTCTTCGTGCCAGGGATTCTCCAAGCATCTTCATAAACTGAAAGACATAAGTACTGCCGGCAAGCTCCAGGATATCGATGGAATTATCTGCATCTGCATTGGTAACGATGGGTATTTTATTGGAGATTTCCCTGACAGTAAAGGATATATTCGTGTTGGTCATATCATCGTTGTTAGCGACCACCATGGCGGCATTTTGTATGCGGAGGCGCTTATATGTTTCCGGATCACCCAGATCTCCCCGGACCACATTATAATTTAGATCATAAAGTTCTAAGGCATGTTGCAAATCAGGGGCGAGAATTGCATATTTATAATCATATTTCTTCAATTGTTCTATAAGGTTTATGGTTATTGGATCAAAGCTTGTCAATATCACGTGCCCTGTTGTGCTTTCCGGTAATTCCCGTGGAGTTTTGGACCTTGATTGCGCTTCCAGCCATGGGCCGTAAAAAAATTGAATAAAGGTAAAGGGCAACATGACAAGGAGAAAAAGGATGCCGGACAGGAGTACAAGCATAGTGAAAGCCTTGCCTATATCACTTGCAAAGGTGATATCACCGAAACCAAGCGTGGACATTACAGTAAGCGTCCAATAAAAACCTGTGATCCAGCTAAACTCCTTTTCTTCAAAAAGCATTATATAATGAAACAAAATACTGTATATTACCACCAGGCTTGCCAATATCAGAGTGAAATTGAATAGAAGTTTGAAGTTTCTTTTAGTTGTTCTGCTTCGAGTAAAGTAAAGAATTTGGGCGGGTATGAATTTCATTAAACTGCACCTTTTTTTAGCATTAATTAACGAAAACGGTCCAAAAATAGATTATATTTAATAGCATTAGCTATCACCGTTCCGCTTTGTGCAATTTTAATTTTGTTCAAAAGTATTCAAAAATTAAAAAACAATAAGCGCTACTATTTTTTTTATCATGAAAAAATAATAGATTCAATACTGAATAGGTTTCCCATTGACACCGGATGATATCGACGGATATACTTTCCTGACTTTAAAATTTAATATGAACAGGAAATGATATGACAGATCAAAAAAAAACACCTCCGCCGTTAAGGCCGGCTTCAACGGTAATTCTTGTAAGGGAAAAAAATAAAGAACTTGAAGTTTATCTTTTAAGAAGAAGTACAAAATCAGGATTCATGGGGGGATTGTATGTTTTCCCCGGAGGTGTTGCAGATTCTGAAGACTTTGGGTTTGATTCCTGGTCTCCCTACATTGATATGGAGCAGGATTTAATAGAGAGACAACTTGGGGGATTTGCCTTTCCCAAGGAAGATGTCCTAGGGTTCAGTATTGCTGCCATCAGGGAAACCCTTGAAGAAGCCGGGGTTTTTATTGCCTCGGGTATTGGCAAGACAAAAAGGGATGTCGAGGATATCTGCACATTTCGATTAAAAAGGGATCTACCCAAATCCTGGTTTAGAACAAAGATAATGAAAGAAGACTGGACCTTGTCTTTTTCAAGTCTTGGGAGGTGGTCCCACTGGATTACCCCGAAATTGATGAAAAAAAGATTTGATACCCGGTTTTTTATTGTTTTCATGCCTGAAAATCAGACCTGTGTCCCGGATGATATGGAAACCAAGCACGGGATATGGCTGACCCCTCAAAAAGCGCTTGAACAAAATCTTAAAGAAAGGGTCCCCTTGAGCCCGCCAACCGCTGTAACGCTGACCCAGTTGTTAAAATTCAATAATTTTCATAAACTGAAACAAGAAATGCAAACCCGTTCCTGGGGTGATCCCAATGCCCCGCGTCTTGTTCCATCTTCAAATGGACCCATGATTATAGAGCCCTGGGATCCCATGTACAATACAGATGAAAAAATCAACATGTCGAATTTATCAGAAAAAGTGCTTCCCCCATGTTCAAATTTTTCAAGGATATGGTGCGATAAAGATATCTGGAAACCGGTTGGTATATAAATTTACGTAAAGAACTCAATTTAGGGTAATCCCTTATCCTGGAATGACTGTCAGAACACTTGCACGGACAATTTTCACTTTATTTTTTATTTTTGGTAATTCCTTTGAAAGCGCTTTCAGGGTTGCTTGATAAGGATGTCCGATACCAATGGCTGATCCATGTTTTTCTGCCAGGTCGATCAGTTTTTTTAATTGTCCGGCAATATATTCCGTGTTTTGAAAATTATCCAGGAAGACATCTCTTTCGGCAAATTTAACCTTCAGCAATCTTGCAGATGACTTGCACTGGGATTTCGTTGAGGTCCTTGAGTCCACAAAGAATAAATTTTCTTTTTTTAAAATGGTAAAAATCTGGTTCATCTGGTTTGAATGGGAGGTTAACTTTGATCCCATATGATTGTTCACCCCGACAATATGAGGGACAGCTTCAATATTTTTTCTTAGCTGCTCTAAAAGGATGTCAGGAGACATCATGGATAAAATAGCACCCGGCCCGGGATTAATCTGGGGATATTCAACAGGTTCCATGGGAAGGTGGAGCATCATTTGAGATCCCTTTGTATACAGCTTTTCAGAAATAAGTTTTCCAAATGGTGCAAAGGGCAGTATAGAAAAGGTGATATTTGAATTTAAATCACATAATGCCAGTGATACGTCCTTATCATACCCGATGTCATCAATAATAATGGCAATTTTGGGGATATGAGCTTTTTTGGGTGCCGGCTTTTCTAAGACAGTATGATCAATATCTTCGAATACTTCATATGTTATGGTATTTTTTTCCTTTATGTCATTGATCTTCTTTTCACCTTTTTTTTTACTGCTTTTTATTTGGATAGGCTTTTCCACCCGGCCCGGCTGATCTATAACCATAGTTCCTTTTTTTTCAAGGCTGTGGGGGGCAAGGAAAATATCTACTGACATTGCAATGACCAGGCAAACAAAAATTAGAATAGCAATTCCCACAAGAATTTTTTTAAATTCAGTGAAGATTGAGGGGTTTTGTTTTTTCCGACGGTCTTTCCGCGTCCTTGGTATGATCTTTTTTTTAGCTGCCATTTAGTTTACTGAAGACTCCATAGCTTATCAGAATATCAAGGGCTCTTTTAACTTGTGCATCATTTTGAAGTTGGTCTGTATCAAGAAGTCTCTGATGTTTCCTGGGTTGTTTTTTTGGTTTTTCCGATTGTTTGGTCATTTCGGGCTTTAAACTGTTTTTTAAATCTTTTTCTTTTATCATTCTGTCAAAGACGGACATCTTTTTCTTTTTTTTTGTAAGAATCTCGTATTCTACTTCGATATCAGGTTCAATTCCTTTGGCCTGAATGGATCTTCCATTGGGGGTATAATATCTTGCAATGGTGTACTTGATTCCAAATTTTTCTTTTAAGGGATGAACTGTCTGGACAGACCCCTTTCCAAAGGAAGTTGTTCCTAAAATCAAGGCTCTTGATTGGTCCTGCAGGGCACCTGCCACAATTTCAGAAGCAGAAGCTGATCCGCCGTTGATCAGAACAACAACAGGATATCTGCGGTCTTCATCACTGGGGTATGCTTTAAATACCTGGGTATTTTCTTCCCTTCTTCCTTTAATGGAAACAATATCCCCTTTGGCAAGAAAGAGATCCGAGATTTTAACGGCCTGATCCAGAAGCCCCCCGGGATTATCCCTTAAGTCCATGACAAGGCCTTTTAATCCGTTGTTTTGAGACTCTAATTTCTTCAGATGAGTTTTTATGTCATCAAGGGTGCTCATCCTGAAATTGGTAATGCGAAGGTATCCATATCCTGGCTTCAACATCCCACTTCTGACACTTTCCATGGGAATCATATCCCGTTTAAGGGAAAATTCAATGGGTTCCGGTTCATTTTCCCGGATAACAGTGATCAGAACTGTTTTATCCTTAGGCCCCCGCATCAAATTAACAGCTTCCCAAAGGGCCATGTCTCTTGTTGATTTATCATCGATCCGAATGATGATATCTCCACTCTGAATACCGGCATCATAGGCAGGAGTACCTTCAATGGGAGATACCACTGTTAAAATTGAGTCTTTCATGGTGATCACAATACCAATGCCGGAAAACTCACCTTTTGTGTCATCCTGGAGTTCATCAAAAGCCTCGGGAGGCATAAAGCTTGAATGCGGGTCAAGATTGCCCACCATGCCTTTAATGGCATTATGGATCAATTTTTCCGTATCCACATCATCTACATAGTTTTTTTCCAGTTCCTCTAAAACATCCGTAAATAGTTTTAAGGATTTATAGGTTGTATCATTGGCCTGCAAGGTATTGTTAAACCCTGCAATAGATATAAATACCCAGACGGCAATCGCAATGGAAAAATCGCGCCTGGCCGCTTTGTAAAGTCTGAATTTCATTTTCATGCTCCTTTTTTTAACCAATTCATAGGATCTACAGCTTTGCCGCGATGCCTGATTTCAAAATGCAGGCATGTCCCCTTAATTGATCCGGTATCACCTGCCGCTGCAATAATTTCCCCGGTTTTAACGGCTTGCCCTTTTTGTTTGAAAATTTCTTCAACATGGGCATACAGCGTATAGTAGTTGCTGCCGTGATCGATGACCATTAAATTTCCATAACCTTTCAACCATTGGGCGAACAGAACCTTTCCATTAAAGACTGATTTTACAGGTTCGCCTTTTTTTACCTTTATATCAATTCCTTTTTGAAAAGTGAAGGATTTGTAATCTCCGGTTCGTGAAGGACCGAATTTTGAAATAATTTTGCCTGACGCCGGAATCATCAACCGACCTTGATTACTTGAGAAAGAATCATTACCAGAAGGCGATATTGTATTCTTTTGAATCTTGTTGACCTTTTTATCCAGCTTTTGTGCAGCCAGTGTCAGGGACTCAACCATAGCAATGGACAATTTTTTTTTTTGACGAATGTCTTTTAAAAGTATTTCTTTTTTTTTTGATTCTTTTTTATTGTGCCTTATTTGATCATTGAGTTTTGTCTCAAGAATTGTTTTTGCCTGGATTTCTTTTTTCAGTTCCTGTTCCAAGGTTTCAAATTTTTCAAGATCAGAACTCTGATTTTCAAGGATTTGGAAATCAGAGTTGATGATCCGCTTCATTGAATTTTGTTGGATAAAAAAATCAAATACGGAGGGTGGCTGTCCTGCCACGTTTACCCTGCCAATCATATTCATTTTATAGAGTGCAATCAGCCTTTTCCCAGCATATTTTCGGGTTAGAAAAATTTTTTTTAACAAAACATCCCTGTCCCTGCCAAGCTGTCCTATTTTTTCTTGCAGGCGCACAGCCTCCTTTGACAACGCCAGGGATTTTATCCTGGCCTTATTCAAGGTCTGATCAATTTCATTTAATCTGTCCAGAATATTAATTTCTTTTTTGGAAAATGTTTCAACCTTTTTTTCCTGGGTTTGAATTCTGGCACGGATATCGGGAATCTTATCCTGAGCGGCAAGGCCGGCACTTGATAATAAGAGAAACCAACCTGTAAAAAAGGCTATTTGAATATTTGTTTTAGAGATAAATAGCATCCAAACCAACCCAGAAAGGTACTGCTGAAAATAATGAACATAACCATTTTAACGGACAGAAACCGAAGATCAAAATACACATAGGAAGCAAGGCTTTGTGTAATCCCCGATGAAACCATCAGATAGGTTATTAAAAGGGCACCCAGACCCAGAGCCCCGCCCAGAAATCCCTGAATAAGACCCTCTATATAAAAGGGTGCCTTGATAAAGGTTTCTGTCGCACCCACAAGGCGCATGATTTCAACTTCAAGCATGCGGGAATAAAATGCCAGGCGCACGGTATTTGCAGTAATAAACAGGGCCATTAAAAAAAAGAAACCGCACATGGCATATCCGGTAATTTTGAACAGGTTAAAAATTTTTAAAAATTTACCCAGCCAACCCTGACCATATTCAATGTCGTCAACAATATCAATGGTTTTTATATTTTGAGCAAGGGTTTGAACTTCCTGGAAATTGTTATAGGACCTTATTTTGATTTCCAGGGCATCGGGCAAAGGATTTTCTTTTAAGGTCTTTAAAAAGGTGGTTTGGGAGGCCATGCTATTTTTAAGTGTATCAAGGGCCTTTGCTTTTGAAATATAGACCATTTTATCGATATCACCCAGGGAATTGATTTTTGTTTTTAATTGGGGCAGCATATCTGCATTGAATTCTTCTTTAAGATAAATCATTGCCCGGCCGCCCTGGTTCCATGATTCAATAACCCTGCCGGCATTCTCAAAAAAGAGTAAAAAAACACTGATTACCAGTATGGAAAGGGCAATTGTTATAATTGTAATTAAATTTAAAAATTTGTTTGAGCGGATATCTGCTATGGCTCTTTTTAGAAAATGGATCATTTAGATGTCTCTTTTTATCTTAAAGCATGATATCGGTGCGTATAATTCTACCGGCATTGAGTTCAATATTTTTGCCTTGAATTGTATTTTTCATGAGATGCAGATCATGACTGGCAATCAATATTGTTGTTCCTTTTTTATGGTATTCTATTAAAAAATCAAGGATGGCCCGGGCAGAGGTTGAATCCAGACTGCCCGTGGGTTCATCTGCAAGAATAATGGAAGGTTCCCCGACCACTGCCCTTGCTACGGCAACCCGCTGCTGTTCGCCTCCTGAAAGTGTTAAAGGAAAAGCTTTGGCTTTTTTTTCCATGCCTGTGCTTCTCAATACCTGCATGACTTTTTTTTTGATAAAAGAGGTTTTTTTACCGGCAGCTTCCAAAACAAGGGCTATGTTTTCATAGACCGTCCGGGTGGGAATCAATTTAAAATCCTGGAATACTATTCCAAACCTCCGCCGTAAAACAGGGAGTTTTGAAGAAGAGATCCTGGAAAGGTTCATGCCGTCAATCAGGACCTGTCCTTCAAAAATATTTTCTGCAAGATACAATATTTTCAGCAGGGTTGACTTTCCAGCTCCTGAAGGGCCTGAAATAAAAATAAATTCACCCTGTTCAATATCAAGGGAAATATTCTTTAAGGCAAGCTTCCCCCCAAACCTTTTACTGACATTAAACAACCGAATCATTGGGTTTTTATTCTTCTTCTCGTTCATATTTTAACAATTGTGTTACTGGGCACCGCCCATAATTGACTGGCATTGAATTTACTGTTATAAATTGTCTGTGTCAAGGAGTGCTGCAAAACAGTTTTTCTTACATTGAGCCTTCACTGTTACCGTAAAACGGCTTCTTCCATTCAGTGAAGGCTTAAATTTTTTTTATGGAAAGTGAAAACAATTAAAATAAGGTAAAAAAACAAAAATGATATTATTTGATTCCCATTCTCATATTGACGACAATTGCTATGATAACGACCTTCAAGATATTATTGAGCGGGCACAAAATGAAAATGTCCGCGGCATCATGATTGTCGGTATTGATATAAATAGATCATTAAAAGCCATTAAAATAGCCAATGCCTATAAAAATATCATTACCTCTGTTGGCTTCCATCCCCATGATGCAAAACTGTGCTCCAAAGAAAGCCTGGACACTTTGACCCGTCTTGCCCAAGACAATTTATGTGTTAAGGCATGGGGAGAAATCGGCCTTGATTTTAACCGGATGTTTTCAACGTCTGAAGACCAGGAAGACATTTTTGTAAAACAGCTTGAAATTGCCGGTAACCTTGACCTGCCTTTGATTTTCCACGAGCGTGATTCAAAGGGAAGATTTTATGAAATTTTAAAATCCCAGGGGCCCAAAAGCCGCAAAGGGGTCATCCATTGTTTTTCCGGCACTAAAGAAGAGATGTTCCAATATCTTGATCTTGGATATTATATTGGTATTACAGGGATTTTGACCTTAAAAAAACGAGGAGAATATTTAAGAAGTATTGTACCCCTTATTCCTGAAGACCGAATACTCATTGAAACAGATGCGCCTTACCTTACCCCGGCGCCTCAAAAAAATAAATTCCGTCGAAATGAGCCTTCCTTTGTAAAATCAGTCCTGCTGAGACTTGCTGAAATTAAAAATACGGCTCCAGAAAAATTGTCTCAAACTATTTTTAATAATACCAGGGCGCTTTACAAATTTAATTTTTAGCCAGGTTAATGTTTAACCAAGTTAATGTTTAACCAGGTTAGTGTTTAACCAGGTTAGTGTTTAACCGGAATGTTTAAACCCTTGTCTGCGGGGCAGCAATATCAGACTTT
>CAYWGN010000062.1:0-20908 GCA_964457495.1 uncultured Desulfobacula sp.
GCTGTTGAAGGAGCCTACGCTGCCATAAGTCCCAAATCTCATAAATTAGGGCAGATAATTGATATCAGCATGGGCGGACTTGCATTCAAATATATTGATACAAACAATGATGATGTAACTAATGATGACACAAAAAACCAAAGCCATACGCAGGAATCAATTTTTTTAAGCAGTATGGGATTTTATGTGGGTGATCTCCCATTTAAAACCGTTTCAGATGTGGAAGTCACAAACGCACCATCCTTCAGTTCAATGAAGGTTAGAGAAAGGCATGTACAATTTACCGATTTAAGTTTTAAACAGCTCTTTGATCTGGATTATTACCTTAGGAATAATGTGTCTGATCCAGTATAAAAACTTCCTGAAGAATAAAACCCATTATATAATTCATAATGGGTTAAAAAATTTCTTTTTTGATTCTCCAATAATATTCGAAAGCCCCCCTTTTTTTAATCTGCACTATCCGCAGGCTTTATAACAATCAATGCACTATCATCAATGTTTAAATATTTTTTTGCGAGCAGCATCAAATCATCTTGGGTAATGGCATTGTAGTCATGCATTATGGTATTGGCCCAGTCAAATTTTTCCGGATAAACTGAAACATTTGCCATAACAGAATTTAACCAATAATCATTGGTTTTTCTAATAACTTTTAAATGATTCAGAACGGGTTTTAATGCCAGATCTGCTTCTTTTTTTGTGATGCCATCCATGAGAATAGAATTAACAATATCTTTAATTTTATTGTAAACAAATGTGTGCTTTTCCGGTTTCACCTTGGCAACCACATGCAGTATCCCATAATTGTTAAAGATCTTTGACGGATCATTATAGGCATAAGGGGAATAAGTTGCACCTAAATCTTCTCTAATAACAATTCTCAGCCTTTCTGAAAAAACTCTGGACAAAACAGACAACTGGCGGGTTTGCCTGATATCCCAAAAATCATCTGTTAAAAATGCAACTCTAACAACACCTGAATCAATTTTGGTTTTAATTTTCAGTTCAAGCTGTTCTCCTTTTGGAAAAATTATTTTTCCAGCAGGGGTGAATTTATCTGGAAAATTTTTCCTTTTTCCTAATGCCCCTAAATATTTTGAAGCCAGGCCAATGATATTTTCTTCATCAAAGTCTCCAATAATGGATACTTCAACAGGTGAATTTTGAAAATATGGGGCCACCCAGTTTTCAATATCATTCAGAGTATACTGATTTATTGTATTTGGATGGGGCAAACCGAATCGTGTATCATTTTTGGCAAGAAACGAATTACCTTTTATCTGCATGATACCTTCGGTTGTTCGCATAAGGCTGTCATATTGCTGTTTATAGAGCGTTTTTGTAAGATCCAGAGCTGCGCCCCTGTATCCTGGATCATTCAAATAATGATATATAAGTTGAAAAATAAGCTCTGCTTCCTTTGGATCACCGGAACCAGATAAAGAAAAATAATTATCATTCAATTGGAACCCAATACTTGCCTTTTTGCCGGCCAAGGCTTCTTCCAGTTGATCTGTATCAAGATTTCCAAGCCCGCTTGCCTTTAAAACACCCTCTCCAAGAAGGGCTAAACCAGGTTTAGATAAAGGCTCGGATTTTTGGCCGTCTCCAAAACAAACCTTAAATATGAATTCATTTTCCTTATAGTCTGTTTTCTTTAAATTTAATCGAACATTATTATCAAATTCAATTGATGTAATGCCAAGATCTTTTACATTTTCTTGTTTTGACAGTATTCCGAATTTCAAAGATGGCAATTCAAGATAAGGAAAATTACCCGATTCAAACCCTTTATATTTGCCTGCGCTATCAGCATTAGCTTTAGTATAGACTTCAAGAATGGTTGATTCAGGGTCCTGGGTATTAATTTGAGCATTGCCGGTGACCAGAATAAGCCGATGTTTTTTTGACCATGCTATTTTTAGTGCCTCGTGAACATCCTGCAGGGAAATAGATTCAACATAGGGTTTTAAAAGATCTTTTTTCTGTTGTGGAGATAAAATCAATTCTTTCCCATTCACGGCTTTTAAAATATCTTTGGACAGGTCATGACTTTTTTGTGTGGCTGCCTGATTAACCTGTGTTTCAAGTGAAGAAATGAAATCAGCTTTAACTCTATCCAGCTCCTTTGTGGTGAATCCATATAAAAGCCCCTGTCTCAAGGCTTTTTCAATCTGATTAAGCCCCTTTTCCCACTTATCCGGCTCACATTTTGCACTAATGGAAGACATTGAAATATGATGCAAAAACAGGCCTGAAAAAATATCAGCTTCTGAGAAATCAGCAGTTTGCCTGCTTACAATTCTGGACAACCGGTTTTGTAATATTGAATTGGCAAGATGTGTTAAAATCTTTTTCTTAAGCATATTCTCGGTTTCTGTTTCAAACGGCTCCCAGGAAATGGTCTCTATTGTAATATCCGTGCTGCTGGCTTCCGGTTCATATTGATAAAAAGACTTTATCCCCTTGTGTTCCTTCCATTGGGTTGTTAATGCCGGTTTTATAAAAACGGCTCGGGGTTTCAGTTTAGAAAATCTTTTGACAATCATGGACTGAACCATCTTGACATCAAAATCACCAACAACTATAAACGCCATATTATCCGGTCGATACCACTGGTCATAATATGGTTTTAACAAATTTCGGTCAGCATTTTGAATGACAGAGTCAATCCCGATGGGGAATCTTTGATTAAAAAGAGAATCTGGAAGCTCAAATTCCAGTGATTTTTTAAATGTCCTGTAGGAGACCGAATCTCTCTCTCTCTTTTCAGCTAAAATAATTCCCTTTTCACGCGTAACTTCTGACTCCAGAAGAAGTGCCCCCTTTGCATAATCCTGGATTACAACAAAGGCTTCATCCATATGCTTATAATCTGCCTTTGGCACAGACAGATCATAAACAGTATTAAAAAAAGAAGTGCTGGCATTGGCATCTGCACCAAAATCCATACCAATGGATTGAAAATAGTCGATTAATTCTCCGGGTTTAAAATGTTCTGACCCGTTAAACAGCATATGTTCCAAATAATGGGCAACCCCCTGCTGTTCATCTGTCTCATGCATTGACCCGGCAAAAACATTCAAATGGATGTTAACCTGGTCCTCGGGGGTGGAATTTTCCTTGAGGATATATTGAAATCCATTGGGCAGAACGCCATAAACAATACCAGGATCGGCTTGAATCCCCTGATCAGAAACAATAATCCGATGCTGGGGAACAGCACATGAAAGTATAAGTAAAAGCCATAGAATGGAACTCTTAAAAGCAAATCTCCGGTAATTCATATGGAATCTTAGTTCAAAACTTCAGGATCATAATTGATTTTACTTTGATTTTTCAATTCATTGATCCATGCCTGATAATATTGTGACTGCTTGTTCCAGGCTATTTCATCTTTAATGGTTTTTATATTTTCGATAATTTCAGATTCTTCAGGTAATTTTTTTTCTTTAAACCCGATAACATAATACTTGGACGAAACCTCAATTATTTCAGGATGAATTTTATTATTTTTATTTAATAAAAAACTGGCCTTAACAAATTCAGGAGAATTTCCCACCTCTTCAACCTTGCTGTTTCTTGTGAATAATTCTGTGGATTTAAGAATTAACAGGTTATCTTTGGCCAGCTTTTCCAGTGTTTTTTCGTCACTGGTTTTGCTGATAATCAATTGGGCATCTTCTTTTGCCTTTTCGATTTGAAGTTTTTTTGTGAGCTCACTTAACACTTTGTTATTAACAAGATCAAAGGCCTGAAGTGCAGGCTCAATTTTTTTAACTACCTTGATCAAATAATAAGAACCACCAATTTCTTTTACATCACTGATAGCATCCAGGGCAAGACTGAAAGCAGCAGTTGCAAAGCCTGTATTATCTTCGATTTCAAGGCCTTTACCACTGATGTCAAAGTCTTTAGTTGACACAAGTTTTTTATTAACGATAAGGGCTACCTGTTCAAAATCATCTCCGTCAATCACTGCATCAAATGCTTCTCCGGCTTTATAATATGCTAAATTCTGCGTTTCCTGCTGTTCTAATTCTTTTTTTATTGTTTCTGAGACCATGGCCAGGGTCTGGACAGAAGCATCTAATTTAGCGACAACCTTGATGATGTGCCAGCCAAACATGGTTCTTACTGGTTCGCTGATGTCACCGGCTTTCATGGAAAATGCCTTGTCTGCAAAGGGCTTCACCATGCTTTGCTTTTCAAACACACCAAGATATCCGCCATTGTCTTTTGTTGGGCCTTCTGAATATTGTTTGGCAAGCTCTTCAAAATCCTGGCCCTTTTGTGCCATATCAAAAATATCCTGTGCTCTTTTTAGGGCCTCATTGACTTTTTCTTCTTCTGCATCTTGTGCAACTTTAATTAAAATATGTCTGGCTTCAACTTTTTGAGGTATTTTAAATTGTTCCTGATTCTGCTCGTAAAAATCTTTAATCCTGACATCAGTGACCATTATCTTATCTTTGAAATCCTCTGGTGAAAACTTTAAATAAACTGCATTAAGTTTGGGTTCAGATTTATACTTGTCTTTATTTTCAGCATAAAAAGATTTAATCTGCTCTTCATCAGGGCTAATATCAGAATAATCATTGGGATCAAAAACCAGGTAGTCCACGGCTGTTTTTGTATTTTTAAATACATACCAGTCCCTTGCTTCAAGGTCTGACACATTAACAGTGCTCAACACCAGATCTTTAACTTTTTGCTGTCGCATTGAATTTAGCTGGTTGTATTCAAAAATTTCAGGATTTAAAGAATTCAAACTTAAAACTTTTTTATACTGATCCAGATTAAATATCCCATTTTTCTGAAAAGCTTTAATGGAGAACAGGCTTTCTTGAAGCTCTTTTTTTGTGACTATGATTTCCAGTTTATCTGCCTGGGCTAAAATCAGTTTTCGTTCAATTAATGAATCCAGCGCCTGTTGTTTTACATTAAGCGCTTTCAAAATATCATCATTTAGATTTTTCCCAAATCTTGAACGCATCTGATCAACAATGATCTTATATTCCTGCTGAAATTCCTTTATGGTAATGGATTCATCATTTATGGTGGCAATAGAATCATTTCTCTTTGATCCAAATGACCCCACTCCGAGAAACACAAACACAACGACAATAATCCCCAGAAATATTTTTATGATCCAGTTTCCGGTATTTTCACGCAAGTAACGCAGCATCACTTTCTCCTTAACTCCAGTAAAATATAAAAGTATTTAATTAAACAAAAGTTATATAATATCTTTTCATAAAACCATGTGTCAATCTTTTATTAATTCAAAACCTGACTTTATGGATTAATCGACAATTTTCTGTTGACACAGCAGGCAGAATCTATTATCTAAGGAGTGCTTTTACCGTGGGGCTGTAGCTCAGCTGGGAGAGCGTACGGCTGGCAGCCGTAAGGTCAGGGGTTCGATCCCCCTCAGCTCCACCATCTTTTTTAAAAATCTTCCATAAAATAATCCTGACTCAATTTATTTTTGCCTGATACTAAAACGGCATTCCTGTCTTGCTAAAGAAAAGAATGCCGTTTAATAAAAAAATGACTCAATAATTATGATTTCTCAAAGCTTGCAACAAACACATGGCTATTCCCTCTTCTAAACAGAAGTTGAACCTTTCCGCCTTTATTTATTTTGTTCAAATATTGCCGATAGCCTTCAATGGTAGCAATTTTATGACGGTTCACCTCAAGTAAAAGATCTCCCTGCTGGACACTTGTTTTTGAGGCCTGGCTTTTGGATTCTATATCAATTACGACAAGTCCTTTGATATCTTCAGGATAACCAAGTCGCTGGGCAATATCTGCATCCATCTGCTTTAGCCTGAACCCAAAAGAATCATACCCATCAATTATTTCTTTTGTCTCAGGGTCCTGATCCGGCCTTTTAGCAAGTTCAACCTTCACCATTTTTTCTTTACCATCATGGATCAACTTTACATTAACTATTTCACCAACTGATGCACTGCCAATGGTCAAGGTAAGATCCCTTGACGAATCAATTGGTTTGCCATTGATTGAAAAAATAACATCCCCGATTTTAATTCCTGCCTTATCTGCGGGATCTCCTTCAAACACTTTGGCAATATATACACCTTTGGTTTCTTTGATGCCATAATATTTTGCAAGCTCTTCCGTGACATTTTGAATAGCTACACCCAACCATCCCCTGGAAACTGTTTTTTGTTCTGTTAATTGATCAATAATACCGTTTGCAAGGTCCGAAGGAATGGCAAACCCTATGCCCTGCCCTGCCCTGACAATGGCTGTATTAATACCAATGACTTCTCCATCAAGGTTTAGCAAGGGGCCGCCGGAATTGCCAGGATTAATGGATGCATCGGTCTGGATAAAATCGTCATAGGGTCCGGATCCGAGGATTCTTCCCTTTGCACTGACAATCCCTGCAGTAACCGTCTGTTCAAGACCAAATGGGCTGCCGATGGCAACCACCCATGAACCCACTTCGGTTTTAGAAGAACTTCCAAATTTTAAGGGCATCAAATTTTTCGCCTTAATTTTAATAAGGGCCAGATCTGTCATGGGATCTGTACCTATTATGGTTGCATCATATTCAGTCTTGTCATGCAAAATAACTTTAATTTGATCTGCATCCTTAATCACATGGTTATTGGTGACAATATATCCATCATCACTGATAATAAACCCGGAACCCAGGCTGCTTTCTTTTCTGTCCTGGGGCATTTGATTAAAAAAAGGTGCCAGAAATTCATCAAGTTGATTCTGGTTTCCGCCAAAGGGCTGACCAAAAAAATGTTTGTAAACTCTTCCCCCGCCTTTGATAACTTTTTCTGTTTGTATATTTACGACACCTGGTCTTGCCTGTTTGGCAAGCTCGGCAAAACTTATGGGCACCATCCTGGTATCATTTTGATTTGTTTTTGCCATGACCGGCAGGGTCAAAAGGCAAATAACTATAATGGTAAAAAGTATTTTATATTTTAGTCTCATCACAACCTCCAAAAAATGTAAAAATTAAACTTCCATAGATTGTATAATAACCCATAAATATGACGATTAAATGACCCCAGAATTACAATATGGTAATGTCATAACAAAAACAGATCCCTGGCCAGGGTAACTTTTTACCTGTAAATCTCCTTTGTGTTCATGGACAATGGTCCTGGCAAGGCTTAGGCCCAAGCCTGTACCCGCACTTGTCCTGGAAGATTCAGCCCTGTAAAATCTTTGAAATATTTTTTCCAGGCATTCCGATGCTATGCCGATTCCCGTATCCTCAATTTTAATGGTAATATAATGATTTTCTTTAAAAACAATAACATTTATCCTCCCGTTTTGAAGCGTGTATTTTATTGCATTGTCTAACAGGTTGGAAAATGCCCTTTGAAGCATTTTTATATCTGCAACAATAAATATTTGTTCTTCAATGGTATGGTTAAATTCTATATTTTTATCTTCTGCCAGCGGTGCAAACAGATCGCATGCAGCTTTGATCATTATGGAAAGATTGGTTTTTTTAAACTCAAATTCTCCCTCTCCAGCTTCAGCCTTTGAAATCACCAGCATCGTGTTGATCATATCCAGGAGACGATCTGATTCTTCAATGGTATTTGAGGCCATGGCACGAAAATCCTCCAGATTTTCCTCATGGGTAAGAGATAATTCCGCAAACCCTCTGATCCTTGCAATGGGGCTTTTTAAATCGTGGGCAATATTATCACTCATCTCCCTGATATTTTTTACAAGTTCTTCTATTCTGTCAAGCATGGCATTAAATGTAATGGCCAGATGATCAAGTTCATCTTTATTGCCGGTTGTCTCAACCCTTGCCTCAAGGCTTGTACCCGTAATATTTTGAGCTGTTCTTGTAATGGTTTTCACCCCTGACAAGGCTTTTCTAATCAGAAGCCAGCCAGATACTGCGGAAAAAATGGTGATAAAGCCCATTGCACCGATAAAAACTTTTTTAAATGCTGATAAAAATTTAATGGAAGAATCCATGGCTATTCCGGTTTGTAAGATGGCGTTGGAAGCCACATAGCTATAAAGAATTCTTATTTTTTTTCTGGTGGATGGAATAAGAATGGTTTCAAACACGGGATTTTTCTTAAGAACAAGGATTTGCAGGGTATTCTTGCTGACATTAACCTGTTTCCAATAAGACATATGGGAAGATGCAAATACTTCTCCTGTTGGATATAACAGCCTGAAAAATATCAGTTTTTCTCCAGCTGCCTGGGCTTCTACCACGGCCAGTTCCCTTGCACCCATTAAACCATTTCTGTGAATAACAGCAGAAAATTTAGATGCATTATCCATAAGTTCCTGGTCCACCTGAGCCTGAATGGTTTGCGTGGCAAGAAAATAGAATAATACAAAGGCAAAACCGGAACAGATTGTAAAAATTCCTGTAAACCAGAGTGTTAATTTAAAAGCAATTGTATTAAAAAGTTTATAACGCATTATTCTTTCAGCACATACCCTGCACCGCGAACGGTATGAATCAATTTGGGTTCGTAGTCTTTATCAATTTTATCCCTGAGCCTGCAGATTCTTGCTTCAACAACATTGGTCATGGGATCAAAATTATAATCCCATACATGTTCCATGATCATGGTTCTTGAAACAACCCGCTCCTTGTTCCGCAACAAATATTCCAGAAGAGAAAATTCAAGGGGCTGCAATTCAATGGTTTCATTCTTCCTTTTTACCTGACGCTTCAAAATATCAAGACTTAAGTCTGCATAGGCAAGATTTACAGGATCTGTAACATTCCCGCCCCGCCGGATCAATGCCTGTATCCTTGCAACAAGTTCTGAAAAAGCAAAGGGTTTTGTCAGGTAATCATCTGCACCGGCGTGAAGACCTTTAACCCGGTCATCCACCCGGTTCCTGGCAGATAAAATAATGACAGGGGTATTGTTCTTTTCTGCCCGGATTTTTTTGATTAGGGAGATGCCATCCAGTTCCGGCAGCATGATATCCACAACCAGTGTGTCATAAGGTGCTGCAAAAGCCATTTCAAGCCCCTGATTTCCTGTTGTGGCATGATCAACTGCAAACCCGGATGACCTGAGGCCCTTTTGAATAAATTCTGCAATTTTTAAATCATCTTCAACCACAAGGATTCTCATAATAAAGCTCCTATTTTTTTATCTTTTTATTAAAGACACTAGTAACTATTCAGCTCTTATGCTTGAAACCGCCCTATCCAATGGATATTTGTTTCGATGCTAAACGCTTAACCTCCTGCAAATATCCATCAGACAGGGCTATGTGATAATTTCTTTTAACGGGCTGAACAGTTATAGACACTATAATGCCTTGGCAATACAAATCAATGGGTTTATAAATGGATTTGATTTTTTCATGGCAACACTGTAGACTTGCCCTGTTTTTAAACCCCTTTACGCTTTTTAAAAAGGAATTTTTTTTTATATGAAATATACGTGGTGGCTGGTACAAATTATCATGACCCTTTTGTCCGGTCTTTTTCTGGTCTTTGGAGTTGATTTGATGACAGGATCTTATTCTTTAAATGATCCTTTCAGTTTTATAATGACATTTTTTGCAGCAAGCTTTGTCATATTGATCAGTTTAACTTTGTTCATCAGCTTTCCCATCAAAATGATCAGGGTATACAGGCAGATCAAACATCAAACAAACAACAAAGAACAACCGTCATGAGTCTTGTTTTCAGTTTAAAGAATGTTTCAAAAACCTATGGAGATGATACTCTTTTTCATGATCTTTCCATTGATTTTAAATTAAATGAGCAGCTTGGGCTTA
This sequence comes from uncultured Desulfobacula sp., assembly GCA_964457495.1. Taxonomy (GTDB): domain Bacteria; phylum Desulfobacterota; class Desulfobacteria; order Desulfobacterales; family Desulfobacteraceae; genus Desulfobacula. The sequence goes on from CAYWGN010000062.1 coordinate 9,787, forward strand.
TTGGAATGAACGGATCCGGCAAATCCACTTTTTTAAAGCTCATTGCAAATATTACCCAACCAGATACAGGAGAGTTTATTGCCAAAACCGGTTTAAGAGTTATTTATCTTCCCCAGGAAGATAAACTTAATCCGGATCAAACTGTAGAACAAATTTTATACGACTGCATAAAAGACAGCCCGTTTGATGAAAAAGAGCGGCATAAAATTGTTCAAACCTCACTGGGAAAAGGCGGATTTACAGATGCAAATCTAATATCAAAAAATTTATCCGGCGGATGGGTTAAAAGATTGGCCATTACCAGGGCCCTGTGCTGCCAGCCAGATATCCTTTTACTGGACGAGCCCACCAATCATCTTGATATTAATGGTATTTTATGGCTTGAAGAAATTTTAAAGACTGCCAGATTTTCATTTATTGTTGTCAGTCATGACCGTGCCTTTCTCGAAAACATCTGTTCCAATGTAATGGAAATAGGGAAATATTATCCATCTGGATATTTTAAAATCCAGGGTCAATATAAAAAATTTGAAAAAGAAAGGCGTAAGTTTTTAGAGGCCCAGCAAAAACAACAGGCCTCTTTATCCAGTAAAATGAGACGGGAAGATGAGTGGCTGAGGCAGGGAGCCAAAGCCAGGAGCACAAAAGCAAAATATCGAATTGAACAGGCCCAGGATTTAAGGATGGAATTGTATGCCTTAAAAGACCGGAATAAAAATACAGCGACTATGGATATTGACTTTCAAGCCACTGGCAGGCAGACCAAAAAATTATTACGCGCCTATGGCCTTTCTAAAGATATTAAAGGGAAAAAACTGTTTTCTGATATCACCTTTGAAATCGGCCCTGGATTTTGTCTTGGGATTGTTGGGGAAAACGGCAGTGGCAAGTCCACACTTTTATCCATTCTTGAACAAAAAACCCTACCTGATAAAGGTAAGGTCCAATGGGCTGAAAATTTAAAAATATCTATATTTGATCAAAACCGTTCAACCTTAAATCCCCTGTTAACCTTAAAAGAAGCCCTGAACCCGGGCGGTGGAGACAGTGTAAATTATAATGGCCGATCCATTCATATTGTTACCTGGGCAAAACGGTTTTTATTTATGCCAGATCAGCTGGATATGCCTGTAAAAAGGCTTTCAGGCGGGGAAAAGGCAAGGATCATTCTTGCCAATATCATGCTGGCTCCATGTGATCTGCTTCTTTTGGATGAACCCACCAATGATCTTGACATTCTTTCTCTTGAAGTCCTTGAAGACAGTATCCAGCAATTTCCAGGTGCGGTTATTATTGTTTCCCATGATCGCTACCTTATGGACAGGGTCTGCCACAAAATTTTATATCTTGATCCAAATGCAGAAGCCAGATTTTTTAAAGATTTTCATCAAATCATGAACTATCGCCAAACCTTAGGTGAAAAACCGAAAAAAATCAAAAAATCAGCTGAAAACAAAAAACAGCCTTCCAAAACTTTTTCCTATAAGGATAAATATGAGTTGGAACATATTGAAGAAAAAATTCTGGCGGCTGAAGCTGAAATCAAATCATTGTCCGACAAAATTCAACAACCTGAAATCATCAGAAACCCTGAAGAAATGAAAACCTGTTGTTCCCTTCTCAAACAATCACAGGAAAAGGCCCAGTCCCTGTATGAAAGATGGGAAGACCTTGAAGACAAAAAAAAGCAGAGCGCTGATCAATCGCCTACTCTTTGATAATAAATTCTTCCAGTTTTTCAAACAGAGATTCCGGCCATTCTTCTGCATTTAGGAAAAGCTGTTTTTCTTCTTCGGTCAAGCTTTCTTTAACACTGGGAGGCAAGCTGTCGTAGGACATCTGCCGTTCTTTATCAATCTTTTTTTTATTTTTCATGGAACATTCCTTTTATGAGTGCCTGCCAGAAAACCTGAAAATTTTTGTGAGCATACGCTCCTCTTCGAGCCGAGTACAAGGCGGGCGATAATTTTAACCGGAGGAATACATTAAGTATTTCGAGGATTAAAATTTGAGCCCAACGCAGTAATCGGGAAAATTGGCGGTTTTCGGTCGTGCACTATGAATACAATCGCGATATCATATAAGTAACCGCAGTTTCAACCCTTAAAATTCTTGGCCCGATGTGATATGAAGAAAAACCTGCTTGCTCCAAAGTGTCAATTTCAATATCAATAAACCCTCCTTCAGGCCCTATCACAAGGGTGATCTCTTTATTTACACCTGCCGGACAAATACTTGAGGCCTTTGGATGGGCTGTGATACACAGGCTGTCTTTTGCAATGAGCGGCAGTTCTTCCTTTACAAAACGGGTAAAAAATCTTTTTTGATAAATCCTTGGCAATACAGTATCCTTAGCTTGTTCCAATCCAAGGATCATATGCTTTTCAAGCTCATCATGATTCAGCAAAGGGCTTTGCCAGAAACTTTTTTCCACCCGCCATGAATTGATCAGATAAATGTTCTTAACCCCCAGACTTGTGACACTCTCAATAATCCGTTTGAGCATTTTCGGTCTTGGCAGGGCTAACACAAGTGTCAAGGCTAATGGGCCTGGTGGATCATGGTCAAGGCAGATTTCCATGTCGATAAAATCATGTGATATTTTTTTAACCAGGCCAGTACCGATCTTATTGTTTAAAAGGCCGCAGACAACTTGATCATTTTCCATGACCTTGTTGACTGTGACTAAATGCTTAAACCTCCTGCCTTTGAGCCTGACCCGCTCAGGGTCAATAAAATCTTTAGAGTCTAAAAGGATAAGATTCATATTTAGCAGCAGACCCAACGCAGTATTCGGGGAAATTGGCAATTTTCGATCATCACTGATTATGCTCTCTTGTCTTATGAAAGACTATCTGCGGCCACTCTTCCATGGTAAATCCCAGTTGATACTCACTTGTCGTCAAAAAGGTCAGCCACCCCTCGGAATCCAGTGTCAGATATGATTCATTTTTCTTTTTAAACTCTCTCAGCATTTTCTCATCTTCACAGGTTACCCACCTTGCAACGGAGAAATCAATGGTTTCATAGCTGGCATTTACATTATATTCTGCTTTAAGCCGTGCCATGGTTACATCAAACTGAAGCACCCCGACTGCACCAACAATATGCAGGTTCCCCAGCAAAGGATTGAATACCTGTATGGCACCCTCTTCTGACAGCTGAACCAACCCCTTGTGCAGGGCTTTTGCTTTCAGGGGATCTTTTAAAATCACCCGCCTGAAGTGTTCAGGAGCAAAACTGGGAATGCCTAAAAATTTTAAAGGCTCCTTTGAGGTAAAAGTGTCACCTATTTTGATAGTGCCATGGTTATGTATCCCTATGATATCGCCGGGATAGGCTTCTTCAATATTGTTTCTTTCCTGGGCCATGAAAATAGTGGCATTGGAAAGTTTAATCTCTTTACCAATCCTGTGGTGTCTCACCTTCATACCCTTGGTAAATTTACCTGAACAAATCCTGAAAAATGCGATTCTGTCACGGTGCTCCGGGTCCATATTGGCCTGAATTTTAAATGTAAATCCTGAAAATTCGTTTTCACAAGGTTCCACATCCCTTGTGGCTGTATGACGCGTTCCAGGAGGTGGTGCGATTTCCACAAAGGCATCCAGCATTTCTCTGACTCCAAAATTATTAATGGCAGAGCCAAAAAAAACAGGAGTTTGAGTACCATTCAAATACAAATCCATATCAAAGGGCTCAGATGCGCCGACAATTAAATCCACATCATTCCTGAGCTGTTCTGCCTGGGTCTCGGAAATCATCTCATCAAGTCTTGGATCTGCTAAATCATCTATAAATAAGCCATCATCATCCTTTGGCGTATACCCTGGAGAAAAAATGCCCAATTCCTTTTTCCCAAAATTATACACACCTTTAAACCTCTTTCCCATCCCAATGGGCCAGCTTAAGGGCACACATTCAATCTGAAGCTTGTCCTCAATATCTTCAAAAATATCCAGAGGTTCCATGCCTTCCCGGTCCAGCTTGTTAATAAAGGTGATAATGGGTGTGTTGCGCATCCTGCAGACTTCCATCAATTTCTGGGTCTGGGGCTCAACTCCTTTGGCATTATCAATAATCATGACTGCACAGTCCACGGCAGTCAAAACCCTGTAAGTGTCCTCGGAAAAGTCCTTATGCCCCGGGGTGTCTAGAAGATTGATCTCATACCCTTTATAATTAAACTTCATAACAGAAGAAGACACACTGATACCTCTTTCCTGTTCAATGGAAAGAAAATCACTGGTGGCTGCTCTGGCAATCTTCCTGGATTTAACAGCGCCGGCCTGTTGTATGGCACCGCCAAACAGCAGTAATTTTTCTGTCAAAGTTGTCTTGCCTGCATCAGGATGACTGATAATGGCAAAGGTACGGCGTTTATTTATTTCTTTTAAAAGGGTCTTATCTATGGTTTTAGAATTCATTAAACAAAAATTCCTTGTATTTCAAATTTTAAGAAGGGAATCTAACAATATTTTCCATAATACTCAAGAAAAAACGCCTTGCTTAGACAAAACATTAATAATTTCAGACTATTGAACTGGATTGTTAGATTTAGGATTTCCGCAGTTAAGGATACTTACAAAGCATTAATCTTCAGATTGTTTTATATTTCTCTGTTTTTTTCGTATTTTAAAAAAATCATAAACACCCCAGGGAAGCAGGACAGCACTTAAAACCCTGTTAAAGGTGGCATGTTCAAGCATCTCAGGATCATTTGTCAGCCAACCGTCCCAGGAACACCACAGACCAAAGCCGATCAATAAAATTGTAAAAACATAGGGGCTCATTTGTGGGGGAGATACTTTATTATTCTCTTTTTCCATTTTCTTCCTCAGTTTCAATATTCAGAATCATTTTTTCAACAAAATACCAGCTTACTCATACATCTTCAAGGGGAATCAGTCGAAAATAATCCAGATACAAAACATACTTTTTATCAGGATGGGACATGAAAACCAGGAACCTGTAAATTTTTTTCAATTCAAGGAGTCTGTTTGTTTCCGATATTTTAAGGCTGTCCAGGGGTATTTTCAGCTTATTTGCCCCAGGCAGCAACAGAAAATTTTTATTATATCTATCGCTGTATTCTAAAGCATCTTTTTTATCATCAATTCTTAAAACAAGGCTTACCGTTTCAGGCAAAGGATTATAGACCTCAAAGCACAAGGCTTTATACCCTCTCCAGTCATGATGCTTCAATGCAGGAGAAAGCCCGGGGTATGATGAGGGATAAAGCTCAAGCTTTAAGGATTTTTTACCCTGAACCGCATAATCATCTGAAAGGGAAAAAAGGGTGCGGCATTTCCAGTGAAATTCATCAAAAACAGATTCAGATTCAAAATCAAAAAGCACAAGTTCTTTAGATGGTATTTTTTCACAGGCAACAATAAAAAATACACTAAAAAAAAATAAAAAAATATTTTTAGCCATATTGCCCTGCCTTTAAAACCGGAACACCACTATTTCCGGTTGACTAAAAAACCTGAACCGGAAATGGCTTGTGCCGATCCCCCTTGTTACATACATGGTTTTATTTCCATCTTGAAACAATCCATAATTGTATTTCACATTTTTTTCATACCCAAAAAGTTTATACAACCATAAAGGAAGCCTTACCTGACCTCCATGGGTATCGCCGCTAAACAGGAAAACCCTGTCTTTGCCTGAAAATTTATCAAAGACAAAAGGACTGTGGCTTAACACCAGCAATGGCGCATCCTGATCCACCATATCCTCCATTTCTTTGAATTCATTCAGATCATCATACTCTTCATCTATGCCTGCAATCTTAATAACCTGTTCACCGATATATATCTTTTGTAAAGAATTTCTCAGCATAGTGACATTATGTTGTTTTGTGGGCCTCCCGCTTCCCTTTTCATGGCAGAACAGACAGGAGTTCTTTGAATCAGAATAGTCATAATCCCCCATTACAGCAAAAACACCATATTTTGCTTTTAACCTGGATAAAAATTGTAATGCCGGTTGAGTATCACCCTTCCATTTCACATAATCGCCTGTCAGAAATATCAGATCAGGATTGATCTGTTCAATGCTTTTCAATACCCCAGCTTCAACCTTTCCAAACCCTGCCATATGCAGATCTGAAAGATGAACAATGGTTTTATCCTTTAAGGCATTGCCAATAAAATCACTATTTATCTTTATTTCCCTGATTTGAATTGTATTTGGCTCAATGTATCTGCCGTAAACAAATAAAGCTACAAGCAAACTGATAATTATATATTTCACTTTTTTCAAAAATTTCTCAGCTTTTTCAAAATCGAAAAATATTAAATTCTTTTGTTATGATTTACAATTTTATCGATTGAATTGTTCAAAGGTCTATTCTTAAGAATATGGATTTTTTTCAATGACTATTTGATTGGAAGAACACCAAGGTCTTGACATATTTTCTTAGCCAAAACATCTTTGATCTCTGAATGCCTTGGTATTGATGACCGTTTATTTAATGTTGTATTTACCCACCACGAGTGCCTACCACCTTCTCTTAAAAGATCGCATCCTTGACTGCGAAGGTACTTCAAAAGCTCCCTTTTTTTCATATCGCAAGTTTTTCTTCTTTATATCCGCTACCGGCCGCCGATAATGCATCCTGCCGATTAAATTCCAATGCTTCTTTTAAAGTAATCACTAAAGTCTTTTTCAATTCATCATAGGTTTTCTCTTGACAATTTACCCCCGGTACTTCCTCGATCCATCCAACCCACCAATTCTCTTCTTGTTTAACTAATGCTGTATATTCATTTTTCATGAATTCACCTCATTTAAAAATTTCAATAATCTGCAAGCAGGCCAAGCTTACGCTTCGCTTTAGGCTTATGAGATACCAACTCGACAAGCGGCAAATTGTTCTTGGCAATTATTATTTCTTCGCCGTGATATGCCATATCAACAAGCTTTGAGAGGTTAATTTTGGCTTCAGATATATTGATAATGCACTCCTATGTTAACGAATAATTAGATCAAGCATGGCTGTTTAGATCAAAAATAGCCATTTAGGTAGAGTTAGTCAAGAGCATATTAAAGTCAAAAAAAGTCCTTCTCAGGTTAAATCAGCATTTGTCGAAAATGGCAGTACTGCCATTTTCGACAAATGCTAAAGATAAATATTCTTTTTATTTAGGTCAATAAGAAGCCTTTTGCAGGAATAAAAAACTAACCTGATAAGATTATTTTATAGTATAGTTGTCAAGTTCCCAAAGGAATTTTCCGTTTTGGTAATCGAAGAATTTAAAATCCAGCTCTATGTTAATATCGCCCGTTACAGATTGATATATTGCATTTGATAATTTGAAGGATAAATCGGATTCTATGGTTACAGGATTATTTGAGGATGTTTTGAGTCCTTTGTCATAAAGTTCCCAAACGGGTTTCCCATTTTGATCTCCAAAAAACTTTAACTCTGCCCACAGATTAGTATCACCTGTTATAGACGAATATATTGCATCAGGAAGTTTAAAGGAAAGGTCTGATTCAATGATAATTGAATTTACTACAGAATTTGAATAAGCACTTTCAAAACCGGTATCGTTAACAGCTACGCATACAAAATAATATTGCTGACCGCAAGTAAGTACAGTAACAGTTGCTTTAATAAGACCACCTACAGATCCAGGGTTACCAACATTAACGACATTCGGATATGGCCCGCCTTTGGTCGAGCCATAATAAATCTTATAGCCTGCAATATTTGATTCAGTGTTGGGAAGCCAGGAAAAGGTCTCAGTACAATTTGCTATAGCTGTTCCACAAAAAAGAAAAAAACAAAAACTTGCAATAACCAAAACAAACCACAACTTTCTAATATTCCTATTTATAAAACTGGGAACCATAAAATCCTTCTGATAATTTTACAATAATTGTCCATGGAAAACTAATATGCAAATTTAGTGCCTTCTGATCAGTCTTTCCTTCTAATCTTAAAACCCAGACATGTGCAAGGTCCCTGTGGTAATGTCTGGCAATGTACTCCATGTCATGGCCCTGGGTAAGCAAATTACCAATATTACCAAAACTGGTATTATTGGTAATTTGAAAAATTCTTTAATGATATATCTCACTTTCAAAAAACTCTGGAACTTGATATTATTTGCAAAAAAATCAACCTTTACTTATCACTTGAAAAACGGCATAAAATCATTATGTGTGGAATTGCAGGCATTATAAACTATCAATCACCTGAAGAAAAGAGCCTTCTTATAAAAATGATAGAATTCCTACGTCACAGGGGCCCTGATGCTTCCGGAACTTATACCCGAGGGCCGGCCGGGCTTGCCCACACCCGTTTAAGCATCATTGATCTTAACAGCGGCGATCAACCCATTCACAATGAAAACAAAACAATATGGATTGTTTTTAATGGAGAGATTTTCAATTATCCAGAATTGAGAGCCCAACTTTTAGCCAAAGGGCATAAATTTTACACAAAAACAGATACTGAGGTAATCATACATCTGTATGAAGAATTTGGCACCCAATTATTTGAACATCTAAATGGTCAATTTGCCTTTGCAATATGGGATCTGAATACAGAAGAGCTTTTGCTTGGCCGTGACAGGATGGGCATACGACCCCTGTTTTATTATCATAATCATCACCGCCTTGTTTTTGCCTCTGAAATTAAAGCCATCTTTGCTGACAATACCATTCCAAGACAAATCGATCCCGGCAACTTATCTGATATTTTCACCTGCTGGGCAACTTTGGGCGACCAAACCTGTTTTAAAAATATCTTTCAAATCCCACCAGGACATTATGCCCTTTTTTCAAAAACAGGCCTTAACATAAAACCATACTGGCAATTACCCTTTGGCAAAAAATCCTATCAGGAACGTTCTGTTGAAGACTGGACAGAAGAACTCAACCAGCTTCTTCTGGACGCAACCCGCATCAGACTCCGGGCTGATGTTCCAGTGGGAGCATATCTCAGCGGCGGTATTGACAGCACCTATACCAGTGCTTTGGTGAAAAATAATTTTAATAACAAATTGTGTACATTTTCCGTGGGATTTTCTGACAAACAATTTGATGAATCCTATTTTCAGAAAAAAGCCGTTGACTATCTGGGCACAGACCATAAAACCATATCATGCTCATACAATGATATTGGCAAAATCTTTCCCAAAGTAATATGGCATACAGAAACCCCTATCATCAGGACAGCCCCTGCCCCGCTGATGATGCTTTCACAACTTGTCCGCGAAAACAATTTTAAAGTAGTTTTAACGGGAGAAGGGGCAGATGAAGTATTTGCCGGATACAATATTTTTAAAGAAGATAAGGTCCGCCGCTTCTGGGCAAAAAATCCAGACTCCAGAATACGTCCCAGGCTGCTTGAAAAACTCTATCCCTATATTTTTTCTCAGAATAATTCAAAAGCTGTCAAATTCTTAGAACAATTCTTTAAAAAAGGAATGATGGATTTAGATTCTCCTGTGTATTCGCATATGCTCAGATGGGAGAACACCTCCCACCTGAAACAATTTTTCTCCAAAGACTTGAAAAATCAAACATCTGACCTTGCTGATTTCACCAACCGGTATACTAAAACACTGCCCGTTGACTTTATGTCATGGGACACTTTATCAAGAGCCCAGTATATTGAGAACAAGATTTTTCTTTCAAACTATCTATTGTCTTCCCAGGGAGACCGCATGGCCATGGCCAATTCCATTGAAGGAAGATACCCGTTCCTGGATCATCGGGTGATCGAATTTGCAGCAAAACTGCCGCCCAATATCCGGATGAACGGGATGACTGAAAAATATATTCTTAAAAAAGCTGCCAAAGGCCAAATACCATCCGAGTTGATCAACAGGCCCAAACAGCCATATCGTGCACCCATCAGTCAGGCTTTTCTTGGCAACACCCGACATGAATATGTACACGAATTATTGTCTGAAAAAACCATCCAGGAATATGGTTATTTTGATCCCCAAAAAACAAGTCGTCTTGTAAAAAAATGCCGGCAGCAAAAAGGGAAACTTTTAAGTGAACGGGAAAATATGGCACTGGTCGGTATATTATCAACTCAGCTTCTTGATTTTCACTTTATCAAAAATCTTTCAAGCCCATGCAGTATAAGGTAAAATGATTTTATATTTTTATTCTCACACAAAGAACGATAAAAAAACGTTGTACAGAATTGATAAAGACAAGTCTTAGTGCGGCAAATAAAGTATGACCAGAAACTGATCCTCTTTTTCCATAAATTCAATTTCAAATCCCGGCATTTCTTTCACCTTTCTTACGACCATGGGGATACCCCGTCCAAGCTGATCTGAATATCTGAAATTTTGCATATACTTTATGATTAAAGGATTCCTGGGTATGGAGATGCCTGTTTTCATCTTCTCAATAGTCACTGAATTAACAAGTCGCCCAGGTGTCACAACCACAATTCTTCCCGGAAACATGCGGATCTGAATTTTTGAATGGATACTATAATCCCTGTGAGTAACCGCATTGACAACAAGCTCACGAAACATTTTTTCAGGAAAGCTCGTTTCCTGACGTTTCATCCCCATAATTTTGGATGGGGTCTTCCAGTTCAAACGAATTTTGTGGACAATTGAATCAATTGCTTCGGGATAGGGTTCAAAGCTATCAAACCGATCAAAAATTGATTCCATATCTTCATTTTCATAAGCCACAAATTGAATTCCTGCATGAGAAAAATATTGCTCCAGTGATGAATAAAGGATGCCTTTTGTTTTCCCAAAAAAAAGGATGCCAGCTATCGTCAAAAACAAATCTGAATTTACTGGTGACATGATAGATGCATTGATCAAAATTCTATCTTTTTCTGATCTATCAATATCTTTAAAATCAATATCATAGACTTTCAGAAAAAAAGAGCTGACTTTTTCCATATCAACACATTCAATCCCTGCTTTCTGAATTGGATGATCATCTATGTGAAGCACCATGGAATTTTGATGAAGCCTTAAAAGTTCTTCCCTTGAAGCAATTCTTTTTGTCGTCCCCGTGCGAACGAAATGCTTTCCCTGTATTGTGCTGTAAGGTTTTTCTATTCCTTCTGAAACACTTATTTTCGCAATCCATTTTGTTTTTATTTTAATTGTTTCATATT
>CAYWGN010000063.1:0-2294 GCA_964457495.1 uncultured Desulfobacula sp.
GTAATCATATGATGCTGGGGGCAGATGGATTTTGGATTCTGGTAACAAGCTCCTGCAAAGGCTTTCAGATAATCACGCAATTCGCTCATCTTAACCACTTCATCCACCATACCATATTTTGCACAATAGGCCGGTCTTGAATTATCATAGTATTCCTTGGCCAGTTGATTCATTTTCTCGATAATGGGTTCAAGGGGACGTCCTGCCTCTTTCTCTTTGACAAGTCTTCTGGAAAAACTTGCTGCCGCAGCTGTTTCACCATGCATAACGTAAATTTCAGTTGTACCTACCCCCAGGGTAAAGGCATTGTGACGGTTGGCAGTAGGACCTCCCATAACATAATGGGCGGCTGCCGTTCCTTTTCTCAAAGTGATCAAAGTCATGGGCACGTCTGTCTGCTGGATGGAGTAGATCAGTGACTGTCCAAGACCTAGAAGCTCTGCTTTTTCAGCAATATCACCCACATCAATACCCGAGGTATCCTGAAACCAGATCAAGGGGATGCGATCCCGGCCGCAAAAGGTGACAAATTCATTCATTTTGATCAGGCCCTGGCGATATAGCTTGCCGCCGATTCCGCCGTAATCTGCATACTCGGGATAATCTTCTCCCAGCCAGCCCTGGTTGTTACCGATGATTCCCACAAGGAATCCATCCATTTTCACAAGACCAGTATAAATCTCCGGGCCGTAATCTGGTTTGAATTCCATGTGTTCGCTGCCATCAACAAGACGGGCAATGATTTCTTTAAAATTATAAATCTGTTTCTGGTTACAGGGTATTAGACGGTAAAGGTCTTCTGCCGGAAACCTTGGTGCTTTGGGTTCTGCCACCCTGAAAAATTTCGGGTTATAAGCTGGCATATCTTTCATATAATCTTTTAGTCCGTCAAGAACGCCTTTTTCTTCTTCATAGACATACCTGAAAAAACCTGTTTCATTAAAATGAATGTCAACTGATCCCGGGGGTTTGGCCTTGAATTGTTTTGCAGATGCAATGAGTTGCTCTGCGCCTTCCAGATCAAAATAGCCCTTGGGAGACATGCCGCTTAAAATACCTCCGCCACCCACGGCAATATTGCAATCCTTATGGGCGAACAGAATGGTCGGGCTGATGCCCTGGTATCCGCCGCCGGCAGGGTTAGTGCCATAGATGCCGGCCAGTATTGGAATTCCCATTTGCTCAAGTTCTGCATGACGGTAAAAGGTTGTACCGCTTCCTCTTCTGTTGGCATAAAACTTTTCCTGTTCAGTCAGCTTTACACCGCTGCAGTTGACCAGCCAGACCAGGGGGATATTCAGTCGTTTTGACAGATCAGTGGCCCTCAGAATATTTTCAGGCTGGCCAGGAAGCCAGGCGCCTGCCATGACCTTATTATCAAATCCTGCAACAACACACCATTTGCCGGAAATCTTTGCCAGTCCGTCAATAACATTTGTGGTATTTTCCTCATTATCTTCAGGATTGAACAGGGTATGTAAAGGATTCCAGGTACCTGGATCAATCAGATATTCAAGCCGCTGCCACACTGTCATGACTCCCCTTGCATTGATTTTTTCAGTGGGCATTCCCGCGTTTTTTACTTTTTCGACTTCAACATCAATCCCGGCTTCCACTTCCCTGATGTTTTTTACGTTTTGTTCTGAACTTAACAATTGACCTTTATTAAGTGCCACACCAAATTCTGTCATTTTTTCAAAATATTGTCTCATTATCTACTCCCGGTGCAATAATAAATTTTTATTTGAGATAAGTCTCCCCCCCATTAAAGGAAAGCCAAACTCTTATCATAAAATCGTAAATCCGATATCCTGCCAAGAGGGAACACCCCACTTGACTTTAAACTTTTCTTTAAGTATAGACCAAAACTGTCTTGTTTAAGAAAAAATATTTTTCTGGCAAGGAAAAAATCAAATATGTTTTGAACAAAGGAGATGAAAATGAGCACAGAAATTTTAGCCCCCATGCCCGGTACAATCTTCCAGGTCAATGTGAAAGAAGGCGATGATGTTGTTGAGGGACAGGAGCTTTTGGTCCTCGAAGCCATGAAAATGGAAAACCCCATTGTTTCAACTATTGAAGGCAAGGTAAAACAAGTCAGTGTAAAAGTGGAAGACAAAGTTGCCACCAAACAGCTTCTTCTTGTTATTGAATAATCATCAATACCTTGATCAATTACGGGCATACCAGATTTTGTATCTGCAGAGGGCCTCATTATTTGTGCTCTCTGCATGATATAAAGTTGTTCATTTTCTTTTTTGTATAACCCTTTATTGATTTGACTTGTCCTTAGG
>CAYWGN010000063.1:2394-20872 GCA_964457495.1 uncultured Desulfobacula sp.
AAGTTGTTCATTTTCTTTTTTGTATAACCCTTTATTGATTTGACTTGTCCTTAGGGCTCGCTCAAAAATTAAACCAGGTAGTCTCTGGATAGCCCTTTCCATCCTAATTGTTTCCTATAAAAAAATACCTTTTTAATGCCACTTAAAAATGAAATAAATACCCTTTTTTGTCAAGCTATTTTTTAGCTATATTTTAACTTTCTTCTTGACAAGCCTATCAAATTTTAGTTTATCTTACAACTTATGTTATGATATAAAACAGATGTTTTGATATATAAAACATTTCAGTATAACCATTTAGGAGGAACAATGGATTTTCAATTATCAAAAGAGCTTCAGATGCTCCAGAAAGAAATCAGAAATTTTGCAAAAAAACAGATCGAACCCTATGTTGATGAATGGGATGAAAAGCACTATTTTCCAATTAAAGAGGTAATGAAACCTCTTGGAGAATTAGGATTTTTCGGAACTGTCATCCCTGAAGAATATGGTGGGGAAGACATGGGTTTTCTGGCTGCCATGATCGTGACAGAAGAACTTGCCAAAGTATCTTCTTCATTAAGAGTCCAGGTCAACATGCAGGTTTTGGGATGTGCCTATACCATCTTCAAATATGGAAATGAAGAAGTCAAAAAGAAATATGTGGAAAAACTGTGCACTGCCGAATATATCGGCGGGTTTGGTATAACAGAATCTGATGCTGGTTCAGATGTTATGGCCATGGCCTCAACAGCTGAAGACAAAGGGGATCACTGGCTCTTAAACGGTTCCAAAACCTGGATTTCCAATGCCAATTATGCAGATGCTCTCCTATACTATGCTTACACTGATAAAGCCGCAGGATCAAAAGGGCTTTCCGCTTTTGTTATCGAGCCTAAAAACTTTGAAGGAATCAAGACTTCAGGTCTTGACAAACTGGGTTCACATTCCTCACCAACAGGAGAGCTTTTCCTTGATAATGTTAAAGTACCCAGGGAAAATATTCTGGGTAACCCCGGAGATGGTGCAAAAATTGTCTTCTCCTCCCTGAATCAGACAAGATTGTCTGCTGCAGCCGGTGGTGTGGGTCTTGCCCAGGCCTGTCTGGATGTGTCCACCAAATATTGTAATGAAAGAAAACAATTTGGCAAAAAAATCGGTGAATTCCAGATGAACCAGGATATGATAGCCCAGATGACGGCTGAAATAGAAGCGGCCCGTCTTATTGTCTACAAAGCAGCCTGGGAAAAAGACCAGGGAAAATTAAACAATGGGCGTGATGTGGCCATTGCAAAATATCTTGCCGGTGAAGTAGCTACAAAATGTGCCAACTATGCCATGAAAATCCTGGGCGCCTATGGATACTCCACAGAATATCCCGTTGCCAGATACTACAGGGATGCCCCGACCTATTCCATGGTTGAAGGTTCCACAAATATCTGCAAATGGATCATTGCACTGGATCAACTTGGGTTTAGAAAAGCTAACAGATAGTTAAAAAGAAAAATTATTATTAATCACCAGGAAGGACATGAAGGTAATAAAGTTTGCTTCGTGTCCTTCCTGGTCTTCATGGTAAAAAATTCTGTGAATCTGTCTATATTCTGTTAAATTAATGACGTTGATCTCTCACAGATCCTGAAAGGAGAAAAAAGTGGACCCAAAAGATATTGCAAAAAAAACAGGTGAAACTGCAAAACTTTACTTTTCCACTGTTAAAGATGAGGAAAAACCATATAATCTGTGGCGGTATTTTGACAAGGACCTTGCCAAAGATATGTCTCTGTATATCACAGGCCAGATGTATTCCAGGGAAAAAATCCCCCATCAAACCCGGCAACTTGTTACTGTAGCGGCATTAACGGTTCTTTCAAAACCGGACGAACTCAAACTCCATACCCATGCGGCCCTGAATGTGGGATGTACAAAAGAAGAGATAGCAGAAGTAATTTTCCAGACCAGTATTTACGGGGGAGTGCCTGCTGCCAATACAGCCCTGACAGTTCTCAAGAAAGTCTTGGAAGAACGCGGCGAAGAATAGCTTGCCCATATCCAATTACATGAATCTTTTTCAGGTATTTTGGGAAAAATAGTAGAATGAAATTAATACTTTTATTTGTTGCTTTGATAGCCGGGATGATGGCACCTTTGCAAGCAGGGTTGAACGGAAAAATGGGACGGGTAATTGGAGATCCTGTTTATGCAGCCTTAATCTCATTTTTAGTGGGAACCATTGGTCTTTTTTGCTATGCAATAGTCACCCGGGTAGAATTTGCAAGTATCCGCCATGCAGCAAATATCCATTGGACTGTTTGGTCTGCCGGCCTTTTAGGCGCTTTTTACGTGACTGCCATCATCATAATAGCACCAAAACTTGGCGCCACCTTGACCTTCGGCCTTATCATAGCAGGACAGCTTGCAATGTCAGTCTTCCTGGATCACTTTGGCCTTTTAGGTATCCCAATGCAATCATTTAGCTGGCAGCGACTTTTAGGCATTGCACTGATCACGGCCGGCGTTATTTTAATCAGAAAATATTAGACCACAAGAGTAGTTATCTCCATTTCTTTTTAAACCTTGAGACCTTTTGATTACGCTTATCCCATTTCCATTATCAGGATACAATCTTACGGGCAAACGCTGATGCCTGATCTTTAACAGACTCGTTCATCTGGTCTGCTGTTGTGCACATGCCAATAAAAAGCTCTCCTGCCTTTACAGTCTTATGGGGTTTTTGCATCCGCTCAAAGGCAGTAAAAACTCCCTCGGCATTGTTTTCATAGGGACCTGCACCTGTTACCAGAAGTGCCTGTCTTTGCCCGGCTACTAAAGATGCGTGATCAGGCTCATGAAAGCGGGTGTAAAGGCAGTAAGTTCTGTCAATAATCGCTTTTATCTGGGAAGTAAAACCCCAGAAATAAAGAGGGGATGCAAAAATGACTAATTGGGCGCCAATCATTTTTTCAAGAATTTCCGGGGCATCATCTTTTTGTACGCATCCTATTTTTTCAGGTTCTTCCTTGCATTTGGCACAGGCAAGGCATCCTTTTATATTTTTTGAATTCAGATAAATGGACTCGACTTCATGTCCCAGGGATTTTAACTCATCTTCCACCCATCCAAGGACTTTGGCGGTATTCCCTTTTTTCCTGGGACTGCCCTGTAGCGCTATAATTTTCATAATTTCTCCTGTTTTTAATTTTGTGTAATATACTTCTAGCATTTTTACAGTGGCTTTACAATCTGTCTTATTTTTCCAGATTGAACAGCTTCAAAAAATTCATCCCCCAATTGCTTGTTTTTTTCAACAACTGTTTTCCAGTAAGCCATGCGCTCCTTATCTTTTCCCTTAAAGGTATTAAAATCTTTTCTATCGGGTATTTTTGCAAAGGGAAGACTTTTCACAAAGGTATTTGATGGTGCAACAAGTACCACATTTTCCATGTGTTTGCTGCATGGTTTGCGGTTTAGTCGTTTATCAAACCACCCGGGTGTAATCTTTTCATAAAAATGGGGGTATAAAACAAGACCGTCCTCATTGGGTAAAAATGGTATGTCCAGGTGATAATCAAGGATTCCACCATCCCTAAATACCCCTGGTGCACCTTCAATAGATGCAACCCCCTCCATTACTATTGGAATTGATCCCGAAGATATCAATGCGGATTTAAAATTAGATGGAGTCAGGCCATAGATGTTCATGGGGAATTGATTCATTAAAGCAAAAGGCGGTATTTTGCCTGGGCCACAAAAAAGAGCTCTTTCAAAAAAAATACCAAGTCTGTTCCGACTCAATAAATTTAAACCTGCCGCAAGTCCTATGCCCAGCGATTGGAGCATAAAACCTTCACTTTTTACAAGACCTTTGCATTTATTGGCTAAAAAACTAATCTTCATGAAAGGATGATTAAGCATGGCTTCAATCTCTTTATCATCAATATACGCAGCCAGAATTCTTTGTGTTTCCCGGGTGATATCTTCCTTTGTAGGTCTCACGTCATAATGCTGGGCAATATATTCCCTTTCAAGTGCCCCAATTGCTTGAAGCGGATCTTTCTGGCAAAAGGCAGCCATTCGAAATGCACCTATTGACGTTCCAATAAGATAAAGAGGATCGGTCCGCTCTCTGAATAAAGACATCAACACCCTGTCAATTCCCGTTAAAACCAGAAATTTAGCAGACCCGGAAGCACCGGCAAGGACTTTTACCCGGGAAATATCCAAGCCCTCATCTTGAACGATGTTGATGGCTTTAGATCCTGCAAGTATGGATATATTATCCCACATGATATCTGATATCCGGAACATTTCTTTTAGGTGCCCTGTAATACTTTAATTTTGGAAATCCCACCATAAGCGCGCCATGGAAGGAATGCTTTTCAGGTAATTTCAGTTCGCCGGCAAGATTTGGCCATTGGCTCGCTGCATAGTTGACATACCCGGCCCAGCAGCTTCCAAGATTAAACCCTGTCAACGCAAGTTCCAGATATGCCAGTGCTGTATGGCAATCTGCTGCAGCACTGCCGAATTCATCTGATGCATAGGCAAACACAAGCAAAGGCGCGTCCCTGCATATTCTGTCTGACCCCTTATCCCATTCAACAATCAAGGTTTCCATATTCAACATCTGGGCCATTTGCGGATGGGTCTTTAAAACATATCGCATCCAATCAATCACATGGGCGCCTATTTTCACGACATCTGCCTTTTTGTCAATAACAAGCCATCTCACGGGTTGCCGGTTGCTGCCAGTGGGTGCGCAGCATGCAATTTCCAGGGCTTTTTCAAAAACATCCTTTGGTACCACCTTATTCTTGTACCGCCTCACAGCCCTGCGGGATCTTAAAAAATGCTCTACATGATTTGCATCAAGCAAAAGGCTCTTTTCAATTGGCATGCACTGGTCCGGGGAAAGAAATTCCAGACTAAACGCTTCTTTTGGACAAACCGCTACACAATGTCCACACTTGATACAAAACTCTTGGGCACCCTCTATGGGTACAGGTCCCTGTTTTGTCATTTTAATAATATGGGCCGGGCATTCTATGGCGCAAATACCATCTTTATCGCATTTTTCCTGGTCTATCTTAAACATATTCATCTTTACACCTTCTTGATTTATTAAAAATTTATGTTATGCAAATCATTAAACTTTCATGCTTTTTTCCCAAGAATGGTATTCCATATACCATCAAGGCATCGTCTTTCAATGATATGAACATTTTTGCAAGATAATGATGCCATCACTTTTTTGGCTTCGGAATTGAGAAGCCCGGATAGGATAAACCATTTTTTCTCAAGTAGAAATGGGTTTTCAATCATTACCCGCATGACATCATAATGGATATTGGCAACTAAAAGATCACAGGCAATACCCATTATATCTTCACCCCTTGCCTGGAAAGCCAGAATCCTGTCTTCAAATCTGTTGAGGCGGATATTGTTCAGAGTGGTTTTAACTGCCAGTCGATTAAAATCACAGGCCATCACCTGTTTACAGCCCAGGGCGGCAGCCCCAAGGGATAAAAGCCCTGTACCCGTACCAATATCCAGAACCGATTCTATCCTGTTTTCTGTACACAATCGATGGATGAGATCAAGGCAGTCTTCTGTTGTCTGGTGCCTGCCCGTCCCAAACACTACTCCTGGATCCAGCAGAATCGTTTTAGTGGTTCCATTATTTCCAGCCGGTTTATTCCATGGCGGACAAATGCAAAGATCCTTTATATAATAGGGTTCGATCTTATCGCCATGCCATTGTTCACCTGTCATTTCATATTTTTCAACCAGGCAGATACCTTTGTTTTGTTTAAGAATTTTTTCAACCCTATCATCTGAGGAACAAGAAAAAAAAAGAAAGGCAATCTCTTCTTCCACCCATGTTCCAAGAAAGGTTTCATTGTTTTGAACTACCCTGTCAACAAAGGGAACACCATCAAAATAATAAATATAAAGCATATTATAGGGATTGATCATTTTCTATTCTTTTTCTATTCTTTATTTTTTTATTGCCGGAAAAATGATCCGACCTGACAAATTAAATTTGACAATTTTTTCATAATGAAAAATAATCGTTTTTAATTAAACCATAAAAAAAAGTCAATATCCATGAAATTTAAAAAAGTCATTGCCCAATTTTATGCAGATAATGTGAGTCTTGCCGAAGAACTGATCTGTGATATTTTCTTTTCCCTTAATCTTACCGGGGTGGTGTGTGATGTCCCCCTTGAAGAGCCTGATGAAGGATTTGGTACAAACACACTGCCAAAACCTGAGATCTGCTCAATTACCGGTTATTTGCCCTTGATTGATTCCTCTGACATCAAATTTAAAAAGATAAAAGAAAAAGCTTTAAAACTGGCAGACTTGGATATTAAAATTAATATCCAAACTGAAATTGTTGATGAAAAAGACTGGGCTGAAGCCTGGAAAACATATTTTGAAGTCACCCCGATTACAGACAGGATCACCATAAAACCGGCATGGAAAGACCATGATGCAAGGGAGGATGAGATCGTTATTCATCTTGATCCAGGCATGGCATTTGGCACGGGCACACACCCGACTACTGCCATGTGCATTAAATTGATTGAAACCTATCTTGTGCCGGGATCAACATTTCTGGATATTGGAACGGGTTCCGGGATTCTGATGGTTGCAGCAGCCAAACTCGGTGCAGGCCGTATAATGGGTATTGATAAT
The DNA here is from genome assembly GCA_964457495.1 of uncultured Desulfobacula sp. Taxonomy (GTDB): domain Bacteria; phylum Desulfobacterota; class Desulfobacteria; order Desulfobacterales; family Desulfobacteraceae; genus Desulfobacula. The sequence continues at coordinate 9,076 of CAYWGN010000063.1, forward strand.
GACGAGGTGGCCATAGGTGTGGCCGGGAAAAATCTTGCTAAAAATAAAATTAATACCGACTTGTTTGACCTGTCATGCACAACCCTGGATAAAACAGACACAACACCTTATCATTTTATTGTTGCCAATATTATTGCCCAGGTCATTGTCGCCATTCTTCCGGAAATATCAATAAGAATGACACAGGATACCACAATCGTACTATCAGGCCTTATCAAGGAGCGGCAAAACGATGTACTTGCAGCACTTGAGGCCCATCATCTTTATGTCATCCATGAAGAATACGTAGATGAATGGGTCACACTTGCTGTTAAAAAGAAAACTTAGCCGGGTATTTATTGGGTGATCAGTTGAATAAGGTAAGCTAACCATGTTATACCGATTTAGAAGAATAGCCTTGCACACTTATAAATTGCACAGGAACTTCAAAGATGGAAAACTTTCTACCTTCAGATAAATATTTAAAAATAAAAACCATTGACTCCCATACTGCCGGGGAACCTTTCCGGATCATAACTTCAGGGGTTCCGGAGCCTATCGGAAAAACCATTCTTGAAAAGAGAAAATACGCAAAAGAACACCTGGACTCCATCAGGAAAATCCTCATGTTTGAACCCCGCGGCCATGCTGACATGTACGGGTGTTTTATCACGGAACCGGTGACAAAAGATGCGGATTTCGGTATTCTTTTCATCCACAATGAAGGGTTTTCCACCATGTGCGGTCATGGCATTATCGCCATCACAACTGTTGCGGTTGAGACAGGATTTGTCAAGATCTCTGTTCCCGGCCAGAAAATCAGGATTGATACCCCTGCAGGTCTTGTGACTGCCATGCCAAATATAAAAAAAGACCGTGTTATGTCCGTCACATTTGAGAACGTAGCCTCTTTTGCTTTGGAACTTTCTGCAGTAGTTGATGTCCCGAAACTTGGGAAAGTCACCTATGATCTGGGGTTTGGCGGTGCGTTCTATGCCTTTGTCAATGCCCGGGATCTAGGACTTGCATGTACCCCACAATATTTCCCGGAACTTGTGGAAAAAGGCAGGATGATCAAAAATGCCATCATGACTTCAAAAAAAATCATCCATCCCTTTGAAAAAGACTTAAGTTTTTTATATGGAACCATCTTTGTGGATGATCCAGAGCTTGAAAATATCCATTCAAGGCACTGCTGCATCTTTGCCGAAGGGGAAGTTGACAGAAGCCCCACGGGAACAGGTGTAAGTGCAAGGCTTGCTATCCTCAATAAAAGAAACCAGATACAGCCAGGAGAAGATATTATCATTAACAGTATTATCAACACAAGTTTTATAGGTGGAATTGCAGGACTCACACAGGTTGGAAAATATAAAGCGATTATCCCCAAAGTGACGGGCAGTGCATACATTACCGGCGTACATGAATTTTTAATTGATCCAGATGACCCTTTAAATCAAGGGTTTATTCTAAGGTAAGGCCAGATCTTAATGAACTTTCTGCCCCAATTCATAGTTTCCAAGGACAGTCATGGTGCACTTATCTCCATCATTGGCAGACTTGATGCAAAAGGTGCATCAAGCCTTTGGCATGCGATCACCCAAAAAATTTCTAATACTGACTTGCCGAACCTGACCCTTAATCTTGAAAAAGTGAATTATCTGGATACGGCAGGGGCCACCTTTATTTACCATATCGAAAAGCTTGCCAGAACCCGGGGAGTTAAAGCGTTTTTTATTGTTAATCTTAAACAGGAGTTTTCACCCCTTATTGAACTTGCAAAGACGATAAAACAAAAAGACTTTTCAAATCAGACACCCCAAAAACTTTCCTTTGTTGAAAATAAAGGAAAAAACCTTTCAGACACTTTTTCGGAAACAAAAGAATTTATCACCTACATAGGAGAGATCACCTGGGCCCTGATTCAAAGCCTTAAACATCCCAAAACAATCCGGTGGGCAGACACCTTCCTGGTTGCCGAACGTGCTGGAGTAGATGCGCTTCCCATTGTTGCCTTGATCAGCTTTATTGTCGGCCTTGTCATGGCCTTTCAGGCTGCCATACCCATGCGCATGTTCGGAGCGGAACTCTATGTGGCCAATCTCATCGGGATCGCCATGATAAGAGAACTTGGGCCCCTGATGACAGCCATAGTCCTGGCCGGAAGATCTTCATCTGCCTTTGCCGCTGAAATCGGAACCATGAGGATCAACGAAGAGATCGATGCATTAACGGTCATGGGACTTGATCCGATTCGGTTCCTGATTGTCCCCAGAGTCATAGCGTTAACGGTTATTACCCCTTTATTAACCATATTTTCAAACCTTGTGGGAATACTGGGAGGTGCCCTTGTGATTACATCCCTGGGATATCCCATTATCTCCTATTACAACCAGATTGCATCCTTTGTGGAATGGAACGATTTTGCAGGCGGGCTTGTAAAATGCTTTGTTTTCGGAATTCTGATTGCAACATCCGGCTGTATCCGGGGATATCAGACCCAAAGCGGCCCTTCTGCCGTGGGAGTCTCAACCACCCGTGCCGTTGTCACGGGCATTGTATTGATTGCCATTTTTGATGGGATTTTTTCAATTATGTATTATTATCTTGGCATATGAAACCAATGGAAACCATCATAAAAATAGAAAATCTCTATGCCGGGTATAACAATATACCAATTATTGAAAATATCAGTTTTAAGGTATTGAAAGGTGAAGTCTTTATGATTATCGGCGGGTCCGGGTGCGGTAAAAGCACTCTGCTCAAAAATATGATCGGGCTTTTGCCCCCTATTTCAGGCAATGTGATGATTCTGGGAGAAAACCTGTCCCAGGCCATTGGAAAAGAAAAAAATCTTATCCTGCAAAAAATAGGGGTTGCTTTCCAGAGCGGGGCATTATTCGGTTCCATGACGGTGATGGAGAATGTTAAACTTGTTTTAAAAGAATTCACAAGCCTTCCGGACTCGGTCATGGATGACATTGTATGGTTGAAACTCAAACTGGTGGGACTTGAAAAAGCCGCCTTTCTCATGCCCGGGGAACTGTCCGGCGGCATGAAAAAAAGAGCTGCCCTGGCCCGTGCCATGGCCCTTGATCCATCCATTATTTTTCTGGATGAACCTTCTGCAGGGCTGGACCCGATTACTTCGGCAGGACTTGATCATCTGGTGAGGGAGCTTGCTTCTTCACTTGGGATCACATTTGTGATTGTCACCCATGAACTGGCAAGCATTGACGCGATATCCGACAGGATCATCATGCTTGAAAAGGATGCAAAGACAATCATTGCAACGGGAACACCGGCACAATTGAAAAATGACCACAGCAATCCCTATGTTTATAATTTTTTTAACCGGACAATCCATAAAGGTGAAAAATGACCCAAAAAGCAAATTTCTTTAAGCTCGGCCTGTTTGTCATTATTGCATTTGGACTTGGGGCGGCATTTTTAATCATTTTCGGAGCAGGACAATTTTTCAAAAAGGAACTGCTTGCTGAAACCTGTTTTAATGAATCTGTACAAGGCTTAAGTATCGGCTCTGAGGTCAAATATAAAGGGATAAAAATCGGATCTGTCAAATCCATTACCAGTGCTGCCCAGGTCTATCAGACAAAGTCAGATTATGTACTGGTCATCATGTCTCTCGAAAACGGTATCTCCCTTGGACAGACCGGTGACTCTGCCAAGGTTAGAATTCAAAAAGCCATCAATGACAGTCTTTCAATCCGGCTCTCATTTAAAGGACTGACCGGGGTAGCTTATCTTGAAACCGATTATTCAATAAAAGATCCTGATGACAAGCTTGATATTTCCTGGAAACCAAAAACCATTTATATACCATCAAAAAAAAGCAATATGAAACAATTTGGCGATGCCCTTAACCAAATTCTTGACAGCCTTGCATCCATCAATATGAAAAGTATTACACAGGACATCGAAACCCTTTTAAAGACCCTGGATCAAAAAGCCAATGACTTTGATATTGATAATATCTCCAGTCTGGCCGCATCATTGTTAAAAGAACTCAAAGACACCAACCAGAAAATCAACACGGCAATCGGATCTGCCAAGGTCAAACGATTTCTGGATGATGCCCAAACCTCTTTTGCTGAACTGAGAACCATTGTTGAGACAGCTAAAACCCCTTTGAACAAGGCGATCAATGATTTTCAAAAAGCGGCCGACAGCACAAAGAATATGGCTGCAGGACTTGAAACCCGACTGTCCCCCCGGATTGACAGCCTGTCTTCCAACCTGGACCGATTGACGAAAAGCCTTGCTGCTACGTCAGGACTTCTGGAGAATATGGTCTGGCTGAATTCCGACAAGATTGGTCTGATCATTGAAAATATTGAAACCACTTCTGAAAACTTAAAACAAATGAGCAAAGACATAAGAAGATATCCTGGCAGGCTGCTATTTGAAAAGCCCCCGGAAAAAATCAACATGGAGAAAAAAGACTGATGCCGCAAAAAACGTCTATCGTTTTAACTGGACTTGTGTTTATAATTATCTTCATTTATGGATGCGCGGGTTTAAAAAAAGAGCCTGTCGACAAAAACTATTTTGACCTGGCTATTACGCTTCCGGTTTCAAGCCAGGATAAGATGTGCAATGGCGAGCGTGTTCTGGTCAAAGAATTTTATATAAATCCTGCCTTTGATTCCCATTCTTTTGTTTACCGCCTGGGAAAAAACAAATATGCAATCGATTATTACAACGAATTCGTCAACTCTCCTGCAAGACTTATTACTGAAAAAATAGAGGGAAGCCTTTATGCTTCAAATCTTTTCACCTGTATACAGACAAACATGAAACAAAATATCAGCTTTCGGTTATCTGGAAAAATCACCAGGCTTTACGGAGATTTTCAGGACCCTTCTAATCCCAGGGCCGTCATTGAAATCAGTATGATTCTGGAAAAAAAGGATGGCCCTGCCTTTCAGGCAATTTCCAGCAAGACCTATCTGGCCGAAGAAAACATTTCATCTAATGATCCTTCTCAGCTTGTTTCTGGCTGGAACACCGGGCTTTTAAAAATCGTGATAGAATTTATAAGTGATTTTCAAACTATTGTTCTGCCTTAGAGATCAAGTTGGATCGTGATAGCCTGGCCAATACCCTCCATCTCAGTGAAAGAAATCGATCCTGCTGGATTTATTAGCCGCTTCTTGCTCACCGTGGTAAGCTGATCGGCCATAGCCTTGGCCTTTTTTCCACGAAACGTCACATATGTTTCGCTTGGGTAGAGTTTACCAACGCTACTCGTCAGGGGCACAACCTGGACTCTATTAAGGAAATGATTGGCAGCATCATTGCTTACGATGACGGCCGGTCGCTGCTTGCGGATTTCACCTCCGACGGAAGGATCGAAGTTAATCCACCACACCTCACCCCTCTTCATCGTTTAAGTCTCCAAATGTGCCCTCGGTCCACTCAAGGGCTTCGGATTCCCTGACACCATCAGCAGCCATCTCTTTGTATGCAGCATACATGTCTTTTTTGACAACATGCGGACGAACTAACTCTTCAATAAAACGGCTGATTTTTCGGGGCCCTATGACTGCACGTAAGCCGTCATAGACCTCTTCGTCTATGGTCACTGTAAGTTTCCTTTGCATCACAAACACCTCCTCAAAATGCTACACGTATAATACACGTATAACATTTTGAGATCAAGAGGTCAAAAAAATTTATTACCTTCTGTAAACCCCATGCTACATTAAAGAATATGGGTCAACATCCACAACCAGACGAATCCCTGACTTTGACGTTATTTTTGGATGGTCCATCATGGCTTTTATAAGGCCGTTAACCAGGACTGAAGAAGGACTTTTCACCAGGATCTGCCACCTGAACTGTGAGGAAATTTTCTGGATGGATGCCTCAATGGGCCCCAGAATCTGAACCATGGCCTTTTGTTTTTCCTGGTTTTCAAGCAATGCCTTAAGAACCTGTGCAACCATGGCTGCATAGTCTTTTACTTTTGCAAAGTTACTACCTGAAATTTTCAATTGAATCATCCGTGAAAAAGGAGGGTATAGCAATGCTTTTCTATAGGGTACCTCGTTTTGAAAAAATTCAATAAAATCCTGTTTTTTAGCAGCTTCTATAATAAAATGTTCAGGATTATAGGTCTGCATAATCACTTTTCCTTCCGTATCGCCTCTTCCTGCCCTGCCAGCCACCTGGGCAAGTACTTGAAAGGTTCGCTCCCCTGCCCTGAAATCCGGAAGGCTTAGGGACAGGTCCGCGCAAATCACTCCAACAAGGGTAATGGATGGAAAGTCATGGCCTTTAGCAAGCATCTGGGTTCCCACAATAATATCAACATTCCTGTTTCTGATACTTTTTAATATTTTTATGGTGGCCCCTTTTCTGGATGTCGAGTCCTGATCCATCCTGGCAAGTCTTGCATCCGGGAACATTGTTTTCAGCATGGATTCAACTTTTTCTGTGCCAAATCCCAATGGTTTTATTTTTGATGATTTACAGGAAGGACATTTGGTGTTAACGGGCCTGTTATATCCACAAAAATGACATTGATAAACATTTTGCCCTTTATGGAGGGTCATGGTTACATCACAATATTTACAGGACAAAGATTTTCCACAATCCATACAAACCGGGGAAGTTGCAAACCCCCTCCTGTTCAAAAAGATCAATGCCTGATTGCCCTTATCAAGGCATTTTCTAATCTCTTTTGAAAGCTCAGGTGTTATGATCCTGTCATATCCTCTGGCATCCTTATATTTTTTCAAATCCACAAGGGTTATCTTTGGCAATGGATGTTGATTGATGCGGGTTTCAAGTTTTAATTCCTCAAACCGTTTTATAACAACATTCTGATAAGATTGTACAGAAGGGGTTGCTGATCCCAGAATCACGGGACAGGCATTCATTTTTCCCCGGACAACGGCAAGGTCCCTTGCATTATATCTTAAGCCTGTCTCCTGCTTATAAGAGGTGTCATGTTCTTCGTCCACAATAATAAGCCCGATATCTTCAAATGGAGCAAAAACAGCTGATCTTGCCCCAATGACAATGTTCACCTTTTTTAGGGCAATTTTGCGCCACTGATCTATAAGTTCGCCTTTGGTTAATGAAGAATGAATGACAGCTATTTTCTCCCCAAACCTTGCCCTGAACCGTCTTTCCGTCTGGGAAATCAAAGATATTTCCGGCACAAGAACTATGACGCTCTTCCCCTTTTCAACCACATCCCATACCAGTCGCATATAGACTTCTGTCTTGCCTGAGCCCGTTACGCCTGATAAAAGATAAGGGCTAAACCCCTGGCTCAAATTTTCCTGTACCTTTTTAACTGCTGCCTTTTGTTCCCATGTCAATTTTGGCGGGGTATCCGGCTCTACAGGATCACCCAAAGGATCCCTGAAAACCTGCCGTTGAATAACCTGTATGTATCCTGCCTGGGCCAGCGGCTTAATCAATGCAGGTGCCGTGGGAATTACTGCTTTTAATCCCGTCAGGGAGATCTCTTTTGCCTCTTTTACCAGTAAAAGAAGTTTTTTTCTTTTTTTTGACATGGAGATGTCTGTTTTTGGTTCATCACCAGGGATGATAAATTTCTCTTTTTTTACCTTGGCTCCATCTTTTTTTAATACGGCTGAAACCGTTATCAAATCTTCTTTTTCCATTTTGCGGACCAGGGCATTGATCAAGATATTTTTACTATTTTTCAAAACTTGTTTCAGGGTGCAGGATTGGCGTTGCAATATAAATTCAATCACCTGGTCCTCTCCTGGTGTAAGGGTGCCTGCATGCAAACTATCCTGTCCGTGCTGTGTAACAAAAACACAGGAGACATCATGGAGGTCAAGGCCGGAAGGAAGGGCTGCCTTAACCACATCCCCCAGAGGATGGATATAATAATCTGAAATCCACTTAAAAAACGATATTTCAGATTCTGGAAACAATGGATGGTCATCTAATACATCAAGAATCTTCTTTGCCGTAAATCCTTCACATTTTTTCTGTCTGGAAAGGATATATCCCGTCACCCGTCTATTTCCAAACGGGACCAGCACCCTCATTCCCGGGGAACAAAGATCCTGCAGATGATCCGGAACCAGGTATGTGTAAGATTTCATCACAGGAAGGGATACAGCAACAGATATGTAAGGTGTTTGAATCATCTGTCCTATTGTGCATAAAAAAAAAAATATTTCAACATAAGACTTCCCAAAGATTTCTTTGCGGAAAAATTTATTTGCTTGACTAGCCATAATGATTTTAATAGTTTCTTAATAAATGTCATTAACTTAACAGAATAAAGAGAGACTCACATAATTTTTTATCCGGAAAATTACTAAGGATCGGAGATGAAATAAGTTGGACAAAAATTGCGAAGAATTTTGGCCCATATACAAGGCGCATTAAAGGTTGCATACTATACGTATTCGGCCTTTGATGCAACGAAGTAGATGGGCCAAAAGACAAGCAATTTAGTTTAACTTATAAAATTTTCGATCCTAAAAAAAAGGAGGCAATATGGCCGTATTTGTAGAGGATCATCCTCTTATAAAACATAAATTAGGATTAATGCGCCAAAAAGACATCAGCACAAAAGACTTCAGAGATTTATCTGGTGAAGTTGCAAGACTTTTGACCTATGAAGCCACAAAAAACCTTGTCACGGAAAAAAAGACAATACAAGGCTGGGCCGGGGACGTTGAGATTGAAGAAATAAAAGGAAAAAAAATTACCATTGTGCCTATTTTAAGGGCCGGGCTTGGAATGATGGATGGTGTGTTTGACCTTATTCCCTCTGCCAGGGTCAGCGTTGTAGGATTCTACAGAAATGAAGAGACCTTAAAGCCCGTGCAGTATTATGTCAAAATGACCAGTGCCATGGAAGAAAGAATCGCTTTGATCCTTGACCCCATGCTGGCAACGGGGGGAACCCTTATCGCCACCATTGACCTGCTTAAAGAAGCAGGATGCAAAACCATAAAAGGCTTATTTTTAGTAGCAGCACCGGAAGGACTTGCAAAAGTAACACAAAAGCACCCTGATGTGGATATTTATGTTGCTGCTGTTGATGAGCGACTCAATGAAATAGGATATATATTGCCAGGTCTGGGCGATGCAGGGGATAAAATTTTTGGCACTAAATAATCAACACGGCCCAGGTGACAAAAACATATCTTAAAAATTTTCCAGCGGTCACAAGTAAAAGGAATAAAGCAAAATTAATTTTCAGTATTCCTGCGGCAACCGTCAATGGATCGCCAATAATGGGAACCCATGCAAATAAAAGGCTGAAAATCCCAAATTTTTTAAACCGGTTTTCAGCCTTCCCAATTTCCAGATTTGATATTCCAAGCAGTTTATTAAGCAATATCTGACTGCCCCAAACCCCTAAGCCATAGTTTAAAACAGATCCAAGCACATTACCCGTTGTTGCAACAAAAACAGTCACATATGGACTAAAGTCATGGCTTAACAGAACCCCTAATACCACTTCGGAACTGAAAGGCAGAATGGTTGCGGCAAGGAATGAAGCCAGAAACAGTCCTAAATAGCCATATTCAGCCAGGATCTCCACGTGGTCTACATATACAATTTAAACAAGGCCTGGGTTCCCTTGTTTTCTAATCCCTTTTCCTCCATTTTTTTATATAAAGACAGGGCAAGATCAAGCCCCGGGGTCTTAAGCCCTAAGTGGCTTGATGAAGCAGCGGCAATATTCATATCCTTTATAAAATGCCGGATATAGAACCCGGGTTCAAAGTTTCCTGCAATCATCCTGGGGCCAAGATTGTTCAATGACCATGATCCTGCTGCACCTGGTCCAATGCACTTCAGTACAGCTTCCGGGTCAAGACCAGCCTTTTTAGCATAGGCCAGGGCCTCGCAGACAGCTACCATTCCAGATGCAATGGCAATCTGGTTTGCCATTTTTGTATGCTGCCCTGCACCCGCTTTACCCTGCAGCACAATATTTTTACCCATTACTTCAAAAAGCGGGAAGACTTTATCAAAAATTTCCTTATCCCCTCCAACCATAATGGAAAGAGTGGCATTTTTAGCGCCAAGATCCCCTCCTGACACTGGAGCATCAAGGGATTCAATGCCTTGTTCTTTTGCTTTTTCATAAATTTTAATTGCAAGGTCCGGGCTGGACGTGGTCATATCTATCACAATGGACCCTTTTTTGGCATGGTTTAAAATACCATTATCCCCCAGATACACCTCTTCAACATCAACGGGGAACCCGACTATGGTAATAATGACATCACATTTTGCGCTCAACTCAGATACTGTATCTTCCCACACAGCACCTTTTGAAATAATATTTTCAGCTTTTTGCTTTGTGCGGGTATAGACATGCAGTTTGTATCCTGCATTTAAAATATGCGTGGCCATGCTTTGCCCCATTACGCCCAAACCGATAAATCCAACAATTGTTTTTCCTGGTTCCATATCTTTTTTTCACTCCTTTTTTAAAAAAAATAATATTTTCCATATTAATTGCAGCTTTTCAGGGTTTAATCAATACTTGACTGTTTAAATCCGTTTAAAAAACACTTACCCCTTCTGAATATTTGATATAAGCTTGCCTGGGCAATCGGGATACCATGAGCATGTCCGGTCATTACCCTGTTAATTGTATTCACCAACAGGCTGACAAAAACTATGGGGCATGATAACAAGTCCAGGCGTGCTTTTGCGAAACCTTCAGAATCTCAATACCTGTTTATGAATTGCTATTTGGCCAAAATGCCAATCCTGGCATTTTGGCCAAATAGACTTAGGGTATATCGAAAACCCAATATCAGCCCTTAATCCTTGACTAATATTCAGGGTTTAAATATTTTTGATTATCTGTGTGAGGACTAAAAATTTCATCAACCACAAGAAGTGGCATCTGGCTACCATTCAGAGAACACATGTATATTAATAATAGTGCTCATGTTTAAATCCGGGATTTGTCGGCAACATGAATAGACAAAGTCCGCACCATATAAGAATGGATATCGCTTAATTTTTGTCTCCAATAAAGAAGATTTTCAGGTTAAAATTTTGATTCTGCTTTAGTATGTAATAACTTTACCCTTGCATTTCCATGCCTGGAGTGATTATCTCCAAAATAAATTGAATTCAAAATATCCATACAATTACTCAATTATTGGTTATATGATAAATACTAATGAGAGGGAAAGAAAATTTTAAGCAAAAATTCTATTGAAAAGTTTAAAAGAACAAACACTGTTCCATTAATTCAGTTTGCAAAATATGGAATTTCAGGTGGCTTTGTAACTTTCGTGCATATAATTATTTTTTATTTTGTTGCTTGGAAAATTTTCCCATCATTACAGGAAAAAGATTTTGTTGTTGTCAGTTTAGAATTAACTGTTACTGAAGTGGATTTAGCAACTCGCTCAGTTAATTCTATGCTCTCAAATGGAGTAACATTTGTTTTTTCGAATATGGTTGCATATATTATTAATGTATTTTGGGTATTCAAACCGGGCAGACATAGTCGAATCATTGAAATAGGTTTATTTTATCTCGTATCGGTAGTAAGTGCGGTAATTGGTACAAGTGTAATGGGTTTTCTAATAAATTATTACAGCATTCAAACAACATATGCCTTTATTTCTAGTATTGTTTCTTCTGTCATGATAAACTATGGGATGCGAAAATTTTATATCTTTAATGGATAAAAATATTTTCAACTTAGTCCCATAGGCACCACTTTAAAAATCAAATTAGTTATCTTTAATCTTGTCTCTTCAATAATTGTCTGGAATTAAGATAATAATATACAAAACATCCTATCGAAATATTT
>CAYWGN010000064.1:0-2378 GCA_964457495.1 uncultured Desulfobacula sp.
CATTCCACCAGAACGGCAACACCGCCGGGGCCATAGCCTTCATATAGGATTTCCTCGTAATTAACCCCATCAAGGTCGCCCGTTCCCTTTTTAATTGCTCTTTCAAATGTATCCTTGGGCATATTCTCGGATCTGGCTGTAATCAACGCACTCCTTAACCGTGGATTAGTTTCAGGATCACCTCCGCCCATCCTGGCAGCAACTGTAATTTCCTTTATTATTTTGGTAAAAATCTTACCCCTTTTGGCATCGGTAGCCCCTTTTTTATGCTTTATTGTCGACCACTTGCTATGTCCTGACATTTTATATGTCCTCCTTACTTCTTATATTTTGCTATAATATATATTTCTTTACTCTGTTTTCTGCAACTCTCGGGTTTAAATATTTTGCACTCTTTAAATTTTGACTTAACATTTTTTTGAAATTCATTAAAGTCATTGCCCTGAAATATCTTACAGATAAAATTACCATTTTGAAGCAAAAAATCATCTGCAACCTTTAAAGCCATATTGCAAAGTTCAAAAGATTTTAATGCATCCACGTCCTTTCTTCCGCTTGTTGAAGGCGCCATATCACTGAGAATTGCATTGAATCGGGTATTTTCATCTAAAAAAGATTCATTGGTAAGATTGAGTATATTATCTTCAATTGCAATCACATTTTCAGGCAAATGAATCTCGACCTTTTTTAAATCAATACCAAACACTTTCCCATGATTCCCTACTTGTTTGGCTGTATATAACAACCATGAACCCGGTGCGCACCCAAGGTCAAGCACCCGATCGTTTTTTTTTAAGACTTGGAATTTATTTTGAATTTCTTCAAGTTTATACACGGATCGCGCCGGATAATTCTCGGTTTTTGCCTGCCGGGTCAAATGATCTGCCCATTTATTCTTGCCTGGTTTTTTATTGTTTTGGTTTTTCTTTTTTGGGGCTGCCATTAAAATAAGACCTCCATAGCATCCTTTAGAAAGCTGACACTTTCAATGGTCATTCCTTTTATCTTTGATAATTGTTTGATCGTACTGCTGGGTACAAGGCATTTTGTAAATCCCATTTTTGCGGCTTCCTTAATTCTTGCCTGGACATGACCCACGGCCCTTATCTCTCCTGTAAGTCCGATCTCTCCGATCAAAGTTGTTTTTTTATCAATGGGTTTATCCAGAAAACTGGACGCCAGTGCTGCTGCAATGGCAAGGTCCACTGCCGGTTCTACTATTTTCACACCCCCTATGACATTCATGAAAATATCAAGACCGGAAAGATTCATCCCCAGTCTTTTTTCCATCACGGCAACAATCAACGCGACCCTGTTATTATCCAGCCCTAAAATCGTTCGCCTGGGTGTTCCAAGGCCCGAACTTGATACAAGGCCTTGAATTTCAACAAGGATAGGCCGTGTGCCTTCCATACATGAGGTCACAACAGAACCCGGTGCAACTGCTGAACGTTCAGCTAAAAAGACAGCTGACGGGTTGGGGACCTCTGTCAACCCTTTTTCGTTCATCTCAAACACACCAATCTCATTTGTGGAACCAAACCTGTTTTTAACGGCCCTTAAAATTCTAAACACATGACTTTTATCCCCTTCAAAATAAAGAACGGTATCCACCATATGTTCCATAATCCTCGGGCCTGCAATAGCTCCAACCTTGGTGACATGACCCACAAGAAAAATAGGAAGACCCGTTGTCTTTGCAAGCTTCATAAACTGCATGGCAGCTTCTCTGATCTGTGTCACAGAGCCTGGAGTTGAAGAGACATCCGGATGAAACACTGTCTGGATAGAATCAATTACCAAAGCATCATATTTAGTCAGTTCCACCATGGCCAGGATGGAATCCAGGTCCGTTTCAGACACCACAAACATGGAAGCCCCATGGGAATTAAGCCTTTTCCCCCTCATCGAAAGCTGCCTGACAGACTCTTCTCCAGATACATAGAGACACTTTTTACCGGCCTTTGATAAACTGGACAAAACCTGGAGCATCAGGGTTGATTTTCCAATTCCAGGATCTCCGCCAATCAAAATTAATGTGCCGTCAACAATTCCGCCCCCAAGCACTCGGTCAAATTCCCCCACACCTGTTTTAATCCTGTCCGTTTCTTTTACTTCTACAGAATCAAGCAAGACAGGCTCTTGTAAAAAAGAAGATTTTTTCTTTTTCAACACACCTGAACTAATCCGCTCTTCCACCAAGGTGTCCCAGGCCCCGCAATCCGGACATTTTCCCATCCATTTAGGGGCCTGTCCGCCACAGGACTGGCATCTGAATATAAATTTATCCTTTTTTTGCATTTAATTTTAACCCTGATTGTCTATAATTTATAAAGTCCTGAACTATATCATCTTGCACGATCCATATCAAGATTCAG
>CAYWGN010000064.1:2478-20626 GCA_964457495.1 uncultured Desulfobacula sp.
ATAATTTATAAAGTCCTGAACTATATCATCTTGCACGATCCATATCAAGATTCAGTTTTACTGCCCTGCTGCACCAGAACTATAAGGGCAGAGTTTTTAACCGCTGATTGGTGATTTTAGCCATTTATCTTTTATGAAATGACTATTGGGATCTAATATCATGCTCTATGTTAATGATATTAAAGCCAATTTGGTTTTGGCATAAAGTTTGCTAATACTTTACTTAAAGTGAAATATATTTTTAATTTCTAAAAAAAGGAAAAGCAATGCACAGAGACGATACACATAGAAAATCAATCGGGTATATTTTATGGATATTTGGATTCATTGGAGCACACAGATTTTATTATGGAAAACCTATTTCAGGTACTCTTTATTTTTTCACTCTCGGTTTGCTTGGAATAGGATGGCTCATCGATTTTTTCCTGATTCCTTCCATGGATGAAGAGGCCGATCTTAGATACTTTTCAGGTGATATTGACTACTCCCTTGCATTTATATTTCTAACATTTCTGGGTGTTTTTGGTGTCCATCGCATGTACATGGGAAAATGGATTTCCGGTCTTCTCTACCTTGTGACCGGAGGGGTGTTTGGTATTGGTGTTCTTTACGATTTCTGGACCTTGAATGATCAGGTGTCCGTGAAAAACCGAAGAATTGCATTTATATAAAAAAGTTGATCTGTCGAAATTCCTTTGCAGACATCATAAATACTGATATGGAATTCTTGGATCAGATTTTTTAAATTTACTTAGTCGGAGATGCTCCATATTTTAAAAATATGCAGTTAATTAAAAATATTTAGTGTGATATGTGAATAATAGTTTAAGTTCTTATGCAAATCGAGGCGGGACATGATCAAAAAAGGAACCTTACATTTTTTTTGCGGTAAGATGGCCGCAGGGAAAACCACTAAATCTTTAAAAGTAATGAATAGTGAAAATGCCATTTTGATATCGGAAGACGATTGGTTGGGTCATCTGTTCAAGGATGAAATAAAAGTATTTGGTGACTACATAAAATATTCAAAACGCCTAAAGCCTTTATTGTTGGCTCACATTAAGGATATTATTGAATCAGGAGTGTCAGTTGTAATGGATTTTCCAGCAAATACTATTCAGCAAAGGTCATGGTTCAAAGAACTGATCGGTAATAACAATATTTCCCATCAATTACATTACTTGGAAGCCAGTGATGAACTTTGTCTTAAGCAATTAGCTAAGAGAAGTGAAGGAAGGCAGGGAAAGGCTTTCACAAGCGAAGAAGAGTTCCATACCGTAAATCGTTATTTTCAAGCTCCGGCAGAAAGTGAGGGCTTTAATATCAAAACATACAAACGTGAAAATGCATAACAAGGTGTTTGCGGATTGCCAAACTTTCTGTAAGAATCAGGCTTAAGTTATACAAATCATATAAATATTTGTCAGATGCTAAATCAATTAAAGGTAGAAAAATGGATAAAAAATCTTATCGCACGGGTTTAAGTGTATTGCCCTGCTTATTGGTGTTTGTATTCACATCCGGGAAGCTGCAGCATTCATGGGAAAAAAGACACCTCGGTTTCCAGATTGATCGGGCTCATGGATAAGTATTATGATTTTTTGACAGAAAAGAGTATACTAAGATAATAGTATTTTAAGGCCTAAACCAAAAAATGGTGCAATTTATTTGAATTGATTCAAAATGTTTATAATTAACAATCTAATCTCAGTATATACCCTTTATTTTTTTTATGGGCTGGCTTTTCTTTTTTTAGGAGCTTCCATTGCACTAAAAGATATGAAAGCCAGTAACTTGAAAATATCAACTAGTTTATGGTTTTTGTCTCTTTTCGGATTCACCCATGGTTCACACGAATGGATTGAACTTTTTCTTTTGAGTACCCGGCTGCAATATTCTCATAATGAAATCTACAATATTAAAGTCTTAGGCCTTATTATAGTTGGAATCTCCTTTTTATTTTTATTGCTGTTTGGATTATCACTGATATTTTCAATTAACAAAAATAAATATATCAAATGGTTAAAACCATGTGCAATAGCGCTATTTATTCTGATGTTGTTATATTTTTTTAAATTTGGATCCAATAACCAAGATCTTAATTTTTTTACACTTGCAAATAATATTTTAAGAAAAACCTATGGGTTTGTTGGAAGTCTTGTAACGTGCTATGGTTTGATACTTTATTCTCAAGAGGTAAAAAAAATCAGTATTCCTGTTTCCAAATATTTTTTATATGCAGGGATTGGTTTTTGTTTTTACGGTATTTTTGCCGGGCTTGTTCAATCCCATGTTCAAATTTGGCCATTTTCACTTCCCGTTGAATTTTTCCGCGGTGCATGTGCGGTTTTGATTACAGCTTTTTTATTCAAAGCTTTGAACATTTTTGATATCCATACAAGGAAAAAACTGGAACAACAGATTAAAAACCAGGCTCAATCGGAAAAGATGTCTTCTCTTGGCCTGCTCTCTGCCGGAGTCGCCCATGAAATAAACTCTCCATTGACCAATGCCTCTCTTAATATGCAAATGTTAAGAAGCCAGTTTAATGCCACTTTAGATGATGAAAAAATTCAAACAAAACTTGATGCCGTTGATAGAAATATTGAAAGGGCTTCAATCATTGCAAAAGAATTGCTCCAATTCTCCCAAACACAGGAAGCAATGTTATACCCAATGGATATTAATCAGGTTTTAGACAGCGCCATCGCTCAGTTAAAAAGCAAATTGAGCAGATTTAAGGTCGTACGTCTTCAAGAAAATCTTCCGGAAGTCAAGCTCAATCCTGCCAAATTGGAACAGGTTTTCCTTAATGTGATCAATAATTCCATAGAGGCCATGGAGAACTCTGGAGAGTTATTAATTAAAACAAGCCAGGTAAAAGACAAAGTCCAAATTCTGATTTCAGACCATGGCACAGGTATCGATCAAAAAAATTTAGCAAAGGTTTTTGATCCCTTTTTCACAACCAAGGAAACAAAAAATGGAACCGGATTAGGGCTTTCAATATGCCATGGTATTATTGAACAGCATGGGGGAACAATAACGCTTAAGAATCATAAATGGGGCGGGGTCGATACGACCATTAATTTACCCATCCCTTGAGTTTTTCTTTATTTTTAATTAATTAATACCCTTAGACAAAGTCAAATTAATAAAAGGAAATCATTTTGAGCAAAATTCTTATCGTAGATGATGACAAAGAATACAGGGAAAACTTGAAAGAAATCCTTGATAATGCAGGGTATCCCAACGATATGGCCGGATCTGTAAAACAAGCAATGCAAAAGCTTGGTGACCAGCAATTTGACGTTGTTTTACTGGATTTCATGATGCCGGGTATCGATGGCATCAATGCCCTGGGGGAATTTAAAAAAATCAGCCCTAACTCCAAAATCATAATGATAACAGCCTTTGCCTCCATTGAAAATGCAGTTGTCGCAATCAAAAAAGGAGCCAGTGAATATATTTCCAAGCCCTTTAAAATCGAAGCACTTCTTCTTATGATCAAACAGGTTATTGAAGAACTTCGCTTTGAAGGTAACATTAAAAAGTTAAAACTTGAAGGAACGCTAAGTTCCCTGTCCAATTCCATTAGAAGAGAAATCATTCGTCTTTTTCAAACAAGTAAAAAGATACGTTTGATGGAGACCGCGCGCAAATTAGACATAGAAGACCATACCAAACTTATTTTTCATCTAAAAACTTTAAGAGAAGCAAAAATTTTACGACAAGACATGAAGCACGCATACATGCTTACCAAAGAAGGCAAAAAAGTCCTGGAATGCCTTAATATCCTGGATCTTTATCTATCCGAAAAATAGTTTATGTGAAGAACTGTTCACATGAACTAGTGATTATGTGAAGAAAATTTCTCTTGACGATTCTTTTTAGATTTCCTAAATGCTAATCATACTATTTTTGTCAAGTTTATTTTTAATATAAAAGATGGGTGTGTTGTTCCGTTTTAATCCAAGGAGGAAAATATGAAAAAAAAGTCTTTAGCAGCAATTCTTTTTCTGGTAATTCTTGCTTTGATGATTTCATCATGCAGCAATGACCAGATCGTTGATATTGCTGCTGTAACGTCTCAACCTAAAGATTTTGTTGGTTCTGACACCTGCAAAATGTGTCATTTAGAACATTATGACTCCTGGAAGATGACCATGCACTCCCGCATGCTTCAGGATGCAAAAGCCAACGAAGATGCCATTATTGTTCCTATAGACGAAAAAATCATACGCACGGACCTTGCCAAACTGAGTGAAAAACTAAAGGTCCCGGCCGATGAAATCTATGTCCCGAAAAAGGATGAGATCCTGTATACAATTGGAAGTCAGTGGAAACAACGTTATCTTGTTAAAAAAGATGATACCCTTTTTATTTCTCCTATTCAGTACAATCTCGATTCTCACCGATGGGTAAACTACCACGAAAAAGACTGGGACAAGAGGCCCTGGCTTTTAAAATGCGGTGGCTGCCATGCAACGGGGGTAGATCTTGAGAAAAACACCTTTAAAGAACCGGGTGTTGGTTGTGAGTCCTGTCACGGCAAAGGTTCCTGGCATGCAGCACTCCCGAAAACCGCGGTTTTTGAAAAACGAACTACCATAACAAACCCGGCGAAATTGACCATGGGTGTTGCAGCACAAATTTGTGGTTCCTGCCATAACCGCGGTAAGTCAACCATGAAAAAGGGTGGTGGATGGCCAGTGGGATATGCTCCTGGAAAGGCTCTTGCCGCATATTATAAATCCACATCCTTTGAAACTGGTGATGTAAAACATGTATATGCCAATGAATTCTCCAAGGGACACCATCAGCAATATATTGACTGGCAGCAATCCAAACATGCAAAAGAGGGTGTAACATGTACATCCTGTCATTATGTACATCAGCTTGGTATGCCGCCCACACGTTCCCAGACAGTTTTTGCAGGATCAAAACAATGCTTGAGCTGCCATGAAATGATCAACAATAATTTTGCACATTCAATTCATTCCTTTGCCAATTGTGTGGGCTGCCATATGCCAAGAATTGCAAAGAGTGCGGAATCCGGGGATATTCACAGCCACGTGTTTGTACCGCTGCTGCCGGAAGACACATTGAAAAACCCGAAAGTTCCCAATTCCTGCCAGACCTGTCACAAGCATAAAAATCAGGATCTTAATGAGCTTAATGCAGAATGGAAAATACTTTCAAAATTACCAAAACCTGTGGGACAGGTAATTGAACCGATTAGTTTTCACAAAACCAATTAAAACTGCAGGAGTGGGTTATGCGAAATATGATTTATATCAGTAGAACTATAGTCTGTATAATATCCTTCGCCCTGCTTGCTATCCTTCTTCTTCCTGCCCTGTCACTGGGACAGGGAGAAGAGGTGACATCATATATCAACCGCTACAAGCAATATGAGGTTAGTACCAACTATTCTGAAAGATATGAAGTGCGGCCTTCCCAAAGAAGTCCTCTGGTAAGAAAATTCCGCAGCATTGATCGGGAGCCGTTTGCTTACAGCTCCACTGCTTCATCCGTACGCAATCGTAACCTTCTGGCAGACTCACATCGG
This sequence comes from uncultured Desulfobacula sp., assembly GCA_964457495.1. Classification (GTDB taxonomy): domain Bacteria; phylum Desulfobacterota; class Desulfobacteria; order Desulfobacterales; family Desulfobacteraceae; genus Desulfobacula. The sequence goes on from CAYWGN010000064.1 coordinate 8,051, forward strand.
GGCGTCAAATTCTATGATAATAGACGGTGTGAAGAGTGTCATGTCAATGAGACCCATGATATTCATACTGTTCGGGCAAATATTACCTGCCGGCAATGCCATGGCCTTGAACCCATTGCAAGCATCAATCATTACTATTCACCCATGAACCCTATCCGGAGGCATGCATATGTGTGTGCAAAATGTCACGAAGGTTCCTCTGCCTCATTTGCAAGTTATGTGATTCATGAACCTGCAGCCGGATCTTCCAGTGCAAGAACGGGTTTCCCTGCATTGTACTATTCATACTGGTTTATGCTGGTACTCCTGGCAGGTACTTTGACGTTTTTCATTCCCCACACAATATTGATGGGGCTAAGAGAAATGTTCGGAAGAAAAAAGGATAAATAAAGATGATGCAAACAACACGTATTAAGCGCTTTAGCATTCTGGATAGGGGGTTTCATCTTTTCCTGATTCTAACTTTTCTCATTCAAACGGCAACAGGATTCAGTCGCCTGTTTTTCCCTACAGTCTGGGGAAAAAACCTAAATGCTGTTTTTGGTGGATATGAAACTTCTATTTTTATCCACAAATGGGTTGGGGTTCTCATGATATGGGGGTTTATTTTCCATACGCTCTACCTTCTGACAAGAATAGATTGGAAAAACTTAAGGTCAAGCCTTTTTGGCCCGGATTCACTTATACCCAATTTTCAGGACGTAAAACATCTCTGGCAAAGAATCCTATGGTTCTTCGGAATCGGTTCTCGACCCAGAATGGGTCGCTGGGCCTATTGGGAAAAATTTGATTACTGGGCTGTTTACTGGGGGATGCCTCTGCTTGCCATCACTGGAATTATGTTGATGTATCCCGTTGCTGCAAGCAATTATGTACCAGGATGGACATTGAATATTGCAGTATTATTGCACAGGGCAGAGGCAATATTAGCGGTTTCTTATATTTTTATTGTTCATTTTTATGTGGGCCATTTAAGGCCTTCGAGTTTTCCCATGAATGAGGCCATGTTTGCAGGAAGTATTCCCATGGAAGAATTAGAAGAAGAAAAACCCGCATGGTTTGACCAACTGAAAAATGAAGGCAAACTTGAAACAATAAAAGTCAAGCCGCCAACACTTGTTTACAAGATAGTTTATTTTATTTTTGGATATGCAGCCCTGGGGTTTGGTGTTTATCTCTTGGTTAACGGAATTATTTACAGCCGTTATATTACCTTGCACTAAATTTACAGGGTTGATTGAAATTTAATTTCATTAACACCGACTAATAAAAGGGTGGGACCAAAAGTTCCCACCTTTTTTTTAATTTTCAATATATTCTTGATTTAAATCAATTACAAATTCGCAAAAGACTGTCTATAGTATAATAATTGTAATGCATCAAAACATGCTGAAAATATAAATCAAATGTATTTTACCAAAATAAGAAAAGATTATTTTCTTTTATTTCTTATCATTTTGTTCATGGTTCTTATTCCTTTGGGTATCAGGATATATGATCAATCATTAAAACCTGGAAATCTTGTGCCCGGCACAAAAGAGTTCACCTTGACTGGAAGCGCGGACAAAGGATGGATATTAGGCGAGGTCAAGGCATATGATATTCTTTTTTTTTTCAGAAAAAACAAAAAAAAAACTGATCCCATCATATATGTTTCCAAAGGTGATCAAGTGGTATTAAAATTAAGGAGTTCTGATGTCACCCACGGCTTTTCCATGAAAGCCTTTGGGATTTATATCACAAAAGGGATTGATCCTGGCCAGACTGTTTATGTCAAATTCACGGCAGATAAAACAGGCACATTTATGTTTGCATGCAATGTATATTGTGGCGATATTCATCATATGATGCACGGTTCCCTGATTGTAACAGAATGATTTTATAAAAATGACCAGAAAAAAAATATTTTTTTTATTACTTTTAAGTTTTGAGCTGGCTATTGTTATCCCCCTATCCATTGCCTTGATCCCTTCGTCAAAAAGTATTCGGCATATTTCCATTACTGCAAGAAAATTTAACTATTCTCCTTCAAAAGTTATTGTCAACAAGGGAGACACAATTATCTTAAGTTTTTCTTCAAATGACGTAACCCATGGATTTTATTTAGACGGATATCCCATTGAACTCATGGCACGCAAAGGTACCAGTTTTAAAAAAAATTTGTCGGTGCAGAATCCCGTGCCTTCTGCCGGACATACATTAGAACTCTTAGATACAAACTGGAGTCAGATTTCATCTGTCAAGTTTACGGCTTCATCCTCTGGTAAATTTGTTTTCAGATGTACGAAAATCTGCGGGAACCTCCATCCTTTTATGACCGGCGAATTGATTGTCAAACCGAACACGGCTTATCACTTTGCTGTGTCTTTATCTGTCTGGATCACATTTTTCGTGTTGTTCTTAATTTTTTACAAAAAAGAGCCCTCAAAACCAAAATTCAAAGGCATCAATATTCTTCAAACCTTTCCCTGGCTTGCAAAATTAATTAAACGTCGGGGGTTTCAATTTGCTTTTATCCTTCCCAATTTTCTCATCTTTTACCTGTTTATCCTTTCCAGCCTTGCCGGAAGTCCCGTGGGAAATCGTAACATAGCCATTGTGTTTGTATGGATTCTATGGTGGTTTGTACTAAAAGCCATCCTGGTCCCTTTTGGAGGCAGGATCTGGTGTTTTGTTTGTCCATTGCCCGCACCGGCAGAATGGCTGTCCCGGAAAAGAATAACATCGGTTAAATTTATTCCCAAAAAATTTCGCGGACTTTATCACAGATTTACAGGCCTTGAACGTGACTGGCCCAAAAAATTACAAAATATATGGCTGCAAAACATATTATTTTTAGCCATGATTTCATTTGGAATGATCCTAATCACCCGACCCATTGCCACAGCTATTCTATTTCTGGTAATTTTAGGGGTCACCCTTTTACTTTCCCTGATTTTCAGACAAAGGGTTTTTTGTAGATATTTATGTCCAGTTGGAGGTTTTTTAGGGACCTACTCCATGGCTGCAATGACTGAAGTTCGGTCCATAGACAAAGATATTTGTAAAAAACACAAAACCAAATCCTGTTTTTCTGGTGGGGAAGAAGGCTGGGCCTGCCCCTGGAATCAATACATTGGTAATATGGACCGCAACAATGACTGCGGGCTTTGCACAGAATGCATTAAAAGTTGCCCTAAAGACAATATTGGAATTTTTACCCGCCCATTTGGTTCTGATAAAAATATTAAAGGTTATGATGAGATGTATAACATTATTATCATGCTGGTTGTGGCAATTGTATTCAGCGCTGTGATGCTGGGTCCATGGGGATTTATTAAAGATGCCGCCAATGTCACAGAAAGCCACGAAATCATTCCTTTTATTATTTTCTTTGTGATTGTCTGGAGTCTGGCACTTGTTATCTTTCCGGGTCTATTTGTTCTGTTTGCAAAAATTTCAAACTATTTTGCAAAAAAACCTGTTTCAGACCGCAGATTAACCCTCAGGCTCTCCTATATTCTCATCCCAATTGGAATGTTTGCCTGGATAGCTTTCAGCCTGCCAGCAATTATGATTAATTACGGTTATATTATTTCCATTCTTTCAGACCCCCTTGGACTTGGCTGGGATCTTTTCAACCTGGCAAATGTTCATTTTAAACCCTTTATCCCCGACTGGATTCCCTTTATCCAGGGTGTGATCCTGTTATCTGGTCTTTATCTTGGATTGAGCCGCGGAAATGATGCCATAAAACAGATGATCCCAGGCCAGTCCGAACGCTGCCGGGCAATGATTTTTCCATCCTTGTACGCTCTCTTATGTGTCAATATTTTATTAAAAATATTTATGGGATAAGTAAACTTTTTCAAGTATCACAGCCACTTGATTTGTTTGCAAATCCTTTTAAAAAAGATTCCCAATAGCCAGCATGCCTGAGGTTAAAATGTATACGCCAAATCCAATGAGAAGAAACCCGCTTACAAACCGCACAGCCATTGGATGGCTATTCACTACCCGAATTTTCTGCCGAAATGATTGTGAGGCATATCCGGCCAACAGCATGGGGATGCTATGCTGGCGACCCCGGGAGGCATACGTCTGATTTCCTCAGATTTCTCAGCCGGGTCAGTTTTGATACCAGCCTCTTCCCTGACCCTGGCAACCCCGCTGGCCATCTCTGTTTGACCATTTACCTTGACCAATCCCTTTACCCATGCCAAGTTCAGGAGAAATTTTCTTTGCCGCCAACCTAAAGTCGATCTGTTTGTCTCTTACCTGTTTTTGCAGATCATTGATTTCCTGGGATAATTTATCAAGTTTAGCCCTGTCAGGATCAGATGTTTCCATGAGCATTCTTACTTCCTGCCTTTTTTGGAATTTTGCAGATCTAAGCTCATAGGTTTCATCAATGAATGCCTGGCGAAGAGTGTCAAGTTTGTCTCTTTGTTCCTTGGACAGGTCATTGAAGGCACCTTGCCCTCCATATCTTGGACAGTCTTGATTAAAACCTGAACCCATTCCCCGACCTTTTCCTGGGCCCCATGCAAATACGCTTCCTGCTACAAGTGAAACCATAAGATTTCCCTTGTCATTTTATCCCATATCATCTAATTAGGGCTTTTTTACTTTTAATCAAAAAGGACCACCATGCCCTGGACAGGTGAATTAATAGCCATTGGCACTGTATTTTGCTGGACAATCAGTATCCAGTTTTTCGAAGCTGCGTCCAAAAGAGTAGGGGCAACTGCCGTCAATATTATCAGGCTCACTATAGCTCTTATTCTTTTCAGCCTTTTTTTATTTTTCAGGCATGGATATATCCTACCTGTTCAATTTCCTGCCCATGCCTGGTTTTATCTTTCTCTTTCCGGGGTAATCGGTTTTTTCATAGGCGATATTTTCCTTTTCAAAGCCCTTGTTGAAAATGGACCAAGGGTTACCATGCTGATCTTTAGCCTGTCTGCACCCACAGCGGCTTTAATCGGCTGGTCATTGTTAGACGAAGTGTATGTCCTTCACCAATGGGTGGGCATGTTTATCACCCTTTTTGGAGTAGGGATTGTCATCCTTGAAAGAAATCAAAAAACTTCAAAGTTAAAAATCAGAGGTATCACGTTAAAGGGAGTTCTGTTAGGATTTGGTGCCATGTTTGGACAGGCCTGCGGATATATTTTAAGCAAAACCGGCATGCAGACAGAATCAGGATATCTGGATGCCTTTGCTGCAACCCAGATCCGGGTGATTGCGGCCTTCCTGTGTTTTCTTGTTTTCTTTACTGCCACTGGAAAATGGGGGACAGTTATAACCGCTGTAAAAGACACAAGGGCTGTATTATTTACGGCAACAGGTTCTGTCTTCGGCCCATTTTTAGGGGTATCGCTATCCCTTCTGGTCCTTAATTATCTTACAACGGGGGTGGCCTCCACATTTCTCTCTCTGGTTCCGGTTTTCATCATCCCGTTTTCAATTTTTCTTCACAAAGAGCACGTTTCCATCAGGGCAATTGCCGGAGCCGTGACCGCAGTATCTGGAATTTATCTTCTTATGATATAAATCACTCAAAAGCATTTTGGAAATTATTGCCAGGATTGTAATACAAAGGGTTATCTTGTATGATAGACCCAAATAAATACTGGATACAATTTTTAAAAATACAGGTTTTAGCCATGTTTCTTCCAACGACAAAAGAAGAGGTAAAAAAACTCAACTGGAGCCAGCTTGATGTAATTCTTGTGACAGGAGATTCTTATATTGATTCACCGTTTATCGGCATTGCCATCATAGGCAAAGTTCTTGTGGATAAAGGATTTCGCGTTGGAATCATTGCACAGCCGGACATGGACAGCAAAACAGATATTTCAAGACTGGGGGAACCAGCTCTTTTCTGGGGGATTACAGGGGGCTGTGTGGATTCCATGGTGACAAATTACACGGCCTTGAAAAAAAGAAGAAAAAAAGACGATTATACTCCCGGCGGGTTTAATAACCGACGTCCTGACAGGGCAGTGATTGCCTATTCCAATCTTGTCAGAAAATATTTCAAAAATACCCGTCCCATTGTCCTGGGTGGAATTGAAGCCAGCCTGAGGCGAATCGCCCATTATGATTTCTGGTCAAACAAAATTCGAAGATCCATCCTTTTTGATGCAAAAGCCGACTATCTTTTGTTTGGTATGGCCCACAACTCCATTGTAAAATTTGCATATGCTCTAAAAGATAATAAAAATCCAGAGGCTTTGAACGGTGTTGCCTTTATTTCAAAAGAAAAAAAGGGGATAGAACTGCCCTCTTTTGAAGCCGTACAAAAAAACAGGGATGACTATATTAAAAGTTTTCACACATTTTATGAAAACAATGATCCCATAACCGCCCAAAGACTTTGTCAACAGCACAATGACCGCTATCTGGTGTTAAACCCGCCGGAACCCTATAGTACCACAAAAGAACTTGACCATATCCATTCTCTTGGGTTTGAAAGAGACCTTCACCCGTTTTATAAAAAATTTGGAACCGTCAAAGCCCTGGATACCATACGATTTTCAATTCCCACCCATTATGGCTGTTATGGTGAGTGTAATTTTTGCGCCATTTCCGTTCACCAGGGCCAGACCATAAGGTTTCGCAGTGAAAATTCCATTATAAATGAAGCAAAAGCCATTTCCCAACTTAAAAATTTTAAAGGATATATCACTGATCTTGGAGGTCCCACTGCAAATATGTACGGGTTTGAATGTAAAAAAAAACTAAAGAAAGGTACGTGCCAGGATAAGCGCTGTCTTTTTCCTGAACCCTGCAAAAGTCTTGTGCCTGATCATTCAAAACAGATAACGCTGATTCAAAAAATTGAAAAACTGCCTGGCATTAAAAAGGTCTTTATCAGCTCGGGCATCCGTTATGATCTAATATTAAATGACAAAAAAAATGGGAATGCATACCTTGAAAAAATCGTAAAAGACAATGTTTCAGGTCAAATGAAAATAGCGCCGGAGCATACCATGCCCCATGTTTTAAGCTTAATGGGTAAACAGAATATTGACATGCTCTTACAATTTAAAAACAGATTTGATGTATTAAGTAAAAAAGCTGGGAAAAAACAATTTCTAACCTATTATTTAATTGCTGCCCACCCCGGGTGTAATATGAAAGACATGGATGCTTTAAAACAATTTACCACTCAAAAGCTTAAGATGACACCTGAACAGGTTCAAATTTTTACCCCATCCCCTTCAACCTATTCGACTCTGATGTATTATACGGGGTTAGATCCTTTTTCCATGACCCCTATATTTGTTGAAAAAAATTCTGTGAATAAGGAAAAACAAAAAAAAGCTGTTACAAAAAAACCGCCACACCACGATTATAAGATAAAAAATCCTTAAGATATTTGCTTATCAAAATCAATATTCAAAATAATGCAAGTGATTTAAAAATTTATTGACAAATAATTTTGAATGGTTTAACCATTGACATCATAAAATAGTATAAGAATTTTCTTAATATTCTTTTTGAATAACAGGATATAAATATGACAAATAATAGAATCAAAGCCCACCCGATTTTAGATATCCCCAAAAAAGAGACCATCTCTTTTTATTGGGACAAATCAAAACTTGTGGCAATAAAAGATGAAATGATATCCACCGCACTTTTTGCAAACAACATCAAAATATTCGGTCATCACCAGAAAGACGGTTCTGCCCAGGGAATTTTTTGCGCCAACGGCCAATGTGCAAAATGCACTGTCATTGCCAATGGCATACCAGTAAAAGCATGTATGACCCCTGTCAAAGAAAACATGATTGTGGAAAGTGTTAAAGGCCTGCCAAAACTTCCTGACGTGGATGAAAACCCTGAAATCAGCAATATTGAACATATAGCCATTGATGTGCTTATCATTGGCGGCGGGCCTGCAGGATTGTCAGCATCCATTCAATTGGAAGAACATAAGATCAACACCATTCTTGTGGATGATAAAAATGAGCTTGGTGGAAAGCTTGTTCTACAGACCCATAAATTTTTTGGTTCCCAAAAAGACTCCCACGCCGGCATGCGCGGCATGGACATCGGTCGCATGCTGGCCCAAAAGGTTGAAGCAGGCACCCATATTAAGGTATGGAAAAACAGTACTGCGCTTTATGTGTTTGATGACAAGCGAGTGGGAATACTCAAAGACGGGGTCTATAAAATTGTCACCCCAAAAGTAATTTTAAATGCTGCCGGGGCCAGGGAAAAATTCTTAAGATTCAAAGGCAATTCATTGTCCGGGGTATATGGTGCCGGAGCCTTCCAGACCCTTGTGAACCGGGATCTTGTCAAACCCACGGAAAAACTCTTTATCATCGGAGGCGGTAACGTGGGTATTATTGCAGGGTACCATGCATTACAGGCCGGCATAAATGTCGTGGGCCTTGCAGAAGCCCTTCCCCAATGCGGGGGATACAAAGTTCATGAGGACAAGCTCAAACGGCTTGGTGTTCCCATATACACTTCCCATTCCATTGTATCGGCCAATGGAAAAGAATCGGTTTCTTCCATAACCATTGCCGGGATCGACAAAAACTTTAAAGTCATTGAAGGTACGGAACAAACCTTTGAGTGTGACACTATTTTGATTGCCGTGGGTCTTGAATCTGTTTCTGAATTCACGCAGGAAGCTGAATCTGCTGGTATCAAGGTGTTTGCGGCAGGGGATGCCTCTGAAATTGCCGAAGCCTCTTCTGCCATGTTTAATGGTAAAATTGCAGGAGTAAAAGTCGTTCAGCACTTCAAGCCTGATGCAAAAAAAATCCCTGAGTCCTGGTATGAAAAGGCAAAGATTTTAAAATCCCATCCAGGACCTGTTCAGGAGATTTATGCCCAAGGTCATGAACACGGAATCTTCCCTGTGATTCACTGCAAGCAGGAAATCCCCTGCAACCCCTGCAGCACGGTTTGCCCGGAAGGCTCCATCCAGATGCAGGGAGATCCCATTAAAGGCCTGCCCAAATTTAGAGGCGAGTGCAAAGGATGCATGAAATGCCTTACCATCTGCCCGGGACTTGCCATTACTCTTGTGGATTACAGGAAAGACAAGGACAACCCCGTGGTTTTTCTACCCTATGAAGTTTCAAATATTGAAGTTAAAAAAAATGATGAGATAGCCCTGGTGGATGTGGATGGCAAATCCCTGGGAACCTATAAGGCCCTTGGCGCAAGGGCAACAAAAGACAGCGACCGCACCCAGATTGTAAGGGTAAGAGTGCCAAAAAAGATTGCCAGAAAAGTAGTGGCCTTTACCATACAAACAAAAAAGATTACCAAAAAACTGACCAAAAAAATCCCCCATGATCATATCCGGGACGATGAGGTGGTCTGCCTTTGTGAACGAGTAACAGCAGGTGAAATCAGGGAACTTGTTAAAAAAGGTATTACAGATATGAATCAGATCAAGGCCATTTCAAGGGCCGGCATGGGACCCTGTGGGTATAAAACCTGTGAAAACCTGATGAACCAGATTTTCTGGGCAGAGAAGACGGCCCAGGAAGATATAGCCAAAAATATTCGACGACCCCTTTTTGTTGAAGTTCCCCTAGGCAAATTTGCCAATGGAGGTCAATAATGAAAAATTATGATGTCATCATTATCGGTGCCGGCTCTGTCGGCGTTCCTGCAGCCTTGTCCCTGTCCCAAAATAAGGTTAAGGTTCTTGTCATTGATGCGCTGCCATCGCCAGGTCAAGGCCAGAACAAAAAAGCCATTGGCGGCATCCGGGCCACCCATTCTGATAAAGGTAAAATTACCATCTGCCAAAGAAGTATTGAAATCTTTTCCACTTGGGAAGAAATCCATGGTGATAATATCGGCTGGATTCAAAACGGATACAGTTTTCCTGCCTATACAGATGAAGATGCTAAAAAATTAAAGGATTTAATAAAAATCCAGAAATCCTTTAACCTGGATATTGACTGGCTCACCCCAGAAGAATATCTTAAGATCGTCCCAGGCATTAACAAAAAAAACCTGAAAGGAGCCACCTATTCGCCCAAAGACGGCAGTGCCTCACCCTTGCTTGCCATTAATGCCTTTTATTTTAAAAGTCTTGAATATGGTGCACAATATAAATTCAAAGAAAAAGTTTTAGCCATCTCTATTTTAAATGATAAAGAAATAAAAATTAAAACGGACAAAGGTGAATACACGGCTGCAAAGGTTATCAATGCCGCAGGAAATTATGCTCGTCAGATGGGCCAGTTGATCGGCCTTGATTTTCCCGTGGAACCGGACAGCCATGAAGGTGCCATAACAGAACCGGTTCAAAGGTTTTTCGGTCCCATGATCGTTGATTTAAGACCTTCCCAGGACCCGGCTACAGACGATTCAGCCAATTTTTATTTTTATCAGAATAATGAAGGTCAGGTGATTTTCTGCCTGACACCCAGGCATCTGATGAAAGGTACAGCCAGTGAAGCTACATCAGTATTCCTGCCCCAGGTGGCAAAACGAATGGTAGCTCTTTTCCCAAAACTTGCCAACCTTAAGGTCAGGCGAACCTGGCGGGGACAATACCCAATGACACCTGATGGATTCCCCATTGTCGGAGAAACAAAAGAGTTTCCTAATTTTATTAATGCCATCGGCATGTGCGGCCAGGGCTATATGTTAGGCCCAGGGCTTGGAGAATTATTAAGCAGAATTGTAACTTGCCAATTGACCCAGGATGATATAGATGTTTTAAAACATTTTAATTTATATAGAGATTTTTCCGGAATAGAACAATTTAAATAGACGTCCCTTAAGGACCCAATAATGTTTAAAAAAGCCAAGCAAAACCGAGTATTCCAGGATGTGGTTGAACAGATACAGGGTGCCATTCTTAATGGCAAGCTTATGCCCGGCGCCAAACTTCCGCCGGAACGGGAATTAAAAGACATGTTCAACACCAGCCGGGGAACCTTAAGGGAAGCTTTAAGAGTGCTTGAACAAAAAGGACTCATTGAAATCAAACTGGGTGTCTCAGGCGGGGCCATAGTCAAACTTATCGATACCGAGCCAATTATTGAGTCCCTGGCCCTTTTAATCCGTTCAGGAGGTGTCTCTCTTGAACATCTTGCAGAATTTCGAATCAAAATCGAGGGCAGCATAGTAGAACTGGCTGCCTTACGAGCCACAAAAAAAGATATCACTCAACTGGAAAAGCTGTTTAATCAGGCAAAAACCTATTATGAAAACAATGACTGGGAAAATTTTCTAAAGACTGATGAAAAAATGCACACCTATATTGGTATCATGACCCGGAACCCCGTGTTCCAGTTTGTGCAGAAAAGCATCCATGACAATATTCATCAGTATTATGCTGAATACCTTCCCATGAACAAAAAAAGAACCCTTGAAAACCTCACAGACTTTGAAAAAATCATTGATGCCATGAAAATCAATGATGCAAAAACAGCTTCTGCCATTATCATGGATCACGTCAAGCGGTTCAGTGACAAAATGCAGGAAAAAACAAGGAGTAAACCCTAATAAGCCTTATCCTTTGTTCGCTTCATAATGCCGGACAGCCGATCGAACTCCGTTGATCATACTGACATTTCCAAAACAAAAATATTTTATAAAATAATCTTCCTTTAATTTTAAAACCTTAAAAATCTGTTTTTCTAAATACCCTTTTTTCCACAGCATAATGATGTTGCCATACAAATCTTCTAAAAACCCAAGTTTGATTTCCATTCTTTTTTTACCGTGTTTAAGCTTTGGATAATGGTTGCACAAAAGGGTTTGAAAATCCAGTTTCAACACTTTTTTCAATGATTCAATCTGGATTCCCATGTCTTCATCTGAACGGAAAAACTTGATTCTATCCGCAAGATAAAGATCCCCTGAAAACAAAATACCCTCATCCTTTAATAAATAAATCAAATGATCCTTTGAATGTCCAGGTGTATGAACAGGAACCATGTCTCCCAAAACTGTTTCGATTCTTTCTGAAACTATTTCTATGTTTAATGGCCCTGCTTTTCCCCAGACATATTTTTGATAGGGCAAAATAGGAAACCTGGCTTTCATCTTTTCTTTTGTCAATGGATGCCCAAATACCCGCACACCTAACACCTGTTTTATGGCAGCTGCATTGCCGCTGTGGTCTTCATGGTGGTGGGTTAAAAAAATCCTTTTTATATTGTTGTCCACTGCAATTTTAAGGGCTTGTTTCTGCATATGGGATTGCCCTGTATCCACCATCAAATCGCCAAAGGTATAGAAATAAACAGTCATCAACGGTGGGCCAAACAAAGACCAGCCCAGTTTAAATCCTTTAACCCCATTAAAATCATATAATTCACAAACTCGCATAATATAGCATCTATTTATAGGCTATTTTTCTAATTTTACAATGCCAAAATTATCATACTGGATATTTAACCATAAGAAATTTTGCATAACCCGTTCCAGGGTGATCGCCTTACGTCCGCTGGATGGACATTGCTACAAGAGAACGTCCTGAATTTCCAGTGGAGATTATTCAGGCACTAGGGCGGACAAGATAACCTGGATCGGAACGGGTTGGCACAGCAGCTAGTTCAGGTCAATTTGCCTTGAATGAGCATTTTGGGACGT
>CAYWGN010000065.1:0-20566 GCA_964457495.1 uncultured Desulfobacula sp.
ATGCAATAAAGGTATTTTCCCTGTTCACTGAAAACGCCTTGTTTACTATTTTGGTGATCCTCTTTTTTGGCTTTTATCGTTAAAAAACCATCCTGTTCCATGGTCGGGTCCGGTGTTGACGATGGGTTTTGGGTCATCTCCAGAAATTGCTTGCCGATCTCATCTTGTATCATCTGATGCAGTTTCGGCATGATACTTTTTTTAACAATTTTTGAAATCGTGCCCTGGTGATCATCAAAAAGGGTTTGAATCTGGTTTTGAACCATCTGTTTAATTATCTCTTCCATGACCTATTCCCTTAAGCTGTCCACTTGCAGGGATTGATCATCTGGTTAATGACATCATCTACAATATCATCCAGACCATCCCTTACAGATTTGACGGTTTCAGATATTCCCTGCTGGTGTTTTATCTCCTGTATCGCTTGATCCAGTTCCATCAATGCATCTCCTAAACGATGGATCTCTTTTTGTGTTAAAGAGTCGTTTTCCATTCTTTTCATGGCCTGAAGATTCATGGCTTCCTGAATCACTTCAACCAGGGCGATGACAAGGCCCAGGACCCCATGCTTTAAATTTTTTTCGTCAATATCAAGGGTCATCAAATTTCCTTTATAATTTTAAGTGTTCATCCTGCCCAGCAAAAAAAACAATTCAGCACACAGACAGAGCCGGTTATAAAAATCATAGTTTCAATCAAAGATCATATGGATGTTTTGATGGGATCATTCAACTGGTTTGCTTTAGCGCTGACCCAGCCGCACCAGGGACATCCTGCCGACATCAGATCGCTGGTTACCACCCTTTTCTCACACTGGGGGCAGTACTCCTTGGCAGTGAGGGCCTCCTGCCACGCAGGTGTTGAAAGCTTTGTTCCCGAAGGAAATTCCAATCCATATTTTGCAGCAGTTTCAAACGATGACAACGCCGCCCTGATTTTAATGCCCAGCAATTCAACACCGGCCACGGATACGGCAATGTCCGCATTAATGACCAATCCCTTGTCAAGAAGCCTGTCAATTGCATCTGCCAGGGTTCCTAAATTATCTTTTGATGGTTCCAGTCCCATTTATAAATCACTCCATACTCAATTGGTTTGATGTGCCGATCTTGTGATTTTTATACATTCTCGACCAGATCAATTCTTTTTCTCATCCTGACCCGGTTGAATTCAGAGATATCCCCATCTGCATCCAGATTGACTTCAAAAATGCCCAGGACATCCATGCTGTCCGGGATGGACCTTTTTTCAATCGCCTCCAGTGTTACCAGCCAGCCGTCTCCATCCGGATGTGCACTGATGGTTGACCCCAGATCCAGCCCGATAATTTTTGCCAGTTCAGATCGTGCTTTTGTTATAGCAGCCGCAAATTTAAGCGCCATGATGTCCCCCTTTTTTTAAGTTTCTTATCTCTTCCAGCCGCTCCATGAGCAGGGTCTCTTTATCTGTATAATCTGCTTCACTTATCTCATCCATCTCAAGCTTCATCTGCAGCATGAGAAGTTCTTCCATTACTTTAGAATCATCCGTCATTTCATTATAAGCAGATTCTTTTAATTTTTTCGCAAGCCAGATGGTTAACTTGATGGGAGATAACGCCATATCATCCAATATAAAAGCCATATTACCACCTCACTGTTAATTCAACAAAATTACTTGGCGGGGCAGGGCCGACGTATTTCATTTTTAACTGCCCTTCAAAATATTCATCAATTTTTTCAACTGCCTGGTCAAATTGTTTTTCAACCTCTTTTAAAACAAGAAAAACACTATTTACAACCATAGAATCTGACAGTATCTTGCTTTGCTTATGTTCGACCCAGAGGCCTTTTAAAAATTTGAATATTGTTTTTTCTAATTCCTCCTTTTTGTTTTTCAGGGCTTTTTCCACCATGTCTCCCAAACGGATCTGATCCTTTTGAAGTCCGCCGTTATGTGCATTTAGGCGGTCTCGAAGCCTTTTGATCTGTGGGTTTTCATCTAATATCCGGTTAAAAACAGTTTCCGGATGAGTCCAGAAGGCTTTAAGACCCAGCTCGGATTTATCTTTCAAAAATGCCAGATGTTTTTTTATTTTTACCTGTTCCGCTTTTAAGACTTTCTCCCGTATTGTCTGGATATCATCCCCGATTGTACCAAACTTTACCGGCAATACCGTATGCTCTTTGAACATTTCTTCCATGATTTTTTGATGGGTCAGGGTATTTTTCCGGTTAACGGGAAACTCTTTGGTCAGGGTCGGACTTACCACTGCCCCCATAGCATCAAAACAGATAATTGACACCTCATCATTGACATCCCCAATACCTGGCATGGAAAGCTTTTTTTCATTTTCAGTATCCACTATTGCATAGATATATTGTTTCATGGTTTTGATTCCCCATTGATTTTTGATACAAGCCTGTCTGACAGGTATTGAAATTCCCGGTCATTTTTTTCCCGGGTGAACGCTTTAAAATAGGTGTTTACCAGATACGGATCTTTTAAAGGAAAAACCTGGATATCCTTGTCAAGGAAACAGGCCACTTTATGAATGGCACCGATAAAAAGTGCGGCGGTTTCTCCTTTCTTTAAATTATTGTTAATCTGGCCAGCCATATATATATCGCGTTTCTTAAGCAGCCGTTTCTTATTAAATTTGTATTTTAAATAATTTATCAAGGTTGAAAAAAAATGTTTTGATTCCAGAAGATTAGTGAACAAGGTGTGCTCACGCAAGATTAAAGAGGTATCCTCGGTTTTCATTGCAATGGCTCCCTTTCCGATCAAATCGGATACCACCATGAAATTTTGACTTCCTTTTAGAGCCAGTTCATCAATTATTTTTTTTCCGATTTCGCCTCCGGCAGCTATACTGTCTTGAAAAATTTTCATATTTTTTACATCCTGCCCTTTAAAATAGTTCCGAACCCTGTCCCAGAACTTTAAAATGGTCTTCTCATGCTGTTCAAGCCGCTTTGGCGTAAGATATCTGTTTTTAACAACGCTTATTTTGCCTTTTGCTTTTCCAAGGTCTGCATCAATATGAATCATGGGAACTAAAATAAGTTTTCTCATGACATAACCGCATTTTCCCTCTCAATAAATTTGACCTGTATCCATTGTTCAACATCCTCTTTTAAAAATGAACAGCCATTGTCATTCATATATTCCATAACAATTTGGTAAGCTTTATTCAGTTCTTCAAACCTGTGGGTAAGATCCTTATTAAGGCAATCATTATCCGGATGACAGGTTTTACATAATTCTTTGTAAGCATCATTGATGCATGACAGGTCTGCTTTTTCCGGCAGATTTAATATCCTTCTTGCATAATCCAGTTCCTTATGATCTCCTTTATGAAGTGTCAGGGTGTAAAAACTGTAAAATGGCAAAGGGCCGATAATCTTGAAATCAATTTTCCCTTCAAAGAGTTGATCCAGATCCTCAATGGTCTTTTCAAAAATGGGTTGATCCTTTTTATGGATCATAAAGGCAAGGCTTGAGACCATTGATTCTTGTGTAATATCGTTTGTACGGATGTCCGTTGACAGGGTTGACAACCGGTCAACGATGACTTTCCTATAATCTGAACGCTTTTCATCAAGTGCCGTATTCACCATTTGGCCAAGTTCTATCTGTGCCTTATGAAGATCGGAAGTGGGTTCGGATGCGGCCTTTTGTTTAAATTGTTCTATGGCATCCAGTTGCGTAATTTCATTAAATACCTGGTTTAAATCATTAAAACTGGCCATTACATCCAGCTCCATCATGTCTTGCAACAAGGTGAATTTCTTTCTGATCGAGTCATAGCTGTTTGTAAATATTTTTTTGATCTGATCCGGGTTTTCAATCATGGTACCAAACTTAAAAGGAATAATGCAGAAGCGTTCCATTATTGTTTCAATGGCATGATGATGCTGCTGTAAATAGCACAGGAGCTCTTTTTGGGGTAAGGCAGAAAAATCTGTCGTTTTAAAATCACTTATGGCCAGAGAAAGGCTCCCGCGATTCTTTAAACTAACATCCTGGTCATCAAGTCCTTTGCAAATAAAATCCTGCCCGGCTTCTGAAAAGACGAATCCATATAAATATTGCCCTTTATTCATCTTGTCTGTCCTTTTTTAATGGCGTGTTCAAAATGCTTTATTAAAATAGTAAATTTTGTATGGTCCTTTTTGCCCTTTTTGATAAATTCCTTTATCGCGGTCATGGCGGCTGTATTGCAGATAAATTCGATATCCGCACCCTTCAGGGTATCCGTCTGATCGGCAAGACGGTCAAAATCTATATTTTTTCCAAGGGGTTTTCCCCTTGTGTGGACTTTAAATATTTCTTTTCTGGCTTTTTTATCGGGCTTTTTCAGCTCAAGTTGAAAATCAAACCGTCCTGATCTCAACATGGCGGCATCGATCATATCAATCCTGTTGGTGGCTGCCAGGATAAGAATGCCTTTTAATTCTTCAATACCGTCCATTTCACTTAGAAACTGGCTGATGACACGATCCGTTACGGCTGAAGAACCGCCTGCCCCTCTTTTGGGGGTAAGACTGTCAATTTCATCAAAAAAAACAACACAGGGGGATGCCTGCCGTGCTTTTTTAAAAATCTGCCGGATCCCTTTTTCACTATCCCCCACCCATCTTGATAATAGTTCAGGTCCCTTGATGGAAATAAAATTCACACCGGATTCTGTTGCCACAGCCTTTGCCATAAGGGTTTTACCGGTTCCGGGTTCACCATAAAATAAAATTCCCCGGGCCGGCCGGGTGTTGGCAAAGTTAAACAGATCGGCATATTTCAATGGCCACTCAACTGTCTCTTTCAAAAGGTTTTTAACATCATCAAGTCCGCCCACATCGGTCCATTGCACATTGGGTACTTCGGAAAAAACCTCCCTGATTGCAGATGGCTCGATTTCTTTCATGGCTTCCAAAAAATCATCCATGGTGACTTTAAGATCTAAAAGGCTCTCAATGGGGATTTCTTCCTGTCCAAAATCAAAGGTTGGAAAAAATCTTCTCAGGCTGACCATGGCACTCTCCCTGCAGAGTGCCTCGATATCCGCCCCCACATACCCATGGGTAATTTCAGAAAGCCTGGTCAGATCCACATCCTCTGAAAGCGGCATGCCATGGGTATGAATCGTTAATATCTTATACCGCCCGTTCCGGTCCGGAATGCTGATTTCGATCTCCCTGTCAAACCGGCCGGGCCGTCTCAGGGCCGGGTCAATCACATTTGGAATATTGGTAGCGCCGATGACAATCACCTGGCCCCTGGAGGAAAGGCCGTCCATTAGGGCCAAAAGCTGAGCCACCACTCTTTTTTCAACCTGTTTTTCACCCCCCATATCTTCCCGCTTGGGGGCGATGGCATCGATCTCGTCAAAAAATATGATCGCAGGAGCAGAAGCTGAAGCCTCTTCAAATATTTTTCTTAGGTTTGCCTCACTCTCCCCATAGAACTTTGCCATTATTTCAGGCCCGGTTAAATGCTGGAAATTAGCATCTGTCTCATTTGCCACAGCCCTTGCGATCAATGTTTTACCACATCCCGGTGGTCCGTGAAGAAGCACTCCCTTGGGCGGGTCAATCCCCAGTTTTTCAAACACCTGGGGATATTTTAAGGGCAGTTCGATCATCTCCCGGATGCGGTGGATTTCCTTTTTAAGTCCGCCTATATCTTCATAAGAGACCCTGGAAGACTTGAACTCGGATTTTTCTTCTTTTATTTCAATGATGGTATCCGGTTTAATGATCACGATTCCATCCGGTTTGGTTGCAGTGATTTTAAAGTCCCGGGTTTTTGCTCCAAATAATTTTGCCCTGACAATATCACCGTTAACCAGTGGGATTCCTTCCAGAAGGGTTCCGATATATTTACTGTCAAAAGATCGAACCTGTGTAAGCGGTGTGACAGATATTTTTCTGGCCGGGTGACATTCAGCTTTTTCAATGGTTACTTTTTCGTCCAGCCCGATTTGTGCATTATCCCTTGTAATACCATCCAGACGGGCCAGGTTCTTATCTCTGTCCTCAATATAGGCCGGCATGACTTTAGCGGCAGTCAGTCTTTTCCCTTTGACCTGGACAACATCCCCTACCTCTATGTCTATTTTTTTGAAATCATTGGGATCAAAACGGATGATGCCTCGGCCGGTATCTTTTGAATTGGCCTCAATGACCTTTAATGTAACAGATTTAATCTCCATGCCGAGTCACATGCTCCTTAACGAGTTAAAATAATTTAAAATCCCTTAATCATTCGGGTTTGATGGTGATCACCAAGACACCATTTTTATAGACCCAGCTCACCTCATTTTGTTTGGCTGCCTTTGATAAAAGCACCTCTTTCTGGTATTTTCTTGCTTTGGTGCTGGCATTGATGATGATAATGTCATCTTTGGCTTCCACGACAATATCTGCCTGATCAATACCCGGCATTTCCGCAATAATCTGGGTGGTCTCTTTTTCTTCAAAAAGGTCTATGATGGGTTCCCTTACTTCTTCCACAACCGGGCCGTCAGGTGTTTTCTTGATATTGCCGAAAGACTGGACAAAGGGCCGGCCGTCTTTTAAAGTCCGGACATTTATGCCATAAACGCCTTTGATATCCTTTAGTCCTTTGATGTTTTTAAGGTTACCAAAATTGATTTCACCTTCTTTTTTGAACTCCTGGCTTTTTTCCGCAAAAGAGGCGGCTGTTTCAATAAGATTGCCAAGGCCTTTTAAAAGCCCTGAAAACCCGAATTCACCAGCGGTCTCTTCCTTGCTTTTCTTCTTTGTCATGAGATCTCCTTTATGTTACTTCAATGTTTACAAAATTAAAGGGGGGGATTGGCCCCACATATTTTAAAAAAAATCGATTTTCATACTCTGCTGCCAGATCATTAATGGTATGGTCAAATTCTTTTTCATGGGTTCTGTCGATCAGGCAGGCAAGATTCAACAGCATTGAATCACTGCTTACCTTGTTTTCCTTTGTATCCACGGAAATGCGTTTTAATTTGCGTATGATACTGTTTTTTTCATCCTGTTTCTTTTTGGCCAACGCTTTTTGAACTTCTTTGCCGGCCTCAATCTTGATACTGGCATCAAGGCTGTCCCCATTTGATTTCAGAGTTTTGATCAGTTTATTGGAAGAGGATATTTCTTGAAATATCACATCCATATCCTTCCAGACCACCTTTAAACCCATTTCAATCTTATTATCCATTTCCCTGAAAAGTCGCTTGAATTCGTGATGGCGCCGTCTGAGAAGGTTTCTTATCTCTTCGATATTGGAAGCGATGGTACAAAATCGAACCGGCAATACCGTGTAATCTTTCATCACCTGCTCAATCACCTTTTGATGATCTGTCAGGTTTTCCCTGTTAATCACGTACTTGGACATGGGAGTATCACTGATTACAGCAGAGATATCATTATAATTGATGGTTAAAACCAGTTCTTTGCGATTGCCGATTCCAATGGTACCAAAGTTACGGTCATATTTTTCTTCGATAATACAGTAGATATATTTGCCTATCTGAGACATGGCTCCACCTTTTTTAAGTCTTAAAAATACAGGTTTGTCATTGGCCTGAAAGGGTCTATCAATATTTTAAAGACATTCTTTTTATTGTATCCATTGTATCTATTTCCTTGATGGACGTGATGGCTGTTGATGGGGAGATTAAGCCGATATCCCCCTTGACATCCTTGCCCATGGTAGCGATTGCCTTGTCAAGGGCAGCCAGCTCTTTATGGATCTGATTGATCCTGCGGGTCAGATTCGCCTTTTCTTTTCTCAACCGGGAGCGGTGCTTGTCCAAGATGAATATTTCCAGATAACTGGATTTCACGGGCCGGGATTTTGTGGTAAGACCGTGCTTTATGGCGGAATTTCGCTGTAAGCAGCCTCTTTTAATGGTCTTTTTCAAATGGGGGGAACTAGACATCGGATTCTCCTTTATAAATATCATTGCAATACTGATCAATCAGTTTTAAAAGGACTTGCATCACCCTTTTCTTGTTCGACTTGCTGCCGATACGACTGGTTTCTGAAGAAAGAATATCAAAGCAGATCTGGCGGAAAACTGTATCATCCTTGTGGACCTTTGCATTGAATACCTGAACAGACTTGGCCACCATCAGGCACCCCCGGACAGTGGGGGAAAACTCAAAAACTTCGGAATCCCTTAATCCTCTGACAATATTCACAATCTTTTTTGAATCTGGATAGGATAGTCCTGATTTGCCCTGAACGATTCTAGCTTCTGTCTCATGATCAAAATATTCAAGGTCAATGGTTATCATCCGGTCTCTTAATGCATCCTGGCTGCGGTGAACCCCTGCGTACTCTTCAGGATTGCTGGTGAAAAGAGCCGTGAAATCAGGATGGACCTTCATATAATTGGAGTTTCCATGACTGGTGGTTGGGATATCCAGCATCTTCTCCTGGAGAACCGATAAAAGCACATTATTCGCCTCTGGTCTGGAACGGGTATACTCATCGTAAAGGAGTGTAAAACCTGATTTACACGCCATGGTCAACCGGTTGTCAACCCACATTTTGCTCATGTTTTCTTCTGTCTTGAGAACGGTATGAATAAAATTATCCCGGATTTTGCGAATATTGTACCCCTGTTCGCTCCCGATCAAATCAGAGGTTGAAAATTCCTCATCCCCATGTATCAGGATTAAGGGTCGTCCTATCCTGGCAGCGATATGAATGGCAATGGTGGTCTTTCCCGTGCCTGAAATGCCACGCAGATGCACAGGGAAACCTGCCTTGATATACCCCAGGGCCCGGTTGGTAACATCCTTGATATATTCTGTTTCCACAAAATCCGGCAGGGAGACAGGCTCCAAAACAGTGCTGGCAATTGCTGTTGACATGGTAACTCCTTTGTAATTAGCTGATTAAATAATGAGATTATTCTTCCTGTAAATCCATGCTCCCCTATGATTGTTCAGGGCCGGGCCATAAAAACCCGGCCCTGATTTTTTTATATCGTAAAATACAGGGGCCCTTCTTTTCTTACCAGACTGCTTTCACGAAGATCACGCATGACCGGAATCAGTATCCGCCATTGTTCGATATCCAGCAATTCTGCCAATTGGGTCATTTTAAGGCCGTCTGCATAATCAACCAGGGTGCTCATCACCTTTTCTTTGATCGGACCGTCTCCATAAACCATATTGGTTTCACTTTCCAGACCAGAAAGCATTTGCTCTTCCGGATCTTCACCGACATCTTTTTCCATATCCGGTTCCGATACTGTATCCATTTCCATCTCCGGTTCCGATGCTGTATCCTCTTGAACGGCTTTTGATTCATTTATACCGACATTGGAATACACTTCCCCCCATGCAGACGACAGAGCTGACATCTCAGCCTTAACAGACCCAAGGAAATCCTTTACTTCTGATTTTCTGCTTTTTTCAGTTATCTTGACATCTGAAACAAAGGCTTTAAGAAAGGAAGAAATCGCATCTCCCATTTTTTTCTGGGAAATATGGATCTGTTTTAAACTGGCTTGAGTATCTTCCTGCATCTTTCTGACATCAGTTTTCATGGTTTTGATTCCGGCAAGACGTCGTGTCTTGTCCTTTTTCATGTCGGCCTGACGATCTGTTTCATGACCTCGCATTACCAGTTTGAACTTGTTCAGATCAGATCTGAGTATGTTTTTGGATTCCTTTATCGAATGGATACGTTTATTATGATCGATTACCGCTTCTTTGCTGCGTTTTTTTTCCATTGCACCAAAATTTCTTTTATCCGAATCCAATTGCCGGCGTAAAGATTGGGTCATTTTCTTCCTGTCCCTGCCCATTGATTTCATTAGCGTCACTGATTCATGCCTTAACCCTGCGGTGTCCTGTTTGATCCGGTTAAAATTTTCTTTCAGACTGTTCATAAGTACCCCGCGGTCACTTTTCGCAGTTGCAATCTCATTTACCAATCTTTTAATATCTGTAGATGCTGACATGCTTTCTCTCCTTTATGCATTGAAAAGACATGCTTAAAACCAATGCTGGGTCAGTCCGTGGAGGGTGATAAACCTCCATCACGTCAAAGGATATCTTTTATTGTTTTTATTTGCGAATCTGATATGTAATTCAGATTGGCGGTCATCATCAATTAGGGTTCATACTCACAATTTTTTGCCACTGGTCATTTACCCTGTTCCGGACAAAATCGAAATCATCCAATAAATTAAACAGATCCCGGCTATCTTTGCCCTGTTGTGTACGGATGGCTTTTAGCATTGCCTTGTAATCTTTAATCCTGATATCTTCCCCCTTTTCCAATAACCTTTTGAGTCCTGTTTTCAATTCTTCCTGTTCGGCCTGGATCTGCTTTAGTGTTTTGACTATATCAAGTTCCCGGTTTTTCTGCCGGGTCAGCATATCCTCAAGCATAACTTCGATATCCTCGATGGGATCATGACCCTGGGCAGATACTATATTTCTTAACGCCCCTATCATTTCCTGTTCTTCTTTATGAAAATTTGACAGGCATAAAACCGCTTTGTTTTCAATTTCCCTTTGATGGTCAAGGACATCCTGGATCATGGAATCAAAATCTTTTCGTCGAAGGCTCTGGAAATTTGTCAGGTTGATTCTTAAACGATTCATCATATCGTCAAGTTCCAACTGAAAAGAATGAAGGAAATTATTGGCCTGAGTTAATAACGAGCAGACAGTTTCTACCCGTATCTCGTAGGAATCAACAATACCCGCAGCCAAGACTCTCAATTGCTCCTCATTAAATTTTTCTGGGGTGTTCATCGGGTCACCTTTCCGTTAAAAAAAAACCGCAAACATATCGGACAACAATTAAATTAAAGGGAGTTTTGTCAGATATGTTTGGGGTTTTATCAATACCCCGGAGATTTCGGATATGCTTAAGACGATGGTGTTTTATTAAAGGGGCGAGGGCACCTTTAATGATCCCAAGGACATCTGTCAATCTCCCTTTATGGGTTAGGCTTCGGCTTGGGCTGTGAGGCCAACTGCTTCAGCATATTTCAGGTATGTTTCAACGCCGGCCAAAACCACTCTGGCTTCGATGGCCAGAAGTTCAATACCGACAAGAGATACCCTTGCCCAGGCATCAATAACGACGCCTTTATCAAGGATACGATCAATTACTTCAACTAAACTTGAGGATGCATTTGTTTTTTCTACGGCCATGATAAATCTCCTTGAAAAAAAGTTAAAAAAACAATTTGGTTTATTCGAATTGGTCTTTAAATTCGAATAATTTCTGACTAAATAGTTTAATATATTGCTTCTAAAACAAGATAAGCATATGTAAGGAGTCTTGAATAAAAGCAAAAAACAACTATTAAAAACAATCGCATAATATGTCATTTAAGCCTGCAGAGATATAGGGGGAACACCTGAAAGTAATTATTGAAATACCTAGTATTTATGCAAAAAAACCCTGGTATTCATTCCAAAAAACCCTGGTATTCATTCCAAAAAACCCTGGTATTGCATTTACAACCCTATAGGGGGGGACTGTTTGATGTTTCAGGCTGGAATTTTATTCATTTGTTATCAGCCCTTTTTGGAGAGCATATTGTACTAGACCGGTTGTTTTCTTGATATTGAGTCTCTTTTTTATCTGGGTCCGATGCGTTTCAACTGTTTTTATGCTCACACATAAAATTTGGGCAATTTCCCGGTTCGTGTACCCTTCTGCCAACAGTTGCAGGACTTCCGACTGTCGGCTGGTAAGTTCTTTTTCATCATAGCTCTTGCCGTTGGAGGATAGGATAACGCCCTGACGAAGATATTCATCAATAAGGGTTTTTGATATAGAAGTACTCAAATAAGATTTGCCGTTATGGACTTCATGAATTGCAGCAACCAGGTCTGAAGGTGCCGCTTTTTTAACAAGGTACCCGGATGCTCCGAACTTAAGTGCCTGCAGGATATATTCTTCATTCTTGTGTACTGTCAGAATAATGATTTTTATTTCAGGACAGCATTTTCTAAGCTGACGCAAAGCCTCTATCCCATTAAGGATGGGCATTCCGATATCCATCACCACCACATCCGGTTTTGTTTCTTGGGCTTTTTCAATGGCTTCTCTGCCGTTTTCCGCCTCTGCTACGATATTAATATCAACCTCTTTCTCCAGAAGTGCACAAAGCCCTTTTCGGACGATGGTATGATCCTCTGCAAGCAATACTTTTATGACATTCACAATAATTTAAACACCCCCTGGTATCCTTTTAGTACCCTTTATTTTCAAATGCCTGAAAACAGATCAAAAAGATATGTTGCGATGAACAAGATCAATATATTCTTACAATATGAAAAGATGAATAAGAATATTTATTGGAAACACACTATGAAAATAATTATGAAAAATCAACAGTTTTTCATGCATCCTATTTTTCAAATGATTTCTCTGCCTGATTTATAACCCAAAAAAAATAAATCTTTCATTTCTATAAAACCAAATATGAATGTGCTTATTTTAACATGGTTTATAATTTGATTTTGTTTTTTTTTCAGGTTAATATTCATTGTAACCATTTTACCTTCTTATCAGCCAGGAGAAAATTACCTATGGGAGAAAAAAAATCCTTAAAGCTCAGCACTTGTTTTTCTATGGCAAATATATTTTTTCTTATTCTGGTGAGTGCCATTATTATTGCATCCTTAATCTTTGCCATACGTCATCAGGCTCTGGATGAAGCAAAATTAAGAACCACGATGATGGCTGAACATTATTTTGCCATGCATTCATTTTTTTCCCAACAATTAAAGCCTGCAGTATTTAAACTGACTCAACCATCAGCTGACTATTTTGACCCTGTCTGGATGTCATCAGCTTATGCCATAAAAGAAATGAACAAATATATAAAATCCAATGGCAGCAACGAATTTTATCTTAAAGATGCGGCCATCAATGCACGCAGTCCTGAAAATGAGGCAACTTCTTATGAAAAGGACTTTTTGCTGGAACTTAAGGCAAACCCCGTTTTGACTGAAAAAACAAGTGTTCAGTGGATTGACAACAAACCTTATTTTGTTCTTTTGCAGCGGGGTCAAATAATGGAGACATCCTGTCTTAGATGTCACGGTTCTCCGGACCAGGCACCGGCAGAGATGATCCGTGTTTATGGCTCCAAGAAAAGTTTTTACAGGAAAAAAGGGGATCCTGCACATGTTATTTCCATAAGAACGCCCTTGTCCGAATCATATACAAATGCAAACCATTTTTCTTTAATCGTTTCTTTACTGACGGCAGCCCTTCTCTTTGTTTGTTATGGGGGATTGTACCTTTTTAGCAACTATATGCTGTTTAAACCTCTTGCAATGATCCGGGACAAAGCACTTCAGATTTCAAAAAACCAAATGCTTTTGGGCCAACAGATCCCTTTGCCCTGGGGGCAAGAATTAAGTCAACTTTCAATGGCATTCAATTTAATGTCAAAAAATCTGGCCTATCACACAAATAATCTAAAAACCACTATCAGCGCCAATTCCTTAAAAAAGTTAGAGGCAGACAATTATCTAAAGAAAAATAAAGAAGAATTATTAAAAAGCCAAGAAAAGTACAGCCTCCTTTTTTCAACCCTGAGTGATCCCGTATTGATTTTTGATGCCCATACCCGGCAGTTTATAGATTTTAACAAGGCTGCTACTGACCTTTATGGTTATACCGTTGAAGAGTTTATGAGGATGATACATACCGACATCATGGCAGATCCGGACAAGTACGAAATCACAATTAATAAGGTTCTTCAAGGCAAATTGAATCATATTCCCCTCCGCTATCATAAAAAAAAAGATGGAACAATTTTCCCTGTTGATATATCAGTGGGAACATCCCATTTTAAAAATAAAGATCTGTTAGTCTTTGTGATCAAGGATATTACCGAACATATCAAAAAAAATGAGGCTTTGAAAAACTCAACAAGACAATCGCGTTTTATTGCCTCACAACTGGTAGCTGTCCAGGAAAAAGAATGCAAGCGAATCTCTATGGAGTTGCATGATGAAACGGGACAGTCTTTGACGGCAGTCAGCTTTAACCTGGCAAAAATGCAGTCGCAGCTCCTTTCTGGTTTGACGACTGAAATCAATGAATCTCTGACAGAGACAAATTTACTTGTTGACAGTATATCTGAACAGATCCATGAATTATCTATTGACCTGCGGCCCTCCATTCTGGATGATCTGGGGTTAGTCCCGACAATACGCTGGCATCTGAATAAGTACTCTAAAAAAACCGGCATTAAGACCAAATTAGAATTGACCAACTTGGAGGAACTGTTGGATAAAAATATTGAAACAACTATTTACCGGGTTGTGCAGGAATCTTTAAATAATATTATAAAACATGCAGCTGCAAAATCCGTGACTATACGCCTGAAAAGAAGAAAAAAATTATTGTATGTTTCCATAGAAGACAATGGAAAGGGTTTTGACTTACAGAATGTGTTGGAAAACAACATTCAGGAGGGGAAAATCGGTCTTTTGGGAATGAAGGAAAGAGTGATCCCTTTTGGCGGCAGTTTTCATGTTCATTCCACTGTCGGAAAAGGAACGAAAATTTCTCTGGAAATACCTTTATGAATTGAGGCAGTCTACATCAAGCTTCAGTTTCCTTTATCCATCCAGCACTTTTCTGACAATTTGAGCTAAATCATTTTGGGAAAATGGTTTTTGAATGAAATTGATCCCTTTGTCCAGAACATCTTGCTGGACGATGGTATTAGCAATGTATCCGGACATGAATATGGCCTTTAATTCAGGGTTAAGGGATTGCAGGTTGTTTGCCAGTTCAAACCCGTTCATTTCAGGCATGGTCACGTCCGTGACCATCAGGTGAATTTTGTCTGCATGGTCCTTTGCCAGTTCCATGGCCTTTTTGGGTGTGTCTGCAGTCAGCACTGTGTAGCCTATCGCATTAAGAATTTTTTGCGCAAGTTTCAGGGTGGAGAGATCGTCCTCCACAACCAGGATGGTCTCTCCACGGCCCTGGGGGATTTCAGGGATGACTTCTTGATGCCTGTCAACAGACCTGCCCTCATACCGGGGCAGGTAAATCTTTATGGTCGTTCCATGGCCCGGCTGGCTGTAAACGTTTACAAACCCGTTGTTCTGCTTTATGATTTCATATACGGCGGCCAGCCCAAGACCCGTTCCCTTATCGGTATCCTTTGTGGTGAAGAACGGTTCAAAAATTTTGTCCTGTATTTCTTTTTCAATGCCGCAGCCATTGTCACTGACCCTCAGCAGGACAAGTTCGCCAGTAACTAAACCTTTGTGTTCAAAACAGAAAGTTTCGTCAAAACCAGCCTTGTCCGTTTCAATAGTGATTTTGCCCACGCCTTCAATGGCATCCATTGCATTGACGCACAGGTTGGCCATGACCTGATCCATCTGGGCGGGATCAATCTTGACTGGCCAAAGGTTCTTCCCTGGCAACCATTCTATATCAATGTCCTCACCAATGAAGCGCCGAAGCATTTCGATCATGTTTTCCACGGTTTTGTTCAGATCAATCACAATAGGGGCGATGGTCTGTTTGCGGGTAAAAGCCAAAAGTTGCCGGGTAATGCCCGTTGCATGGCGACCAGCCTTGAGAACCTGATTAAGATCAGCATAGAGCTTTCCCTTTGGGTCTGCATCAGCCATGGCAAGTTCCGTGTACCCCATCATCACGGTGAGTGCTTTGTTATAATCATGGGCCATCCCGCCTGCAAGGCGCCCCACAGGTTCCATTTTCTGGGACCAGCGGTATTGCTTCAGCAGTTGACTTTTTTCTTTTTCCGTCTGCTTGTGGTCCGTGATATCCTGGGTAGTTCCAATTAGCTGGATCACGATTCCGGCTTCGTTTTTTTTGGCGATGCATCTGGAATTGATATTTCGAACTTCCCCGTCAGGACGGATTAATCGCCATTCAAGATTGTAACCAACCCCTTTAGTCACAGCCCTTTTGACAGCAGTTTCAAAATGGCTCCGGTCCTTGGGATGAATCATCTTTTTCAGTTCCTCATAAGGCAAGGTTTTAGACTGAGGTTCCAAACCGAAAATACGGAATACTTCCTCAGTCCAGGCATATTTCCGGGTTATCGGGTCATATTGCCAGCTGCCGATTTTTGCGACCCGCTGAACCTGTTTGAGCATTTCAGTGCTTTCCTGCAGGGCTAAATCTGCCTTTTTACGTTGGGTGATGTCAAATAAAATACCATTTATTTCTTCAAACCGGCCTTCTTCAGAGAAAAAAAATGACTTATGATCTTCAACCCAGCGGATATCTTTGTTCTTTGTTATAATTCGGTATGTTTGGATCTGGTTTCCCGGGATTTTTGTCAGTACAGATCCTTCACAAAGTACCATTTGCCTGTCATCAGGATGTATAATACTCAACCAATTTTCCGGCAGGAGATTTAGCTCCTCAATCGTGTAACCGCATATTTTCTGGTTTCCGCTCAAGATCTTCGCTGACCAGTCCGGATAAGTTTTGTAGGTCATTCCTGGAATATTGTGAACCAGGGTTCTGTGCATTTTCTCGTTTTCCTTAAGTTTCTTTTCCGTCAATGCAGTCTGCTTTAGGGTTAAAAAAGCCACCAGGATCGATGTTAAGAAACCCAATAGTAAAAGAAAAATCGATATCACATTCAACCTTGAAAGCAATCTTTCAGATTTACTGGTAAATTCAGAAGCTTTGTTTATAGCATGATTTGTTAGTCCGAGCATTTTTTGTTCCAACATGGCAACATGCTCGGCTCCTTTTCCAATTGTTATGCCGGCTGCTTTTTCTCTTTGATCCTTATTAACCAATGTGATAACTTTATTTCGAATCGGCCGCCACTCAGCAAAAAGATTTCTGGCTTCGCTTTCAAGAGTCTTGCCTTTATCACTCAATATATTATTTTTAACAATATTGAGATGCTGATACACCTGTTCTTCGTCCTCATTAACGGTCTCAATGAATTGCTGAATTCTTGATGAAGGATGGGAAACAACCATATTCTTCATGCTTCGATGCATTTTTGCGATGATCACATTTGCTTGAAGAGCTGCATTTGATACGACCAATGGATGATTATAAATCATATGGTTAAGATTTAAAATTGTTTGGATTTTGTATGAATTGAACGCACCAAATAAAAGAAAAATTGACATCAATGCCCCAAAACCATACATCAATATACGTGTATTGCTTGTCTGTTTTGTTGAACTCATCAAATGCTCCATTAGACGAATAATTTTAAATGAAATATTATCGAACAAATATGGATACTTTTAGTCATGCCTGTTTATAGATTTAATAATTTAAATTATATCCTGCAAATCCAGTCAATCATGTCCAAAATAAAAAAACCGGATCACCTTATTCTTAGGCAACCCGGCTATCATAATGACCCGTAGCTTTCCGTCCCGGCTTCGCAGCAGGTTTGGCTTTTTTATGAATGATTAATCAATTACAGTTTCTTAGCAAACCTGAAACAATTCGTCAATAGGTACAAGCCCCTATTTTTATAAGTAAAAGGCCCTCTACATTGCATAGAATTATTGTCGAAAGGGTGTTGGGGCCCAGGGCTATTCAACGTGGAGGGCATCTTTTAGTTCTCAAGTATAGTGACGATGAATAATTCCGCCGAAGGATCTTCTGGAATACTTTCCCGTTTTACTTGGATATGTTCATTAAAATGATCTGCGGTTCCTAAAATCAAGCCTTCGGCCAAGTCCTGGAAATTATGGGTAGAGCGGTATTCCATTTCAAGCCTGCCCAGAAAAGGGGATACACAAGTGAAAGAAGGCAATTCGGTGTCACTGAAGAGTTTTTTGACCTCCGGATGAACATAACTTTCCACCTTGAACAGAAATTCAAGGGTTGATGTCTTCTCTCTAAAAAATTGCGGGAAGGTCTTCGCGAATCGTCCGAGCAAATAACGACCGAACTCCTTTAAAAGATCGGGGGTAGAAATTTTGGTAATCTCAGACAACTTAACTACAAGATCTACAATTTCTTGAGTATCGTACGTCCCCATAGTTGCATAAGCACGGCCGGAAGATGGCTTTATTTCATAGATAAGACGTTTACTCATCTCGATGGAAAACCTCTCATCAACCATATTGAGAAATTCCAAAAAAACTATACCTTTCATAATATTTCCTTCGTCGAGGTTTTTGTAAATTTTAATGCTGCCTGACCAGATAAATAAAAAAGGCTGATTCAAGATTCTGTCCCTGCCTCACAACAGGTTTGGTTTCAGTTACAAGCTTTGGTAATATTATAGCAAGGTTCGTGCCAAAAATATTAAAAAGTAATGCCTGGATTCTTGCCTTTTGATAGCTATTTATATAAATATTAGGAAAATAATAACATAATTTGTCAATTTTTAAGACACTATTTGTCAAATGAAGCTGTTCCGGATCAGGCCATGCCGGCTGATTATCTTCCAAAATATCAAACTTTTTCTATTTTTCAAATTCGTAGCCTAATTTTAACACGTACCCTTAAAGTCAATTTATCCAAAAATCTCTTATTTCATAATACCCTTTTTTAAAGGACTATTTTATTACTTACTTTTATTTTGAATTATCCACAGAAATACAGCTATTATCATTCAAGGGTATCAAATCCGGGTGCAAAACCTTGCTGCATATCAGGATAAGCTTCCACAGGGTCTGTTTTTTGACCCTGTGTTTTTTTTAATCGGAGTTTAAATCCTTTTAGTTGTGCTTCTTTTTTATAGTCACCTTGATTGATTCGCAGGGCATCCATGGGTGAAACTTCAATGGCAGCTTGATTTCGGACAGGACAAAAATGCTCACAATATCCGCAGCCTGCACATTTGTTTTCTATAACATGGGGAACCGGTACTTTATTGTCTTTTTCTTTTAAGAATTCAATGGCATCGTAGGGGCACACCTCATCACATACCATGCAGCTTTTTTTAAATTCCCATGCGAGACATTTTTGTCTGATAATGATGGCGGTACCTGTTTTTGCCCAAACTCGATCTGATTTTTCAATGGATCTTATGGCATTTGTGGGGCAGACATTTCCACATTCATGGCATTTAGGATCGCAAAAGCCCCGGCGTGGAGTGACAGCAGGAGAAAACAAGGCAGGAAAGCCAGCAGAGAACCAGATGGGTTGCAGAGTATTTGTTGGACATGCCACCATGCATTCGCCACATCTTACGCATCTTGATAAAAAATCAGTTTCCATTATTGCTCCGGGAGGCCGGACTAGTCCTTTAGCTCCGACCTGGCCCTCACCTGGTTTTCCATATAATGAATTGAGCCCTGTTAAAGATATTATAGCTGTACCAGCACCGACTATACCTGTGGATACAAATGCACGTCTTTTTGGAGAAAAGGATTCACATCCAATAGTATCCTTTTTTGATGATTCAAAGGTAACCGCTTTTTCAGGACATATATCTTCACAGGTTTTGCAAACGATACATTCTGAAAAAAATGTTTTTTCAGGCTTTTCTATATCAATTGCTGACATGGGGCATTTTCGAGCGCATTTGCCGCACTGGTTACAAAGATCAGAGACTTGTCTGCGAGTTACGGGTGTTTTTGAAAAAAATGTGAGAAGCGCACCTGTTGGACAAAGATACCTGCACCAGAACCTGCTGGAAAAGATAACCATACTAAAAACAAAAACAAAAAAGAACAGAACAAAAAACTGGGTGTCAAAACGTATCGTCCTTATCTGTGCAAAACTGAGAGAACTAATATCAAGCATATCTCCAAGAGGTCTTATAAGGTTAAGCACTTCTCTTGATAAAAATGATATAACCGGAAAAATAATAAGTCCATACAACCTTTTACAACCCCTATATCAGGTGTTGATAAAGCAAAACTTAGTTGAGGCAGTAAAGGGCTGGTGCTGCTGCCATAAACAAACCTGTTCTGGCCTGAAGTTTTATAAAATCCCTTCGGCTTATTTTTTTATTCATATTATGCATCCTTAATGGAAACTTCATTTTTAAGATTTTTATTTTGTATATTTTGAAATTTTATTCCCAACCTGATACTGACATAATATATTGTACCTGTATCAGGTTGGGGCACGTTAGGGCAATAACAAAATTCAAGTTTTGAAAAATCTGGGAGAGGCTATGTTGGCGGTTCCAAAAAAAAGTGAAAAACATCAAATTTGACCTGATTTTGAGCATATTACACCGTTAATTCCTCAACACAATTTAAAAATATCAACTCCAAAAGTCAACAACCGGAATCTGAAACTCTGAATAGTCGTAAACCAATTCAGGAATATAAGACTGTTGTAGTTCTGGCGGGTCATGGTTGCGGATATCCCAAAGATCCAGATGGCCTAGTATTTTTCGATGATATCAAGCTCTTCAATAAAACTGATGATTTTCATGGTGCCATGGCATTTGGACCATCGGACAGCCCTGGAATATCCGCCTGTCCGAAAGAAAAGGGCAGGGTTGTTGCTTTTTGTCAACTTTAAACGCTTCACTGAATGCCGCTGTTCGGCTACGCCGCATGCAACAGAAACTCAACCTTAACTGCTTCGAATGGAAAAACGATGCGCCTATCCTCGGTGTGAACAAGTATTCCGGCGTTTAAAA
>CAYWGN010000066.1:0-20528 GCA_964457495.1 uncultured Desulfobacula sp.
GCTCATGAAAATCCTTTGACAAATTCATGGCCGCTAACAGCAGGATTGCAATTTTGTTTTTCCCAAGGGTTTTATTTTGAAACAATCCTTCTGCGTCTTTTATATATTCCTTTAAATAATGTGCAACCTGTTCAGGATTTTCAACCTGATTATCAGGTTTAAATCTAAACTCTTCACCAAAAAGATCAATTACAACAATTTCATCCAATGAAATCCCTTTTCCGACATAATTTCGGTCATAGGTTTGATGAATACTCACCTGGTGCACTATTTGAAAAATAATTCAATTTTTTCAAAAGCCCGTCAATTTTAGATTGAATCAATTCATCTTGTTCTGAAAATTGTTTTTCAGTTTCATTTTTTGTATCAAGGTCTGATTCAAGGCCCCTGATTTTTGACACCAACTCCTTATTTTCCTGCTGGAGTTCATGACAAAATTCAATCATAAAATCGACTTTAACATTGATATCATCAAACTTTTGTTTAATACGCTCGTTACCCATTTCCATAATCTCACAAAGCTTATTGGTGTTCAGTATAATTCAAAATATTTCATAAAGTCAAGGCAATTCATTTGCCACGCTGTTGGATAAGATATTCAACTTTTTCAAGCTCTTCAAGCGTATTCACACCAATAACTTGCCCGGGATCATCCATAGTGATAACCACTATTTTTTCATGTCTCTTTTGTGCTATCTCGATAACATCTGTCAAATAATACTCTTTCTGGCTATTATCAGGTTTTAATTCAGCAATAACAGATATGAGAAGTTTTTTATCAAAACAATAAATCCCAGTGTTTATTTTTTTAATTTTCTTTTCTGTTTCACTGGCATCTGCCTCTTCTTTAATGCAAACCATATGGTTTAGTTCATCTTGTACAATACGTCCATAACCTGTGGGATCCTCTAAATCTATTGCAAGAACAGATAATTTAACTTGGTTTTTTTTATGCTCCTCCACCATGTTTTTTAATGTGCTCTCCTGGATCAAAGGCACATCTCCACATAATACAACTACATCTTTAATGCTGGATTTCAAGCCTGGGATGGCAGCCTTAACCGCATCACCTGTTCCCAAAAGCTGTTCTTGCATGGCAAATTTTACTTTAAAAAACTTATTGATTTCCCTTTTCACTTCATGTGCCTGGTGACCCACAACAACATGCACATTGTCCCGGGCAATTTTTCTTGCACATTCAATTACATGGACAATCATACATTGACCACCAACCTTGTGAAGCACCTTGGCAATATCTGACTTCATCCGGGTTCCCTTACCAGCCGCAAGAATAACAACACCAACATCATTATACTCCATCTTTCTCCTCTTTAGCACATACTGTTTTCTAAAAAATATTGGATCGTCAATGCAAAAAGGGGATGCTTCAAACCGACTAAAGCACCCCCATTTTTATTTACCACTTTGATTCTTCTATTGTAATATTGTTATGCTCAAACTAAATTTTTCCAAAGTATCTATTTAATTTTAAGCCTGTGTACAGCTCGTCTCAAAGCGACTTCTGCCCTCGCCAAATCGATATCTTCCCGCTTTTCAGCAAGGCGCTTTTCAGCCCTTTCTTTAGCCTTTGTTGCTCTCTCAATATCAATATCCCGTCTACGCTCGGCAGACTCAGCCAGGATGGTCACCTTGTCCGGCAAAACTTCTGCAAATCCACCGTTTATAAAAAGATATCTTTCCTTTCCTTTGACATCTTTATACCGAAGCGTTCCAATCTTTAAAGATGTAAGGAATGTGGTATGCCCTTTGAGTACACCAAATTCGCCTTCTGAACCTGGAGCAACCACAATTTCCACTTCTTCACTGACAATTGCTTTCTGTGGCGTAACCACTT
Source organism: uncultured Desulfobacula sp. (assembly GCA_964457495.1). Lineage (GTDB taxonomy): Bacteria > Desulfobacterota > Desulfobacteria > Desulfobacterales > Desulfobacteraceae > Desulfobacula. The sequence continues at coordinate 1,856 of CAYWGN010000066.1, forward strand.
CAAGAAATAATTTCTCAGCCATGATATCCCTCCAGATACTTATAAGGTTTTTGCTCTTTCAATGACTTCTTCAATAGAACCAACCATGTAAAAAGCATTTTCTGGAATATCATCATGTTTACCTTCAATAATTTCTTTAAATGATCTTACAGTGTCTTCAACCTTGACAAACTTACCCGGCGTACCTGTAAATGTTTCTGCAACATGAAAAGGCTGAGATAAAAATTTCTGTAGTTTTCTTGCGCGCTGTACAGTAATCTTGTCTTCATCAGAAAGCTCGTCCATACCCAAAATAGCAATAATATCCTGAAGCTCTTTATATTTTTGCAGGGTCTGCTGAACAACACGGGCAACCTGATAGTGTTCTTCACCAATGTATGCTGCATCAAGGATTCTGGATGAAGAGTCAAGAGGATCCACAGCAGGATAAATACCCAACTCTGCAATCTGGCGGGAAAGAACAACCGTACCATCAAGATGAGCGAATGTGGTTGCAGGTGCAGGGTCTGTCAAGTCATCGGCTGGTACGTATACACATTGAACTGCTGTAATGGAACCCTTGTCAGTTGAAGTAATACGTTCCTGGAGCTCACCCATGTCAACGGCAAGTGTTGGCTGATAACCAACCGCAGATGGCATACGACCAAGGGTCGCTGAAACCTCTGCACCGGCCTGGGTAAAACGGAAGATATTATCAATAAAAAGTAGCACATCCTGTCCTTCTTCATCACGGAAATACTCGGCACAGGTCAAAGCGGAAAGTGCAACCCTCATTCGTGCTCCCGGAGGTTCTGTCATCTGGCCATAAACCAGTGCACATTTTGGAAGAACGCCGGAATCTTTCATTTCATGGTAAAGGTCATTTCCTTCACGAGTTCTTTCTCCAACACCACCAAATACAGAAATACCACCATGCTGCATGGCAATGTTGTTAACCATTTCCATCATGATAACTGTTTTACCAACACCGGCACCACCAAACATACCCATTTTCCCACCCCGGGGGAAGGGTACGAGAAGGTCGATAACCTTAACACCGGTTTCAAGAACCCTTACTGTGGTATCCTGTTCCGTAAAAGCAGGGGCATGCCTGTGAATGGGAAGCGTTTTTTCCTGGGAGATGGGACCCAGCCCATCAACCGGTCTTCCAACAACATTAAGAACTCTTCCAAGAGAGGCTTCACCAACGGGCATCATGATGGGAGAACCTGTATCTTTTACAGGCATCCCTCTTTGAAGGCCATCAGTTACGTCCATACCAATACATCTGACAACATTGTCACCCAGGTGTTGCGCCACTTCAATTACAAGATTATCTTCCATGTCACCAATCGCCGGGTTAGTAACCGTCAACGCTGTCAGAACCGGAGGAAGTTTTCCAGGTTCAAATTCAACGTCAATAACAGCGCCGAGTACCTGTGCTATTTTCCCTATATTTTCAGCCATTTTTTTCTCCTATAAAGCTGTTTTTATATTAACTATCTTAAATCTATCCCTTAAGTGCCTCTGCACCACCAACAATATCCATAAGATCAGCCGTAATACCAGCTTGCCTTGTTTTATTGTATATTGTCTGAAGCTCCCCAACGATATCTTCACATGCCTTGGTTGCATTTTCCATGGAACTCATTCGGGCCGCATGTTCACTGGTTGAAGTCTGGAGCAGCGCATCATATATCTGAATAAAAATATTCTTTGGCAGCAGTTCACCAAGCAATGCATCAGAAGAAGGTTCGCAGATATGTTCCGGTAAAAACTGGCCATCTTTGTCCTTTTCTTTTTCTGCTGACCCCTCGGACACACCTTCAAGAGAAGGAATGGGAAGAATCTGTTTTATTGTTGGAATATGTTTTGCCATATTAATGAACTCAGAATAAATCAGATATACTTCATCAACAACCCCTGCAAGGAAATTGTCTATCAATTTCTGTCCTGAAGAAGATGCCACACTGAATTCAACATTTCCACCCACAACACCAATGAATTCATTTTCAATGGGCTGGGATTGCTTTCTAGCCCAGTCTCTTCCTTTTTTACCAAAACAGATAAAGGAAACATCTTTGCCATCGAGCTCTGATTTAATTAATTTATCAGCTTTTGAAATTAAATTTGTATTAAAACCACCACAAAGTCCCCTGTCAGATGTACAGAGGATGAGTGCCACTTTTTTAACCTCATCACGGGGAACAAGCAATGGACTTGCGTCCTCACCGGATTTACCGGCAATGCTTCCCAAAACATCAGCAAATTTGCTGGCATAGGGCTTAAATGCCTCCATGCTGTTTTGGGCACCGCGTAATCTTGAAGTGGCAACCATTTTCATGGCAGAGGTAATCTGTTTAGTCTTTTTTACACTGACTATTTTTGATTGTACTTCTTTTAAAGTTGCCATATGATCCTGCCTTTTTTGCCTATACGTTATTGAATAATATCACGATAAATTTCCAAGCACCTATACAGCATCCTTGAATTCTTCGTCATAGGCTTCAAGGCATTGTTTCAGTTTGCCTTCGATCTCTGCGGTAATCTCTTGTTTTTCAATTAAACCGGAGAATATTTCAGGGAAACGATTTTCAACAAATGAATAAAGACCTTCTTCATATTTTGCAACAGCTTCTTTTGGATACTTATCAATATATCCTTTGGTTCCAGCATATAGTGCGGTTACCATTTTGTGCATTGGAAGCGGTTTGAACTGAGGTTGTTTTAAAAGCTCAACCAGCCTCTCACCACGGGTCAACTGTTTTTGAGTTGCAGCATCAAGGTCTGAACCAAATGCAGCAAATGCTTCCAGCTCGCGGAACTGGGCAAGATCCAGACGAAGAGTACCTGCTACCTGTTTCATAGCCTTTACCTGTGCTGCACCACCAACTCGTGATACTGACAAGCCAACGTCGATGGCAGGTCTTATACCGGCAAAGAAAAGGTCTTTATCAAGAAAGATCTGACCATCTGTGATGGAGATAACGTTTGTCGGGATAAATGCAGACACATCACCTTCCTGGGTTTCAATAATGGGAAGGGCTGTCAAAGAACCTGCACCTTCTACAATACTTAATTTTGCAGATCTTTCAAGCAGACGCGAATGGTTGTAAAAGATATCACCAGGGAAAGCTTCTCGTCCTGGAGGACGTCTGAGTAGCAAAGAGACCTGACGATAGGCAGCAGCCTGTTTTGAAAGATCATCATAAATGATCAGGGCATGCTCACCCTTATCCCTGAAATATTCACCCATTGCACATCCGGCATAGGGAGCCAGATACTGCATGGCCGCAGGTTCTGAGGCCGATGCAATAACAACAGTTGTGTATTCCATTGCACCATGCTCTTCAAGGGCTGCAACAACCTGAGCAACCGTTGATTTTTTCTGACCACAGGCAACATAGATACATTTGATATCGCTATCTTTTTGAGCAATAATCGCATCAATTGCAACAGCAGTTTTACCAATCTGACGGTCACCAATGATCAGCTCACGCTGACCACGGCCTACAGGAGTCATGCCGTCAACGGCTTTTGCACCTGTGTAGCAAGGCTCATGAACAGACATCCTGGCAATAACACCCGGGGCAACCAATTCCATATTCATGTAAGTTTTTGCATTAATCGGGCCTTTACCATCAACTGGCTCTCCCGTTGTGGTCACAACACGACCCAATAATTCTTCACCAACTGGAACGGATGCAATACGGTCGGTTCGTTTTACAACATCACCTTCTTTGATTTTTTTATCATCACCAAGGATTGCGACACCAACGTTATCGGATTCAAGGTTCAATGCAAGTCCCAGAATTCCTCCGGGGAATTCAACCAGTTCCATGGCTTTAACTTTTTCCAGACCATATACGCGGGCTATACCGTCACCCGCTGAAAGAACTACACCTGTTTCACTCAGGTCGACCTGGGCATCAAATCCTTTGATCTGATCTTTTATTATCTGGCTTATTTCTTCTGCTTTAATTTCCATTAGACACTCTCACCTTTTTTTAATGTTTCTCTCATATTAATCAGCTGAGTTTTCACGCTGCCATCCAGAACAAGATCACCCAATATAGTAACCACACCGCCTATGAGATTTGGATCCTGCTCAACATTCAGGACAATATTTTTTCCAGTCTTTTTTGATAATGCCTCTTTAATTTTATCAACTGCTTCTGATGATAATTCAGTTGCAGAAACTATACTGGCCTTAACAACACCTTTAAGCTCGTCTGCCAGATCTTTATAGTATGAAGCGATTTCTCGCAAAAAACCGATTCTGCCTTTATCAAACAAAAGAATCAGGAATGACTTAATGATAACTGACAAGTCCGTGGCAGCTAAAACTGCCTCCAGCACCTTTTTCCTGTCATTTTTGTTGAACAAAGGATTTATCAATGCCTTTTCAAAATCTTCCTGTGTATTAAAAAGCCCGACAATAGAGTCAAGCTCTGAATTGTATTGTTCTGCCAGGCCATCTTCCTGGCCGATAAGAATCAATGCTTTGGCATAACGCCTGGAAACCGCTAAATTTTTCATTATGCCACCACCTTTTTCAAATATTCATCAACAAGTTTATCCTGATCCTCGGATGAAATGGAGGCTTTTATAACTTCCTCAGCTTTTGCCATGGCTTTTTCAACAATTTCTTGTTGAAGTTTGGCTTTTGCAGACTTGAATTCCTGTTGGATATTACGTTTGGCCATATCTTCAAGTTTTTCAGCCTGAGCTTCAGCTTCAGCAATAATTCTTGTTTTAGCTTCTTCACCCTGTTTGATGTAATCTTCAACAATCTGTTTAGATTCCTGATCAAGATTTTTAAACTTGGCTTGGTATTCGGCAAGTTTCTTTTGGGCCGCTGCTTTTTTTAGTTCAAGCTCTTTAATCTCATCTTCTATATTTTTTGCACGGGATGAGAAAAATTGAGCAACTGGTTTTCTTGCAAGAAGAAATCCAGCAACAGCAAGAATACCAAAATTCAAGACTTTCCAGGTATCAATTTTAAGCCACGCATTATGTACGACTCCATGACCATCTCCGCCAGAAGATGCCCATACCACGCCACACATTGCCACTACAAGAGTTGCCACAAGGGAAACGATCCATAGCAGTTCTTTGTTCACGCCGCATTTTTTCATCAGCAAGCCCTCCCTAAAATCTTTTCACCGATAGCTTTAGCATATGCTTCAACTTCGCCTTCCAGTGCTTTGCGGGCCTGCTCAGTTTCATCTGCAACCTGCTTTTTAATCTCGGCAAGATTGGCCTGAGCTTTCTTGTTAATCTTGTCAATTATTTCCTTTTCTTCTTGAGATGCTGCTTCTATAAAGGCTTCTTTTTCTTTCAATCCTTTAGATCTGGCTTGTTTCAACCCATCTTTGTATGCATCTTCTCCAGCAACAAGGTCCTTTGAGGCTTTTTGGGCCCCCTCTTGCATCCCTTCAATTTTTGCTTTTCTTTCAAGAAGAACATTACGGATTGGTTTGTACAGAACCAGATTGAGCACAAAAAGCAGGACTAGGAAATTGATCATCTGATATACCAAGGATATATCAGGAATCACAGTTATCATAAAATCCCCTCCGCGAGTTAATAATTATAAAAAAATCCACTCTACCAGTTAATAATTATTAAAAAAATCTACTTCGCCAGTTAATAATTATTAAAAAATCAACTACTTATATACAAGTAACCGTTTTTACACAAAAACAGTCTAAATTCCGATCAAATCGAGAATTGAGTAACATCCAGGCGATCATTTGTCAACATTGAAAAACAAAATATTTCAGGTCTTGGTAAGGAATTTTTATGAAATCAGTTTAATTTTTAATTGGATGAAAAACTACGCATACTGATATTTAAAAGAATTCCAAAACCCACCATATTGGTGATCACTGAAGATCCGCCATAGGATACCAGGGGCAAAGGCACACCAACAACAGGCATAAGGCCCATGACCATTCCAATATTGATAAATATCTGCCAGAAAATCATTGCTGTGATACCGAACGCAAGAATGGAGCCAAACATATTACGACAATTATAGGCAATATTTAATCCCCAGAATAAAAAAATTAAATAAAGCAATAAAAGAACGCTGCACCCCATAAGCCCCCATTCTTCCGCAAGAACGGATACGATGAAATCCGTATGATGTTCCGGTAAAAAGGATAGTGCATTCTGGGTTCCTTTTAAAAAACCCTTGCCTATCAACATCCCTGATCCAATGGCTATCTTTGATTGAATAATATGATATCCTGCCCCAAGGGGATCCCGGTCAGGATTTAAAAAGGTCAATATCCTTGATTTTTGATAAGCTTTTAATCCATACCAGAGCAAAGGAGCAGCAGCAATACAAATACCAGACACTGTATACAATACTTTTCGCTCTACCTTGACGAACAGGGTTATTGAGCCAGCAATTAAAAGTAAGAGCAAGCCTGTCCCAAGATCTGGCTGATTTACTATTAAAACAAATGGAATTACACATAATACTGCCGGTTTAATCAATTTTCTGAAATTGAATCCGGTATTGGAAATCGAAGTTGCATAAACAGATGCCAGACTTATAATCAAGGCAATTTTCATCAATTCAGAGGGCTGAACCCTGACAAACCCAATAAGAAGCCATCGCCTTGACCCACCGCCAATCTGCCCGAAAATAATAACACTGATCAAAAGTCCAACGCATAGTGTATAAATAAATAAATTCATTTTGTCCAGGTCTCTAAAATCAATCACCAGTATGATCATCATTACTATAAACCCGGTACCCATCCAGATCATCTGTTTTTTAAAAAGAATGTGAACGACGTCTGTCTCATTTCCGGCGGTCAAGGCGCTGTATAAAATACCAAGACCCATCATACCGATTAAAAGAATTAAAGCCATAAGACCCCAATCAAAATTCTTTATTAACCGCCTGTCAAACATGGGCTACTCCAGTGATGTTTTTTCTTTAAAAGGTTCTTGGATATATTGTTCTATCAAAGCCCTGGCTATGGGGGCAGCAGTACTTGATCCATGCTCTCCGTGTTCAACCAGCACAGATATTGCAATGACAGGGTTCTTTGCAGGGGCATAGCAGACAAACCAGGCATGGTCCCGCAAAGAATATTTTAAATCATCTGCTTTTCTTTTATCATTTTTTTTTATACTATAAACTTGAGCAGTCCCTGTTTTACCAGCTATTTCAATGTTTTTCAGTCTAATTTTTTTTGCCGTTCCCCGTACCCCTTGAACCGCTTTCAAAAGTCCATTTCTTACTATATCCAATGTCTCTTTGCTTGCTGGCAGGCCACCCGTAATTTCAGAGTCAATTTTTTTTATCACAAGCCCATGACCGTCTTTAATTGTTTTAACAATTCTGGGTTTGTACAAGGTGCCACCATTACCGACAGCAGCAATTAAAACAGCCATCTGCAGAGGTGTGACCAGATTGTAGCTCTGTCCTATTGCCACAGAAAGTGTTTCACCCCCTTGCCAGGACTCTTTGTATAATTTCTTTTTCCAGGCCGAAGTTGGAACAAGCCCTTTTTTTTCATTTTCCAACAAAATACCTGTCTTTTTGCCCAGCCCACTCCCCATTGCATACCGTCCCAACTTATCCACGCCGACTTTAATACCTGCCTGATAATAAAAAACATCGCAGGATTGTGCAAGAGCGTCAATAATACTTAGCTCACCATGTCCATTCTTATTCCAACACCGATACGTTCTATTGCCATATTTTAAAAATCCCGGGCAGTATGCAGTGGTATTCATAGTGATATGGTTTTCTTCAAGAGCGGCAATGGAGGTAATAATTTTATAGGTGGAAGCCGGGGGATATTCTGCCTGAATCGCCTTGTTTACCAAGGGTTTATCCGGATCTGACATCAATGCATTCCACTTTTTGCTGCTTATACCACCAGTGAAATCGTTTTGATCAAAACTGGGACTACTTGCCAGCGCTAGGATATCTCCATTATCAGGATCAATGGCAACTACTGCTCCAGCTTTATTTTCAAGCAATTTTTCTGCTGTCTGCTGTAAATCAAGATCCAATGTAAGATTCAAATCTAGCCCTGCAACAGGTTCAATCGTTCTCAAAATCTTAATTGTTCTACCACTGGCATCGACTTCTACTTGTCTTCCGCCCCGTTTCCCCTGCAGATAGTTTTCAAAACTTTTTTCAATACCATATCTGCCAATTGAGTCTCCTGACTTGATATTGGAATATTTACCACTTTTCAGTTCTTTGGTGTTTATTTGTCCGAGATACCCTAAAAGATGGGCAGCTGTTTTTTTATAAATATAATATCTTGTGGGCTCTATATCGATATGAATCCCCGGAAGATCAAATTTATGCGCTTCAACAATGGCAAGCTGATCCCTTGAGATATCATTTTTTAATGTTATTGGTTTATAAACCGCACCATTTCCTTCCCGAGCAATATATTCCATAAGTTCTTGAAAAGGCACTGCAATGAATTCGGCAAGTTTTTTAACAGTTTCTTGAACCTTGCCTGCATCCTCAAGCACTATTTTTAGATTAAAAGAAGGCCTGTTATCCACCAATAATTTTTTATTTCTGTCAAAGATCAGGCCACGAGACGATTTAATACTTTTAAGACGTACCGCATTTTTTTCAGATAAAAGCCTGTATTCTTCACCCTTAATAATTTGAAGATATACCAGCCTGAGAAACAAGAGTGCAAACACAAACAAAATACATACACTTACAATGATAAATCTTTGCTTTATCCAGTCCCTGTCCTGATTTTTACTGAATTCGGTCAATTCTATCCTCAGTATTTTTAAACACGTTGTTTTGCAAAAATTTTATTTTAAGTATCCAGTTCTGCCACAAGGCATTTACCAGCCATATACCAGGCGGGATAAAAACAACGCCCCAAAACACCTGCCTTATCAAAAGATTGAAATTAAATTCCCAGATGGAATCGACACCTTGATGGACAAAAACTGAAAACAATAAAAATCCATGCTGAATGGGTATGGAAACAATACTGATGATAAAAATAAAAATAATGCTTCTTTGAAAAAATAATTGTTTGACTATTTGCACAATAATATACATCCACACATAGGAAAAAGTATGATAGCAGAATGGAACACCGGAAATACTATCCATCACGCATCCGATAATAATGATGGCCAAAACCACTGAATAGTGAGATGGAATAAAGCTTAAAAAAAGAACCTCGATAATCAACAGGTCAAAACACTGATCAAACCAGGAAAACGATGGAAGGATAATCGTTTGGATAATGATTAAAAATAAAGTGAGAACAAAGAAAAAAACTGCATTCATTATTTACCCGTTTCAAAACAATTCATCTATTGCTTTTTAAATACAAGAACTTCTTCTATTTTATTAAAATCAACGCTGGTCTCCAGGGTAATATCCTGGAAAAGTTGAGAATGAACCTTTGTCACTTTTAAAATTCTGCCGATTTTCATACCCTTGGGAAACACTTGATCCAAGCCCGATGAAATAATCATTTCACCCTCTTTTACCTCATCCTTTCTTAATGTATATACAAAAGAACAATTGTCCTCATTGTTCCCTTTTACAATTCCACGGACACGGGAATTCTGTACAAGGGAATCAACAGCAGAGTTTCTATCCGTAATCAAAAGAACCCTGGAATAATTTTTTGCAACTTTGATTATTTGACCGACAATCCCTTCGGGAACCAGCACAGGGCTTCCTTTGACCAGGCCATCTTTTGTGCCCTTATCGATCATAATGGTTTTAAACCAAGGGGATGGGTCCCTTGCAATGATTTGAGCTGCAACATATGTGTCCGGCATTGTGCTTGTAAAATTAAGAAATTTCTTAAGGCGGGTATTTTCGAGTTCCAGTTCCACATAGCGATTATTTATTTCTATTGCTTTTCCAAGTTGTTTTTTCAGTTCAATATTTTCTTTAACAGCAAAAACCGACATAAAATAAGTGTTCCAGATATTTTGAATAAAATGTATGGTTTTAGTAACGGCCGTCTGAAAAGGAGAGGTAATGGTAATAAATAATCTTTCAATGCCGTTGGTCGGCAAGAATTCTTTGTTGCTCATGGTCATTGCGGTAAAATTAATGGCAATAAAAAGAGCAAGTCCAACAAAAATAATAAGTTTTTGTGAAAACATTAAATCAGTTAATAACGACTTCTCTCAAAATATTAATACTGTCAAGGACTTTCCCGCAGCCAAGAGCAACAGTGGTTAATGGATCATCGGCTACAATAATGGGAAGCCCGCTCTTTTCTCTTAGCAGTTTATCCAAATTTTTCAATAAAGCGCCCCCACCAGTTAAAACAATGCCATTATCAACGATATCTGCAGCAAGTTCAGGAGGTGTCTGTTCCAGTGCAATGCGAACCGTTTCAACAATGGCATCAATCTGTTCTGAAATGGCAACTCGAACTTCTTCGGAATCAATGGTAAGTATTTTAGGAATACCAGATACAAGGTCACGGCCCTTGACCTCTATGGTTTCAAGGTTTTCAGGATCAGGATATGCATTTCCAATGGTTGTTTTGATTATTTCTGCGGTCCTCTCTCCAATGAGAAGATTATATTTGCGTTTTATATGCTGGCTGATGGAAGCGTCCATCTTGTCACCCGCAACCCTTAAAGAATATGTATAAACTGCGCCTGCAAGTGAAATCACGGCAACTTCCGTTGTACCGCCACCAATATCAACGACCATACTGCAGGTCGGTTCCGTAATGGGAAGACCGGCACCTATAGCTGCTGCCATAGGCTCTTCAATTAAAAAAACTTCTCTTGCCCCGGCAGATTCTGCTGACTCTCTAACAGCTCTTTTCTCCACCTGGGTAATACCAGATGGTACTGCTATGACAATTCGCGGGCGGACAAGGGTTTTTCTGTTATTATGAACTTTTCGGATAAAATGCTTTAACATTGCCTCTGTGACCTCAAAATCAGCAATTACACCATCCCTCATGGGCCTTATGGCAACGATATTACCCGGAGTACGACCCAGCATTTTTTTAGCTTCAGCACCCACTGCAAGCACTCTGCTTTTCCCCTTTCCATCCGCTCTAACAGCAACCACAGAGGGCTCACTCAATACAATTCCTTTTCCCCTGACATAAACAAGTGTGTTTGCAGTTCCAAGATCAATGGCCAGATCATTAGAAAACGCTCCAAGCAAAGTGTCTGTTATAAAATTCATTTTACCTCTTTCAAACAAAAATTTATAAAAAAAAATTAAATATAAAAGATATTATCAAACAGTATTTGCTAACAAACTTAACTATTTTTTACAAGTCCAAAACGCCTTAACACCGTAATATTTTATATTAATTCAGAAAATATCAAATCATGTATTTGCGGGCGGAATTTTTTTATACCCTCATTTGATCTTAACGGGTGCACTCTGTTGGTTAAAAAAATAATTATCAAGTCGGTTTTCGGATCAATCCAGAAAGAGGTACCGGTAAATCCAAGATGCCCTATGGATGACTTTGAAAAATATTTACCTGAAGAGGAATCTTCTTTTGAAGGGGTATCAAATCCTGCGACCATGTCATGTTGATTTTTTCTTGATACAAAATTTTGTATAATATCAGGCCTCAAAACCCTGGTGGGTTTATTCTGCAATGCCTTTAATATTTCAAAGCACAATTTATAGATTGAACCGGCATTTCCAAAAAGCCCTGCATGCCCTTCTACTCCTCCAGCAGCCCAGGCATTATCATCATCCACTTCACCCACAAGCACTTTTTTTCTCCAGGGACATTGCTGGGTAGCCACAATTTTTTGTTGATATAATTTAAATTTTTTACTCTTTGGGCCTGTTTCCATAAAAAACAAATCATCAATTTCAAGGGGAGAATATATTTGCTTTGAAACGAATTGATCCAGTCTTTGACAGCTTATTTCTTCTATAATCCATGACAGTACCATAAATCCCAGATCACTATAAACCTGTTTTTCACCAATTTTATTTTCAAGGGTCTCATGGACCAGAAGATATCTTAGATATTGCCTGGGATTTTTATTTGCCTTTATGATTTCTTTAAAATATTCACGATGAGCCGGGAACCCTGAAGTGTGTCTGAGAAGCATATCAATGGTAATGTCTGCTTTTAGGGATGTCTTAAATTCTTCCAGGATTGATCCTATTTTCTGATCCAGAAAAACCTGATCTCTCTCAATGAGCTTGGATAAGGCCAGGGTTGTTGCCAAGGGTTTTGTCAGGGAGGCAAGATCAAAAACACTGTCCTTTCTCATTTTTCTTTTTTCAAAAATATCAGCCATACCATAAGATTCATGGATAAGTATTTTCTTATTTTTCGCACACAATAGGACTGCCCCGGGAAAAACACCCTGTGCAATAGCTGTTTCTATCTTCCTGGAAATTCTGTCATTGTCCATGCAAATTAAACCCATTGAATTCTTGCAGGTTCTGTATCCATCTTAATTTGGGTTCCCATACATATTGACAAATTCACCTTACCATGACCTGAGTCCAACCCAGATAGAACAGGGACATTGTATTCCTCAAATATTTCAAACAATATATCTTCTACATACTCATCATTATCACAGTTTTCAAAGGAACCTATTATCACTCCTCGGATACCTTCAAATAAACCTGCCATTTTCATCTGTGTCAGCATTCGATCAATCTTATAGGCAGGTTCTCCAATATCTTCCAGAAATAAGACAGCCTCTTTAAAATCAGGTTGATACCTTGTACCCAAAAGATGGGATATTGTTGCCAGATTCCCTCCTTTTAATACTCCAGTACACTCACCGGGTTTAATGATCCGTCCATTTTTTATATCGATTTTATCAAAACTAGCATTCAGGGTTCCATAAAAAGTATCCATGGTTTTTTTTTGAGCCTGGGCAAATGAAACCACATTAGGACCATGAATAACCCCATTCCCTGTTTTTTCTATAATAGCCAATAATATTGCAGTATTGTCAGAAAATCCAATGAACGGCTTAGGATTTTGCTTGATAATATCCCAGTTTAAATGGTCAAGAATTCGTATTGCTCCATACCCGCCCCGGGCACAAATAATCCCATCTATTTCCGGATCCAGAAAAAGACTGTTAATCACATTTGCCCGAACCATATCATCGCCTGCAAGATAACGTTTTTTTTTAAAGATTTCGACCGGGACTTTAACCTTGAATCCTAATTCTTTTAAGACCCCAATTCCCAAATTTAATTTTTCAGTATTAAAGCGTGCAGATGGAGCACACACGCCTAACATGCTTCCAGGTTTTAAAGTCATAGGTCTTTTCATACGATTTTTGATCTTCATCATTTCTTGAATAACTATGGTTTAATTCTACTGAAATTATTTTTATTTAGGCAGATATTCTTCCCTTAAGGGAGAAAACACTTCAATTATCACTGAATCTTCTATGATTTCCGCTCTGTGCTCAATATCGCCTTTAATGGACCATGAGTCTCCCGGCTCTGCTATGAAACCTTCTCCTTCAATAAATAATTTGATTTTCCCGGAAACAAGAAAACCTGTCTGTTCATGGGGGTGGGAATGACTGGGCAACTCTTTTCCTTTTTTCAAATGGAAACGTATCAATGAGCTATTTTCACCATATACAAGGGTTTTTAATTCTACTCCATCAAAGGGATTTAAAAAACCTTCCAGGTCACATTTTGCAAACATTATTTTTCTCCTTTTCTTGTTTTTGTGTTTATTAATATTTTCATTATTTTGACAAATTTTTCAAAAATTGCAATAGTGATTTTTAAATTAACTTTAAACTTTTAAACAATGAAAGACAAGAAGTGTAAAAAAAAGCAATCTTGATGTCCTTAATGTTTTTCATCATAATTTTTTAATAAAATATGCAACCTTAATAAAGGTATAAATAAACTTGAACACACCCAAAATCCTTGCCCCTGCAGGGGATAAAAATTCATTTTTGGCTGCTATTGCTGCAGGTGCAGACGCCATTTATTGCGGTTTGAAAATATTTTCTGCGCGCATGGAAGCAGAGAACTTCAGCATTGAAGAACTGGCAAGATTAACCAGGCTTGCCAAATCCAGGCACATCGATGTGTACATCGCATTTAATTCAATCATCAAAGAATCCGAACAGGAAAAAGTTATTAAAATTCTTAGCAAACTCTGCAAGTTTGTTGATTTTGATGCCCTGATTGTTCAGGATCTTGCCATGATAAACCTTGCAAAAAAAGCAGGCTTTAAAAAAGAATTCCACCTTTCTACTCTAGGCAATTGCACCTTTCCTTTAGCTTTAAAAACATCTCAAGAGTTTGGATTCAAAAAAGTTGTTCTGCCCCGCGAATTTACAATTGATGAAATAAAAACAATGGCTGAAAATACTCCCCAAGAGATTGAACTTGAAGTCTTTATACATGGGGCGCTTTGTTATTCCATTTCAGGACGGTGCTATTGGAGTTCATGGTTTGGTGGGAAAAGTTCTCTTCGGGGCAGATGTGTCCAGCCCTGCAGGAGAATGTATGAGCAAAAAGGCCAGAAAAAAAGACATTTTTCCTGTATGGATTTTTCCGCTGATGTGCTTGTAAAAATATTAAAACAAATTCCGCAAATATCGACCTGGAAAATTGAGGGCAGAAAAAAAAGCCCCCATTATGTTTATTACACTGTTAAAGCCTATAAACTCTTAAGAGATGATCCAAAAAATAAAAAAGAAGCTCTGTCCTATCTCGCCTATGCCATGGGAAGAGAATTTTCCCATTATAATCTTTTATCCCAGAGGATAATGAATCCTTTGGATCATTCGTCGGAAACCGGCTCAGGACTTTTTGCAGGAAGGATACAAAATCCTGCAACACCTTTTTTTATCACAAGAGAGGCTCTTCTGCCTTTAGATCTTCTAAGGATCGGGTTTGAGGATGATAAATTTCATGACATTCAAAAAGTCACCCGGGCTGTCCCCAAAAAAGGAAAATTTTATTTAAACAAAAAATCTCAATTTAAAATCAAAAAAGGAACTCCGGTTTATATCATAGACAGGAGAGGATCAGAGCTTGCAAGTGTTATTAAAGATCTTGATACGGAACTGAACAATTTAGAAAAAATATCTATCCGACCTATAGAGGACACTATTAAAATTTTTTCTTCTCCAACCCCCAGAAAATCAAAAAACAAAATCAGAGAAATCACTCTTTCAAGGGGTAACCCCGGGCAAAGACAAGACCATACAGAAACAGGCGTATGGATTTCCACCCAGGGATATTCTATTTCTCCTTCAGGCAGGAACTGGTTGTGGCTGGATCCCCTTTTATTCCCAGGTGAAGAAAAAATATGCTCAGAATATATTGCCAAGGCCATAAAAAAAGGAGCAAAAAACTTTGTTTTAAACGCCTTCTGGCAATTGTCTCTTTTTGAAAATCCAAAAAAATTAAATCTTTGGGCCGGGCCTTTTTGCAATATCACCAACAGCATGACAGTGAATCTTTTAAAACAACATGGATTTTCCGGCGCCATTGTCAGTCCGGAACTAGACGAAGAGACATTCTGTTCATTGCCCGGCAATTGCGACATGCCAATAGGACTTGTTATTTATGGTAACTGGCCTTTGGGCATTTCAAGAATTATTTCAGAGGATCTTAAAACAAACCAGGCGTTTACAAGCCCCATGGGCGAAACAGCCTGGATATCAAAATACAACAACAATTATGTTCTTTTCCCCAATTGGTATCTGGATTTAACTTCCAAAAAAGACACGCTTGCAAATGCCGGGTTTTCACTCTTTGTCAATATCCATGAAAATATACCCCGCTCAATTAAAATGAAAAACCGGCAGGGGTTATGGAACTGGAACCTGAAACTTTTATAATTCTACGCTGCAGTATGGCCCTGTGATTAAAAGGTTATTTGTGACCGTTGATTGAATCTGTTCCATTTTGCTGCCCAAAAGGATATCCTTAATGATTCCGTGTCCATAGGCCCCTAAAACTATGAGTGAATCATGGGGCACATCATACAACATGGTATTAAAATCTTTTTTTTCATAAAAATGCCAATGACTGGATAATTGTCCCACAGGTTCTGCAAGACCTTCTTTTTTTATTAAATCTTTATAATATGCTTCATCCTGTTTCTCCAAAAGTGTATAGATCTTTAGAGCAAAGCCTGAGGACATGGCAATTTTCAATCCTAATTTCAATGCGTTCAATGCATTTTTAGAACCTCCAAAAAAAACAGAGATACTTTTCCAGGGTTTAAAGACAGGACTTGTGATTAAAATAGGAAATGTAGAATGCTTGATAATTCTTCTGACCTTTGGACCAATATGCCCCAGGCCTATTTTTGAAGAAAGATCGCTGACAGACCTTGGACAACACAAATAATCAAAATTGGTTGAAATATCGGGCAATGTTGATGCGGTAAAGTTTTTTGGCTCATAAAACATGGGCTTTATCTGCATTTCTTTAAACAAATCCTCTGCATGGCCTTTGGCAGTATCCGATGATGTTAAATATGAGTGATCCAGATCAACCTGTACTGCATCATTGGAAAAATACATTAAAAATTTATCGCTCTTAGGAATATATGCAACGGGAAACGCATTGATTGTTTTACAAAAATACAATGATTGTAGAAAGGTTTCCCTTCCAAAGGGGGTATTCCTGAAAATATGAAGCAATTTGTAATTCATTTTTTTCTCCTTATAAAATCTCTATTGATCACTGGTTTGCATAATCAGTTCCCTGCGATACAAATCCAATATTCTTGTTTTTGATATCATACCGATAAACCTTCTATTTTCCACAACTGGCATGCTGTCCATATGATTGATATCCATCATATCCAATACTTCCTGTAAATCATTTTCCAAAGATGCCGTCATTACTTTGGTATCCATGATCTGATTTAAAAATACCATGTCATACATCCCGGGATCCAGAGCAAATTTACGAATAGCACTGATTTGAATCACACCTTTATATTCCTGTGTCTCATCTTCAATCACAGGAAAAAAGTTCTGGTTTGAGATTTTTAAAAGCTCAATAAATTTTCTAAACACCATATTTTCAGAAACCTTTACAAATTCTGTCTCAATGAGTTCCCTGATATTTAAATCAGAAAGGATTCTTGCATCAGTACCTGGTCTTAAAAACTGTCCCCGCTCTATGAGTTCTTTAAAATAAAAAGAGGCGGGCTCTATATAGTGACTCATGGTTGATGAGATTGAAGATACTACTATTAAGGGCAGGATGGTCTCATAACCGCCCGTGATTTCAACAATCAAAAAAATGCCGGTTAAGGGTGCCTGCATCACACCACTGACAAGCCCGGTCATGCCAAGTAGGGCGTACGCACCTTCACTTGCACACCCAAAAGACGGCACCAATACTATCAGCATTTTATGAAATAAAACTCCGGTAAGGCTTCCGATAACAAGGCAAGGTGCAAATATCCCTCCGGAGCCTCCCCAGCCCAATGTCATTGCCGTTGCAAAAATTTTAGCAAAAACTGCTAAAAAAACAAAAAACATACCCATTGAAAAAGTTCCGGAAATCATTGACTGAATAGAATGATATCCCTCTGCCAGAACCACAGGCATAAACATTCCAATGATTCCAACGGTACTCCCCCCAATGATTGCACGGGCCCAAAAGGGAAGAGAAGATTTTTTGGCAATTTTGCCTGTCTGTCTTAAAGTCTTTGTAAACAATACTGAAACCATTGCCGTAACCACTGCAAGGCCAAGGCTTGGCAAGATATCTGCACCCCCTACCTGAAACGGCAGATGGTTAAAAATTACCTGATCCGGGATAAGGGCATGACTTACCTGTGCCCCGGCCACTGCGGCAATGGCAATGGGAATGATATTAACAAATTTCCATTCTCCCAGAATCACTTCGATAGCAAAAACCATACCTGCAATTGGGGCATTGAAAATAGATGCAATGGCTCCTGCAGTTCCGCATCCAACAAGCGTGATTCGCTGTCGATCGTTTAAACCCAGAAATTTGGCTATATTGGAGCCAATGGATGATCCGCTCATGACCACTGGTGCTTCAGGTCCGGCCGACCCTCCGCTTCCAATTGTTAAAAAACTTGAAATCAACCTTGAATAACTGGATCGAAACCTGAGGAGACCACCATATCTTGAAACAGAGTATATCACTTCTGGTACGCCATGGCCCGCTCCTTCCCTGGCAATTTTTTCAAGGTAGAAAGAAGACAGCAAAGCCCCTACAGCAGGCAAAATAAATGCCCACCAATACTGACGAAATGGATGAAATAATTCAAGGACGGATTCCAGGGACAACCTCAGTGCCACAGCGGCAAGACCGCTGCAGATACCGGCTATGGATCCTGCAATGATGAGCAGCAATCTGTCATCCATTTGAAACAGCCTGCGGTACAAATTTTTGTAAAAATTTTTTATCTTAGACATTGAACTTCGGCTGCTCCATTACCTTTGCTATAGAGGGTTTGTTTTCTGAATGATTTCAATTTTTTCAACCAGAGCAGCAAAGCCAGGTTTTGATTTTAAAAAATCAATAAATTGATGATCCCTGAGGCAAAATGACAGGGCAGATAATAAGTGCAAATGTATTTTTAAGGCTGGACATAATATAAAAAACAATACAGACACGCTTTTATTGTCCAATGCCTTGTAATCCACTGGATGGTGTTAATTGCCGCAATAAAATAGACAGAAAAGGGACAAAATTTTCAAAATA
>CAYWGN010000067.1:0-18804 GCA_964457495.1 uncultured Desulfobacula sp.
AATTTGTGTTCCCATCAAAGATATTTGGGTCTTTCCTCTTGATAAAAAATTTAGAGTTTTGCTCAAATCAACTCATCAATGACTAACCCGAATATTTACTTATGAAGATATTCTTACCAATTTATAAAGTGTGTGAATTTTTCTAAATTTAGCAAAACTTCTAAATTATGTGTGAATAATTTAGAAAAACTTCTAAATTATTGATTTGCGTATTCACCACAAAACATCCTAAGCCACTGGTTTTATACGTAATCATATAATACTTTTTTTTTGGCATGGTTCCTGCTATAATTTTGGGATTGCGAATCATAAGATTTAATAGTATTGGGAGCTAATGACCAGGCCAAATAAAAAAGTACCTCAGATTATGTTCATTGATAATGATGAGCATGTCCGTGATTCCTTAAAAGTCTTTTTTGATGGCAGCCACATGGATTTTTTAATATTTAAATCTGCATCTGAGGGCCTGAATTCTCTTAAATATCAAAAAATTGATATGGTGGTTTCAGATTATTTTTTGCCGGATATGAATGGTATTGAATTTTTAACCCGGGTTGCAGAGAATTATCCGGGCATCACAAGAATTTTAATGACAACGATTGTCAATGAAGATCTTAAATTTGAAATATGCAGGGCAGGAATAGATCGATTCATTGAAAAACCGCTGACTATATCATTCTTGGATACAATTATTAATGAATTAAGAAAATGAGCAACGGATCTGAAGGGGAATGAGTGTTTATCAGAAAAATTCGGAGATAAAAAATGGAAGAAAGCAAATCTTTTGATTGGAGTACAGATTTAAAGGAAGTACCTGTCCGAGAGTGGCAAGACCAATTTACCTGGGTGGAAGAACCCTATGTCAGCCTGGACGGGGAGACTATTGCCAGTATTGTAAATGTCGAAGAAGGTGTGTTCACTGTGTGTGAAAATGGTGAAGCCTGGGATGCCGAATATGACAAGGCCTGGAACTTGAGACCATTGCCCACAGGCAAATTTGCTGTCTGTGTCTGCAGGGATGAGGAATGGACATTGAGTGTCGGCGGCAATGAATGGGAGAACTGGTTTGATTTTATCTGGGATTTGCAGATGAATCACGACGGTTCAAGCCTGAGTATTGCAGTCCAGAAAGATTCTGAATATGGAATGGCCGTCAACGACAAACCCTGGGAAAATATGTATGCAAACATCAATGAAATGGTGTTGAGTGATACTGGCAGTACTGCTGCTGTCGTTCAGGTGTCACCACTGGCCCAGGCAGACATTGAAGGGTTTAAGAAGGGGATTTTTTCCTGTGCCGTCAATGGAGAGGCAATCGAGAAGAATTTTTTGAATATCTGGGATATCAGTTTTGATTCAAATGGAAAAAATGTTGCCTATGGTGTCAGGCTGGATAGAACGAATTATACCATTGCTGTCAATGATACAGCCTGGGATAAAAAATTCCAGTCTGTGTGGAAACCAGTCTTTCTTTCAGGCGGAACATCGGTTGTCGCACCGGTAAAAGAGGGTGGCAAATGGGTTCTATATAAAGATGGTCAACCTTTCTGGAAGACTAAATACAACCAGATCTGGAAAATGGCTGTATCGGAAAAAACCGGGAATATTGCTGCGATTGCATCGGGCAAATTTGGCAAATGGACCATTGTACAAAATGATCAGCCCTGGAATATGACGGTGGACCAGATGATTTCAGATCTTTTTTATTCCAGAGATGGCTCTGCCCTGGTTGCAGTTCTAAAGGACAAAGGGTTCTGGACCCTTGCCGTTAACCAGAAAAAATGGGACTTGGAAGCCGATAAGGTGTTTACTCCCTGCATCAGTTCAGATGGCAAGTTTGTCTGTGTCGTCATTGAAAAAAAAGGACAATACTTTCTGGCTGTAAACAACCATGTGATCCCCAATGGATATGATTATATGACAACACCAGTGATCAGTCCTGATAACAAGCAAATTATGCAAAAAGCATTAAAAGACGGCGTGTACCAACGGCAGATACTGTCAATAGACAAGCTTTTATAAAAGGATGTTCTTTTCAAAGGAGATAAATATGAATGCCTTTATCGATTTTATTATGGGGCCAATGGTCTGGATTGCTTTTTTGATTTTCATCTTTGGTCTGATACTTAAAATTGTTCTAATAATCAAAGATGTGAATGCCAGGGAGCCATATATTTATTCTTATATGACCCTTAAGCACAGCTTAAGATCAATCGCTGCCTGGTCAATTCCGTTTTTTCCTAAAAGCACAAGACAAAGCCCGGTATTTTATGGGGTATCCTATATCTTTCACCTGCTTCTGTTTCTTGTTCCCATTTTTTTGACATCCCATATTGTTCTTGTCAATGAGGCATTTCAGGTTTCCTGGATTGCTCTGGATGACAGCATAGCCGATATATTAACGATTATGGTTGGTCTTGGGCTGGTATTTTTTATTATCCGCAGGATTATGGTTCCAGAAGTAAAATATTTGACCTCCTGTAAAGATTATCTGTTAATCTTAATTGTTGCATTGCCTTTTATTACAGGTTTTATAGCATATCACCAGTTTTTTTTATACAGACCAATGGTTATCGCCCATGTGATTTCAGGAGAGATTATGCTTATTTATATTCCGTTCTCAAAATTTTCTCACATGATTGTGGCGCCCTTGACAAGGGCTTATATGGGGTCTGAATTTGGAAATGTCAGACATGCAAAAGACTGGTAACACGCGATAAGGAGATAAAAATGTCAAATGAGACAAAAACAATGGATGAATCAGCCATTGTGAAAAAAAAGAATACGGATGAAGCCGTTGAATCAGGGTTGGCAAAACTGACACAGGAAAGAATAAAAAATACCATTAACCAGGTGCTTCAGAGTGAGACCGGCCCCCGGTTTAAAGCCTATGTGGAAACCTGCATGCACTGCGGTCTTTGCGCAGACGCCTGCCTGTATTTTCTTTCCAATGACCGTGATCCATCCTATTCCCCGGCAGGCAAGGTAAAACAGACCATCTGGGAAATGCTGGAGAAAAAAGGGGAGGTGTCAATAGAGTTTTTAAGACGCGCTGTTCATATTGCCCATACAGAATGTAATGTGTGTAAGCGCTGTTCCATGTATTGCCCCTTTGGTATTGATATTGCCTATTTGATGCTTCTGGTCAGAAGAATCTGTCATAAACTTGAAATAACCCCTTTATATATTCAGGACACTGTTAACAGCCATTCTGCAACCATGAACCAGATGTGGGTGAAGGAGGATGAATGGATTGATACCCTTCAATGGCAGGAAGAGGATGCAAGGGAAGAGTTTGAGAATTTGAGAATTCCGTTGGATAAAGCGGGTGCAGATATCATGTATTCTGTTATCGCGCCTGAGCCCAAATTTCAGGCAGGACTGATCTACCAGATGGCTACCATTATGCATGCCGCAGGGGTTAACTGGACCATGCCCTCAACTCCGGGGTGGGATAACAGCAATATGGCCATGTTCACAGGTGACAATGAAATTTCCGGCCGCATTGCCAGGGCATTTTATGAGACAGCAGCAAGGCTGAAGGTAAAACGCGTCGTCATGGGTGAGTGCGGTCATGCGTTCAGGTCAACCTATGATGTGGGAAACCGGTGGATCGGATGGGCAATGCCGCCTTTTGAGGTTGTCCATGCGTTGGAATTCTATCATGAGCTTTTAACTTCAGGCAGGATCAAAATTGCCCAAAAGTATAAAAAGACTGTAACTCTCCATGATCCCTGCAATGTATCCAGGGGAAGGGGATTGCATGAGATGGCAAGGGAAGTTACCAATATGCTGTGCGATTCTTTTATAGAGATGACTCCTAACCGGGAACATAATTATTGCTGTGGTGCCGGCGGTGGCGTAATTAACTGCGGCCCTCCCTATAAAGGGGAACGTATGGTGAACAACAGGGTAAAAGCAGAGCAGCTCAAGGCAACTGGTGCCGAGGTTTTGATTGCACCCTGCCACAATTGCCACAGCGGGCTTGAAGACATTATCCATCATTATAATCTGAACATGGAAGTAAAGTTTTTAGGAGATATTATTTTTGAAACCATGGAAAAGAAAATTTATCAATCAGGAGATTAAAATGAAAAATAAAATTATTTTTTTGGGTTTCATATTGTTTTTATTGACTGCTGTAGTTGCCTTTTCCAATACTGAGCTTGAAAGGCTTGACAATTCAGTCTTTCAAAAGCCACAAAGGCCAGGTTCCGTATTTGAGCATGACGGGCATAATGAAGTGGCAGGAATAGATGATTGTGCAGTTTGTCACCATGTGTATGAAGGGAAAAAACTGGTCGAGGATGAATCCAGTGAAGATAGCAGTTGTTCTGACTGCCATTTGTTAAAGGCAAATCAGGAAAATTCTATTTCTCTGGAACTCGCATATCATAAACGATGCAAGAACTGTCATTTTGAGAAAAATAAGGGACCTGTACTTTGTGGTGAATGCCATATCAAATAGTAAGGAGAGATATTATGGGTAAAAAAATTATGATCGTTGATGATGATCCAGCCATAACAACATACTTGAAAACACTTTTTACTGACAATGGGTATGAAACCTGTGTGGCTATTGATGGTAAAGAAGCCTTTAATATATATAATGCTGAAACCCCGGACCTGATTACCCTTGATCTTGAAATGCCAGAGGAATGGGGCCCTAGATTTTTTAGAAAAATCAGTAAATTAAAGGAATTCAATACACCTGTTATAGTTATCAGTGGTTTGTCAAGCAAAGAGTATTCAATTCCAAAGGCAGCAGCTATTTTTGGCAAACCCTTTGATACTCAAAAACTGATCGAAAAAGTGTCAGCCCTTTTGAGTTAGATGAAATAAATCAACCCATATAGATCATTTCCTTCATTTGTTGTAGAAGTTATATTTGAAAAATAAGATAAAATTTTGTTGATTTTAAAAATAGATTTTTGCATATTGACAAAAGACAATATGAATTTATTTTCAAGAAAAATTGTAACTATTCAGCTCTTATGCTTGAAACCGCCCTATCCGATGGATATTTTTGTTCGATGCTAAACGCTTAACCTCCTGCAAATATCCATCAGACAGGGCTATGAGATAATTTCTTTTAACGGGCTGAACAGTTACGAAAAATTTAGGATTAACCCTGGTGTTAAGGTATGGCAAATGGTAAAAAAATTGACGGTACAAATAGCTGTCGAAGAATTTGAACTTTATGAACTTTATATTGATATTATTGAATTATATGGACAGGGACTGGAAGACCCAAGCCTTGTTTCAGATATATATGACCTGATTGATGAGGATGAAGAAGAATATGACTTCTGGCCGGATTCAAATGGTGATTTTTCAGAGAGTTTTGAACGAAACTTAAGAGAAGCCATCTCAACTATTGTTGAGGGAAACGAAGATCTGGTATTTATGGATGATGACTATTTAGATGATGACCAGATCCCTGAAATATTTGATGGCGATTTTGAAGAAGAAGATAAGGATTCTGATGTTGAACTTGATGAGGATTAAGATTCTGAGGAGTTCTGATCAAATTTGAGGTTGTAGGGATTCTTGGATTTAAGCTTTAGGGGTTTTATGTTTATTAAACAGTTTAAATATTCAACGGATAACCTGGGATATCTGGTATATTCAACAAGTGAAGGGATTGCCATTGATGCAGGGGGGGTGGATGAGGTCCTGGCTTTTGCTAAAGAGAACAATATTTTTATAAAATATGTCTCCAACACCCATTCACACCATGATCACACCCCGGGCAATAAAACATTGCTTGAGAAAACAACAGCTCAATTTATTGACTGCAGACAGATAAAATCAGACCAGGTTATACCCCTTGACAGGGAAATTTTGGAAGTGTTTCATACACCCGGCCACACAGATGATTCAATAACATTTGTGGCAGATGATTTTTTAGTGACGGGTGATACTTTGTTTAACGGGACCATAGGCAATTGTTTTTCCGGTGATCTCAAAGGCTTTTTCCAATCATTGAAACGTCTTGTTTCCCTGCCGGAAAACACGAAAATTTATGGTGGACATGATTATGTGATGGAATCCATGAAAATGGCAAAAATTATTGAAAAAGATAACCCCCATATTAAAGCATATATGAATAAATATAATTCAGGGTTAATTGTGTCGACTTTGGAAGATGAATTAAAGGTAAATCCATATATCCGGTTTAATTCTCCGGGTATGATAAATAATTTGCAGGAAAGGAAGATGCGGACGGATACAGAGTATGCCAGATTTAAATCAATAATGGATATATATTAAAGGATTGGTTCTAATTCCGGTCATTTAATCTTTGAGTGAGCCCTTAATGACCCTCCCGGTGAAAGAAAAATAGTTCTACAAAAGTGGTGGATGATAAAATTGATACCCTTGATTATTTGTTGTTCAGGTCTTATTATCAAAGACAATAATTTTTTTTGGATATCCTGCACCTTTGCAGGATAATAACAGATATTTTTATTCATTTTTGGAGAAAGCATTAATGCTTGGTAAAAATATTAAATTTGTTGGCGATTTCCAGGAAGAGGCATGTTTTGCCCTGGGAAGACAGCTGACCATTGAGTATTATGAATGCGGAGCAAAAGTCCTTTTAGACGAGAACCTGGTTGAAAAGGTATTGCTGAACGCTGCAAAAGAAAGTGGCGCAACAATTATAAGCTCTTCATTTCATAAATTTGAACCCCAGGGGGTAAGTGGTGTTGTCGTAATAGCAGAATCTCATTTTACAGTGCATGCATGGCCGGAACATGATTATGCCGCTGTAGATATATTTACCTGCGGAGACAACATTGACCTGGAAGTTGCTATCAATTCAATGAAGGATTCTTTTCAATCTGAGAATGTTGTTATTTCTTCTGATCAAAATCGTGGGATTATTTCCAAGCCGTTTGAACAAAAGAAAGTGGGCCAGATTGTTAAAAATTCAAAA
Source organism: uncultured Desulfobacula sp. (assembly GCA_964457495.1). Taxonomy (GTDB): domain Bacteria; phylum Desulfobacterota; class Desulfobacteria; order Desulfobacterales; family Desulfobacteraceae; genus Desulfobacula. The sequence goes on from CAYWGN010000067.1 coordinate 6,941, forward strand.
ATTTATCCGATTTCCTGGAAAAAAGAGTATGAACGGAAAAATCCCTGGGGTGTTTTAACTTCTGTTGATATTTGCGACAGTGACCCGCAGATTATCCGGGATGCAAAAAGTATTGAACGATTTGTATATGATTTGTGTGATCTCATTGATATGAAGCGGTTTGGGGAATGCCAGGTCGTACACTTTGGAGAAGATGAAAAAGTTGAAGGATTCAGTATGACCCAGCTTATTGAGACATCCTTGATTTCAGGTCATTTTGCAAATGCTTCAAACAGAGTATATCTGGATGTATTCAGTTGTAAATTTTATGAACCCCGGGAAGTTGCAGAATTTGCTTTGTCATTTTTCAAAGGTGATAATTATAAAATGCAGATCGCTTTAAGACAATAATCCAATCCCATTCTGATTGCCTGAAAATTGATAATTCTTTTAATTTTTGGGCAATCAGGTTATATAATACATTACCATGAAAAATTATAATAAAATAAAAGACAGCTGGTTTTCAGAAATCTGTTCTCTGTGGCCGGGAATGTCGCTTTCCCTTGAGATAAAAAAAGTCCTGTACAGCAAAAAAAGTCAATTTCAACAGATTGACCTGTATCAGACAAAGAATCATGGGAAAATGCTTGTCCTGGACGGGATTATTCAGCTTACTGAATCAGATGAATTCGCTTACCAGGAGATGCTTGCCCATATTCCTTTGTTTGCCCATCCCAATCCTGAAAACGTTCTGGTCATTGGTGGTGGGGATGGCGGTATTTTAAGGGAAGTTGGCCGTCATGACTGTGTAAAACAGATTGATTTTTGTGAAATTGATGAAGATGTCATCAAGGTATCAAAACAATTTCTCCCTGATCTTGCCTGCGGATTTGATGATCCCAGGGTCACCGTTCATATCGCCGATGGCAATTCTTTTGTTAAGGAAAAAATAAATAAATATGATGTGATTATCGTGGATTCCTCTGATCCCATTGGTCCGGGTGAAGTATTATTTAAACAGCCCTTTTACAAAGGTTTAAAAGCTTCATTAAGGCAGAATGGTATTATTGCCACCCAGGGGGAATCTTTTTTTTTGCATAAAGAGTGTGTTACCAATCTTGTGAAAATCACAAAAGAGCTGTTTCAGGTTCAGGCATATGCTTATATCCTGGTGCCGACATATCCGGGAGGGCATATCGGTATTTGCCTGGGATCCCGGGGGCCTGAGCTTAAAAAGCCCTTTCGTGCCATCCCTGAAAATATTCAGAACCAATTAAAATATTATAGTCCAAAAATCCATGAAGCTTCTTTTGTTTTGCCTTATTTTGCCCAGAAAATGTTTGAAGCCATATAGGGAAAGAAAAATATTTAAAAATGCCAGACGAGCCGTCATCAAAACTTATCATAAAGACCATTAAATCCGCTTCAAAAAAGGATTTAATACGCCTCTACAAGGAGGCAGGGTGGTGGGATACATCCCATGACAAACACCCAGAATTTTTAAATCATATTGTGAAAGATTCAGCTGTTTTTGTGGGGGCTTTTTGGGAAAAAAATCTCATCGGAATAGGTCGGGCCCTTTCCGATCTTGCAAGTGATGCTTATATTCAGGACGTTACTGTTTTAAAAGAATTCAGGAGCAAGGGAATTGGCAGAAAAATTATTCAAACATTAATAAAAAAATTAAAGGAAAATGGTGTTGACTGGATCGGCCTTGTTGCACAGCCAGGAACATCTTCCTTTTATGAGGAACTGGGATTTGAAGTGCTTAAAGATCATGTTCCGCTAAAATATAAGGATTGATAAAATGTATGCTGCAGGAGAAGCGGTTTTACTAAAACCACAAAAATCAGGATTTCCAAAGTTTAATCGTTTTACATTAAAAGATCAGGAATTGATCCAGACATATATTGACACGTTTAAACCCATGTCCTGTGAATATAATTTTTCAAATCTTTTTGCCTGGCAGGATGTTAACAAAATGTCTTGGAGCTTATACCAGGAAAGGCTTTTGATTTATAATGGGATTTTGCAAGCTGCCTTTATGCCTTTGGGCGAGGATTTTTATCCTGAAGAACTGGTTATTTTATCATTGAACTTGAAAAAGGCAGGGCTTACACCCGATATCAGTCTTGTAACATCTAACTATCTGAAAAAATTTCCAGAGATTGAAAATTATTATACGGTCAAAGAAGAACGCGATTATGCAGAATACATCTACGATGTTAACAGCCTGTGTGATCTTAACGGGATAAAACTCCACAAAAAAAGAAATTTGATCTCACAGTTCAAACGATCCTATCCTGATTTTGAAGTTCACCTGTTAAATGGTGAACACAAATATAAAGCAATGGGGTTAGCCCAGGACCAGCTGAAAAGGAGAAAAAAACGATCACAAACACTTGATCAGGAATTTTATGCAATTCAAACATCATTTGATTATTTTGACGAACTGGGTCTGGAAGGGCTAGTGCTGACCCTGAAAAGCAAGGTGGTTGCTTTTTCTGTTTTCAGTAAATTGAACCATTCAACCTATGACATCCAGTTTGAAAAAGCAGATACAGATTACAAAGGGGCAGCCCAGGTGATCAACCAGGAGACGGCACAATATCTTAAGGATAAATGTCTTTATTTTAACAGGGAGCAAGATCTAGGAATTAAAGGTCTTCGCCAGGCAAAAATGTCATATGATCCTGTAGAGTTAAATACACCTCACAGCCTTATTTTTAACCCGCCCAATTAGGTAGTGCCTGACTGAAAACCCCGTGTTGGGGTGAGTTTTCGTTCAAACACTAGGTAGGAAAAAACTCATGCTCTACACACTTGATCATTGTCTTGACAGGTCGTATACCTTGTAAAGCAAGAAAATTTATTTAGCGCTTGACTTTTCTTGTTATTGATATATTATTTTGCGAAATGCTGCTGTTTTATTCGAAAGAGCAGAGGTTTCAGCCTAAAGGTGTATATCCCAATGAAAAAAAGGTATTATCCTTAAAGTTAGAAGCCGGTATTATTTTTATTTTTATTACAGGAGATTGCCAACATGGCTAATGGTATCGTAAAATGGTTTAACGACTCAAAAGGTTTTGGATTTATCGAACAAGAAGGCGGAAAAGATGTATTTGTGCATCATTCAGGCATCAATTCAACAGGTTTCAAATCACTGAATGAAGGAGACCGTGTTTCCTTTGATATTGAAGAAGGACAGAAAGGTCCTGCCGCAACAAATGTAACCGTGCTTTAGTTAGCCGTTTTATTTGTTTTAAAAAAGTCATCTTGGTGACTTGAAAAAATAAAGTCCCTGAACAGATTAGTGTTAAGGGACTTTTTGCTTTTTGTGTCAATAGACTTTGTCATGTAAGGATAAACCAGCTCATTTGTAATAGTTTAGCCCGTTAAAAAAAGTTATCTCAGAGCCCTGTCTGATGGATATTTGCAGGAGGTTAAGCGTTTAGCATCGAAACAAATATCCATCAGACAGGGCGGTTTCAAGCATAAGAGCTGAATAGTTACGCTCATTCCTGATTTATGAGCTGGTTTCATTAATTTGTACATCCTCCTCCTCTGCTGGGGAAGTTGTATCAATATAGGTCTTGGCAATATTGGCGGAATATAAAACAATCTGTTTCATCAGATCCATTAATTCCATGTGGATTTCAGTGGTTTCAACGGAGTCCTCTTTTCTAAGAATAATTCGTTTAAGATGTCTTGCTCTATAGCTTGATTCCAGATCTCGATATTTTTTTTCTTTTTTCATGATCCGATCGGCAATATCGGGATTGGTTTCCAGGAATGCCTGTTTTAGACGGCTGATCTGTTTTGAAACCTTGCTGTGATAAATGAGCAGCTCTTCTTTGCCTTCGGCGGAAAAATCATAACAAAGCCTTTTTTTCCTGGTAATCAGGGGAATCATGTTTCTGTGAATAATATCCCCTATACTTTCCATGTCTTTAACAATAGATACCATTCCAAAAACCTCTTTGGCCTGTTCTTCTGTAATGTTGCCCTGGGCGATATTTGTAAGATAGGTACTTAATTTTTTTTCCAGAAAATTGATTTTAGCTTCACGCAATTGAAGGCCGCCAAGGAGGGTCAGGTCTGGGAAAATTGCATCTCTTTTGGGAATTTCCCGTATCAGGTACTCAGCATCGTCATCTTTTCCCAACTCTCTACATAGCTGCTCTTCATCAGACAGAAAAGGCACAATGATGGCGTTGAGCATTCGCCCTAGAAGCAGTGCCATGCGGGATATTTCCCTGCGGGCCAGATCCATGGCCAGAGAAGGTGTATCCAGCATGGAATCTTCAATATATAGTGTTGTGATTTCACCGCTTTTAGGCATTGGTTTGTCAGGGTAAATCTTGTAAATTATTTTTGAAAAGATATTTATAAAGGGCAGAAAAAACAATCCCAGGCTCACATTAAATATGGTATGGGCATTTGCCATTTGCCGAGCAGTGCCTGAATCGAATTTTACAGCCAGGGCTCTGATAATATCGGCAAATTGCGGGATCCAGAAAATAAACAGGCAAACCCCGGCAACCTTGAACATGACATGGGCGATGGCCACCCGTTTTGCTTCTCTTGACGTCCCAATACCTGCAAGGGCTGCTGTAACACATGTGCCGATATTTGCGCCCAAAATAACCGGAATACCGGCTTCAAGAGTTATAAGCCCCTGCTGTGCCAGAACAATAAGCACACCCGTTGTGGCGCTGCTGCTCTGAACAATTGCGGTAAAGGCTGCACCGATAAGGAGACCCATAAATGGATTTTCCAGATCCTTCATCAGATTGATGAAAGCCGGATAGGTTCTGAGAGGCTTCATGACATCACTCATCAGTTTCATGCCAAAAAATAGAATCCCAAATCCCAGAATAATATCTCCGATGGCCTTTATTTTTTCTGTTTTGCCGAACATTCTCAAAAGAAAACCAATGGCCACCATGAGAAGTGCATAATCTGTGAGTTTGAATGCAATCATCTGGGCAGTGATGGTGGTGCCGATATCTGCACCCAATATAACGCCCAGGGACTGGGCAAAAGTAAGAAGGCCTGCCTGGACAAAGCTCACAAGCATTACAGTTGTCGCACTGCTGGATTGAATTATCATGGTGACAAAAGCGCCTACGATCAAGGCAATGACACGATTTTTGGTCAAAGAGGCAAGAATGGAACGCATTTTATTGCCTGCAGTGCTTTTCATGCCAGTGCTCATTTTATCCATACCATACAGGAAAAATGCAAGCCCTCCGGCAATACCAATAAAAATATGCTTCCAGGGGATATCCTGAGATCCGGCAGTCTCAGCCAGTGCAGGGGTTGATAGCCAAAACAGCAGTAATAATAATATTCCAAGGCTTACTATGATAATGGATTTTGCTGATTTTATTTTTCTCATTTTTAACCTGGCGTGCTGATTATTGAAAAAAAATTTCAAGTTTTTGGTCAGGCACTTAATATTATTAAACTGGAAATCAATTTAAGTCCATTTATTCTTTTTTTTTATCTGGATATTTGCCATAAGAAATTTTACATAACCCGTTCCATGGTGATCGACTTACGTCCGCTGGATGGACATTGCTACAAGCTCTAACCTGAAGGTCACACGTAAGATTACTTTCGCTGACCGCCATGAACTCGCTCATTCTTCGCTCAAACACCATGGCGGTTTAACCGCTATAGTAATCAAGAACTTGTAAGCCATGATCCATAATGCTCCCGTAAGGCAATCACCCTTCCACTGGAAGGTATAGCAAGTTCGTAAATGCTTTTTGCAAATATCCAGAAGTAAGGACAGGGCCAATGCATGTAAATAATATTTGGTTTTTATCCTCTACAAGGATTATAATTGTTGGCACAGCAACTAGTTCCGGTCAATTTGCCTTGAATGAGCATTTTGGGACGTGTTGTTACAGGCTCTGGCGGGCGTAACGTTAAGTGGCGGGAATTGTTTGAGGGAACCTAAGTTTTTCCGCCACAAGTGTAGCCCGACATAGAGCCTGTCAATATGTCCCATCCAGCGATGGAAAGGCAAATTGATCTGAACGGGTTGGCATAAATTGTTTAGAAAATATGATTCTTATGGCAAATTTCTAGTTTTTTTATATCAGTAATTTTATCTGCTGTAGTTTATTGTTTTGGTTTCCTATTTTTTTTGAAGAATTTAAAAAATATAAATAGGATGAAATAATATAAATACAAAAGGGAAAATTTTTTTATACAAACTGGAATATTCATGTATTATATAATATTAATTACAAATTAAACTGGAGTTGGCAGATTTGAGTGGGTGGGGTCAGGTCTTCCTTATTGTAGTTTTTGACGGTTTGACAACAAATTATTGATAAAAAATACAATAAAAAAAATCTGACCCCGTCTGCAATGGCTTAAGGTACAAGTTGAGTAATAATTATTATAAAATCAAGAAGGAGAAGATTGTGATCCCCTGGGAAGAGATCGACCGGGCTAAAATTCCTGGAGAAAAAGGAGACATCACACTGCGGAAGCGAGGCACGGAATTCTCAATCCGAATTGCAGGGATAGAGCTGATGAACAGCCGCCTCCATGGCTCTGAGGATGATCTTGGAAAACTTACATGCAGCCGCATCAAAGGAAAACCCAACCTGAGGGTTCTTATTGGAGGTCTTGGTATGGGCTACACCCTTTCGGCAGCACTTGAACAATCAAGTCGAGATACACGCATCATAGTATCTGAATTGATCCCTGCTGTGGTCAGGTGGAACCGGGAATACCTGGGGCATCTTGCAGGAATGCCGCTGGATGATCCCAGAGTGGCAGTTGAAGAAGAAGATGTGGCAAAAATTATCAGGCAAAGAAGATCTGCCTGGGATGCAATACTTCTTGATGTAGACAACGGTCCTGAAGGGCTTACCCGGCAAGCCAATGACTGCCTTTACAGCAGATCAGGCCTAAAAACATCTTTTTTGGCCCTCCGTCCCGGAGGTATCCTGACCATCTGGTCTTCCAAAGCAGACGAGGCATTCACCCGTCGTATGAACCAGTGTGGATTTCACACTGAAACTTTAACAGTGCGGGCACGCAAACCCGGGAAAGGAGGTAAGCATATAATCTGGCTTGGAGAAAAATTCTAATTTCATTTTGACAAACATTCATTTTGACAAATCCTTGAATTTTGTGCTCTTTCGGTGTAGACTTTATAAAATCAGCCTGGCAGTACGCTTGTTAACCTATTAGGGAAATACCAGGCTTGTTAATATATTAGTATCTTTGATCACAGAGTTTTAGTGTTAAATGGTTTAGATCAGTTTCTTTTGTTGTTTGTCAGGGACCAAAGAAATTTTACACCTGCTAAGTGGTTTAAGAAAGTATCAATTTCAAAACAAGGAGGAAACATGGAACCCGACAAATTTAGAGAATCCAGACAGGCAATAAACCGTTTATGCAAAGGCATTGATTTATTAATTGAGCAAAAAGAACGTGAAGCATCAGCAGAGGGCCATATCGAGGTAAGTTCCCGGTTGGATATCTTGACGCCACAGGCAGAAGGAGAAATCCAGGAACGGTCAGTAAAAAACCTGAGTATTAAAATAAGGGGATTGTCAAACCTTATCGCCAAATTGAAACCCAAAAAGAAACCAGCAATTAAAAAAGAAGCAAAAATCGCTATTGCCTGGGATGAAGAACGCCTGGGACAATTGTCAACTGCTTTTTTGAAAAAAGTATTCATGAATATGGGAGATGATACAAAAGCCAGGGTTTGTTTTGGCACCACTGGAAAAGGTATCAGGCCCAGTTATCAGATTGAATTTGACAACCGGGAAACCACGGCGTTTACCGGCTCAGGCCACAAGCCCCAGGCAAAACCCATTTTACCCGGCACAAAAAAAATATCCCAACCCTTTTCCCATGAAGTGATTGATTCAATTCTGCGCGGGAAATAAAACAGGACATGACAGTTTTTTATGCATCCTTTGGTTGAAGGGCAGCGATGGTTCAGCAAAACAGAACCGGAGCTGGGGGTGGGAACCCTTGTTGAAATTAATGACAGAACCATATGCATCCGGTTTGATTCAAGGGACTGCATCCGGCAATACACTCTGGAAGCAGCTCCTTTAAAGCGGCTTGTTTTCAAACCCGGCGATAACATTCAATTAAAAAATAATAGTAGTCTGATAATTGAGATAGTTTCTGAATCAGGAGGACTTCTCTATTATGCTGGGAAGAACCAGGTTGTCTGTGAGAAAGACCTGTCTGATTCTTCACAAACTGCTTATGACCTTCAGGGTAAAAAGGGTATTGGTTGTTGCCCCGGAGTCATTGGTCCATCAGTGGTTTATCGAATTATACCGGAAATTCAATCTTTCTTTCATGATTTTTAATGAAAACTATTGTTTAAGCCTTGAGCAGGGGGGGCTGAAAACAAATCCATTTCTGGAACACCAACTGGGTATTTTAAGTTATGATTTCCTTAAATCCAAAAAACGACAGGCACAGGTTTTTGAAGCAGGATGGGATATGGTTGTCATTGATGAAGCCCATCATATTACAGATGATGAAAACCGCTATGACTTTATCAAGTTTCTTGCACGAAAAGTATTCGGACTGATGCTGCTCACGGCCACACCGGAGCAGATGGGTATAAAAAATCATTTCCTTCATCTAAAACTTCTTGATCCAAAACGTTATTTTGATTTTAACAATTATCTTAATGAAACAGCCCATTATAAAAAGACCATTAAAATCATTCATGAATTGATACAAAAAGGGGAAAGTATTGATCATGTTCTTGATTCCTATGGCCCGGGCAGGGTGATTTTCAGGAATACAAGGAATGCGATAAAAGGGTTTCCAAAACGAGTGGCCCGATTAAAACCCTTGGGGGCAACCCCATCTCAAATCAAGGCCATGAACCAGGAATTTTTTAAAGGCACTATAACCTATGATTTCACAGATGATCCGAGAATTTTATATCTTGTTGAATTGATAAAACAAAAAAAGAAACTTCTTGTGATTTGTAGTTCAAAAGAAAAAGTGGATGCCATTGATAAGGCCATTGCAACTCATATATCACTTGATATTGCCAGGTTTGATGAAACCATGAATCTTTTGCAGCGGGACAGAAACGCTGCCTGGTTTTCCAGAAAAGACGGGGCAAAAATGCTGATCTGCTCTGAAATAGGTAGTGAGGGAAGAAATTTTCAATTTGTGCACCACTTGTTTTTATTTGACCTGCCCTTGAACCCTGAGCTTTTGGAACAGCGAATCGGAAGAGTAGACAGGATCGGCCAGAAAAATGAAATCAAAATTCATGTTCCATATATTCTGGGAAGCATGTACGAAATCCTTGCCAGGTGGTATATGGACGGGTTGAACCTGTTTGAAAAAAATATCAATGGTGTTCATTTAATCTATAAAAAATTTGAAAAAAACCTTCAGGACCTTTTCAGGCAATCAAAAAATAAAACAGCTGTTGAAAACAAACTATTAGACAAATTGATATTAGAAACAAAGGACTATTGTATCAAAGTTGATAAACAACTGGACAAGGGTAAAAATATTCTCCTTGAAATGAATTCCTTTAAACCAGAATCAGCTAAAACAATTATTGATCATATTATCCACAGGGATAAAAATATTGACCTTGAGGAGCTTTTGATAAAAGTTTTGGATCATTATGGCATTGAAACGGATTTTATTGATAAAAGCATATTCAAGTTGGATTCAAACAACATGACAGAGGAAAAATTTCCGGAGAGGGCAGGTCTGTCAGATATAATGACCTTTAATAGACAGACTGCCATTGTCAGGGATGATGTGGATTTTTTTTCCTGGGATCACCCCTTTGTCCAGAATACCTTTGAATATTTTATCACCAATGGTACAGGATCATGTGCGACCGCACTTTTAAAGGGGCAAAGCCAGCCTGGAGTTCTGATGGAAACTGTCTTTGTCCTGGAATGTGTTGCTCCAAAAAACTTGAATATTGAAAGATATTTAATGGCAGATCCCATCCACATTATAGTTGATCACGAGGGGAATAATATTCCTTTGAAAAATCAATTCAGGCTTTTGTCAAAAAAATTAATACAGGATCAAAGCACCTGGTTCCAGGATCTGGACCAGGTTAAGCAGATACTGATCCCGGCCATGATGGAGAAAAGTGTTTTAATTGCCAGGGATCGTTCAGAAATCATGATAAAAAAGGGCAGGGCACTGGCCTTGGATATCCTTGGAAAAGAGATAACAAGGCTTTATGAATTAAAAAACATAAACCCAGGTATCAGTAAAAGGGAAATAAAACTGGCCCAAACCTCGATGGATTTGATTCTGGAACACTTGTCTTCTGCCAGGCCCAGGATTGATGCCATAAGGTTGATCCGGGTTCAATAAAAAATAGATTTTATAGTTTAAAATTTATTTATATATGAAATTTACCTGTTTTTTTATTGCATGACAAATCAAATTTCGTTTATAGTGTTGTTTTGAAACAGGACTGGATAAAAAAATAAATAAAGAAAGGATACAAAATGAAAAACCCTATTGATAATTATTGGAACCTTAAACTTGCATCTGTAAAAGAAAGCCTTGAAAATAATAATTTTGAAGTCTTTATCGCTCAGAATGCAAAGCAAGCAAAAGAAATAGCTGTTAATGATATTATTCCCAAGCTTGATATTAAAAGTGTTTCCTGGGGCGGGTCAATGTCCTTTGTTGCCACTGGCCTTTTCCATGAATTAAAGGATAATCCGGATATTAAGGTTTTCAATACATTTGATACACGTCTTTCAAAAGAAGAAATGATGGATCTTCGAAGGCAATCCTTGATGGTGGACCTTTTTATTACAGGCACCAATGCCGTAACAGAACAAGGTCAACTGGTTAATCTTGATATGATGGGGAACAGGGTTGCGGCGATCATGTGGGGTCCCAAAACGGTATTGCTGGTAATTGGCAGAAATAAAATTACCAGTGATCTGGAAGAAGCCATGTTCCGGATAAAAAATTATGCTGCGCCTGTAAATACCATGAATCTTGACAAGAAAACACCCTGCAGTAAAACCGGTGTATGCCATGACTGCGACAGTCCTGACAGGATTTGTAATTATTGGACAATTACAGAAAAAAGTTTTGTAAAAAAAAGGATTAAGATTATTCTCGTAAATGAAGACCTGGGATTTTAAACCATGCAGAAAATTCTTGTTTTCCAGCAGAATGGGTCTGGAAAAACTAAAATACACGGCATCAATAAATTTAGTGAAAAACAATTTATTATTGAAACCTTTGATATTGATGTACCATTGCCTCCGGTTATTGATGATACATCCCCATATCTGCCAAAGACCATAAAAGCAGATATTGTGCTTGATTATTTAAAACACAGGGATCTTTCAGATGATTTAAGTGTTTTATGTAAAAAACTGGATATCCCAATGATTGCTTCGGGCAAAAAAATAACAACGGGAGATGCCATATGTCCACCAGTCTGCTGTGCCCTTTCCCGGCAGAGTCGAATTGGGGATTATGGCAAGGCCTTTGGCACACCTGAGATTGAAGTGATAGTTGAAAAGGATATGATTGCACAGATCAAGGTATTAAAGGGTGCGCCCTGTGGTGCAACATGGAATGCGGCAAACAAAATTAAAAATATGCCCATTGAAAAGGCATTGACCCGATTCGGCCTGGAGGTTCAGTTTTTTTGTTCGGCAGATCCTGCGTCCTGGGATCCCCTTTGGGGTAAAAGTCCGGTTCACCTTGCGGCAGATATCCACTCTGCTGTTTTAAAGGCTGCTTTAAAGAAAAAGAAAGAGAATTAATATTTGATTTCAAATATTTTAAAATTGGTCAGGGGTTTTATTTGTCATGGGGATTTCTCCTGGTTAAATTGTTGAGGGATGCTTTTT
>CAYWGN010000067.1:18904-20277 GCA_964457495.1 uncultured Desulfobacula sp.
GGGTTTTATTTGTCATGGGGATTTCTCCTGGTTAAATTGTTGAGGGATGCTTTTTTAATGATATTAGCGCCAAATTTTTCCGATATTGAATCCACTGCTGTATCCACGGATTCCCATTGCTCTTTTGGCCAGTCCTGGTCCTGTATCAGTTGCATCTGGACCGGGGTATTTTTATCTTTGAGGGCGGTAACACCTACTCCCACAAGTCTAATTTTCTTTTTTAACAGGACTTTTTCATACAGGGCAAGGGCTTGATGAAAGATAGCAGATGAAGAGCAAATAGGGGCATCAAGTTTTTTACTCCTGGTGATTTGTGAAAAATCAGAGAACTTAAGCTTGATAAATACATTTTCACAGACAAAATTTTTTTTTCTTAAATCCTTGCCAACGCTTTGCGATCTTCCCAAAATGACCTGTTTAATGGTTTCAAAATCAAAAATATCTTTTGAAAGTGTTGTTTCACTGGAAATGGATTTTCTGATATAATTGGTTTCAACACTTGATGAATCAATGCCATTTGAAAGCTCTAAAAGCCTTTTGCCCAGTTTGCCAAATTTCCGGGTTAATATGGTGAGAGGATATTTTTTGACATCTTCCAGGGTTTTGATCTGCAGGAGTTCCATATTTTTCATGGCGCTTTGTCCAATCCCTGAGATTTTGCCGATGGGCAGGGTAAAAATGAAATTTTCTACCTGGTGCGCTTTAATATGGGTTAATCCATCCGGCTTATTCATGTCAGATGCGATTTTTGCCAGAAATTTAATGGGTGCAATCCCCACAGAGCAGGTTAAAGAAATGTCTTTTTTGATCTTGTTTTTTATGGCAAGGGCAATTTGTTCCGGGGAGCCGAACAGGCGTTCACACCCTTTAATATCAACATATGCCTCATCAATGGAAACCTGTTCCATCAAAGGAGAAAAATGTGAAATGATTTCCATTATTTTTTTTGATTCAGTTTGATACTTTTTCATATCCCCGGGAACAATAATTAATTGTTCGCACTTTTGTTTTGCCATAAACACGGGCATGGCAGAATGGATACCGAATAATCTTGCTTCATAGCTTGCCGTTGACACAACACTTCTTTCTGAGTTTCCTGAAACCACGACAGGCTTGTTTCTTAGACCCGGGTTGTCTCTTTGTTCAATCGCGGCAAAAAACGCATCCATATCAATGTGCAAGATCATTTTTTTTATCCCAAGAATATATTTGTAGACCTTTCCATGGTATAGGATAATATTTTTAGGGTCAAGATTTACGTGTCCCCTTTCAACTATGAAGCTGCCACGGCCTGTTTAGTCAAATGTGAAAAGCCTGGCCCTGAGGGCGAGAACGATGGATTTCTGTTATTCGGTACAAGGGCATTATGATTT
>CAYWGN010000068.1:0-20252 GCA_964457495.1 uncultured Desulfobacula sp.
GGAGATGGGCTCAATTTGTCAGCAAGTCTTGTTGACAGGAACCTTTCAATAAAAAAAGGAATTCTCAATATTCTTGGAAGCAATATAGCATTTAATGGTATGGTGGATCTTAAGGATTTTTTCCCAAAAGGATTTTTAAACCCTGCCCAAAATATAGATGACCTTAAATACGATTTTTCCTTTGAACAGAAAAATGGAAATTTTAATGATCTTGAAAAATGGGTAAAAGGATTTTCAGGGCGATTCTCATCCTTTGGGAACATTACTGGCAAAGGCATTCAGCCTGAAACCCTTGCGGCAAATTATCATTTTAATGTAATTCTTGAAGATTTTAAACAGGACAAGCCTGAAACAGATTTTCTGGATTTTGAAACTGACATAACCGGAACCATTGAAAAAGGCATCTGCAAAATAACCAGGCTTAACGCCAAAATGGGCGACACTGAGGTTGGCGCAAAGGGTCAGTATGATATTTTTAAAAAAATCCTTGATGCTGACCTGAATGTCATTGCTCATGATTTATATTCAACAACGCTGCCATTAGGTTTCCCCCCGGTCAAGGGAAACATTGAAAGCAAAATAAATATTGCCGGACACATCACCAATCCTGAAATCAAAGCAATGGTTACAGGAAAGAATCTTATGGCACAAGGGGTTTCCATTAATGATCTTCAATTTGCAGGCTCTATTAATCCTTCTGGACATACTGTCATCCAACGGCTTATTGTTAAAGATCAGGACATGGTAATTGATGTGAGAGGATCTGCTGATATTTTTGAAAAAGCGTTTAAGTTAAAGGATGTTGTCAAAGCAAACATCCTGTTTTCAGGACAAAATATCAACCCTAAACAATTTCTTGAACATGCTGATATAAAAATAAATCAAGATCAATTGGATTCTTTGATCAATTCAAATCTTAATATCAATTCAAATCTTAATATGGTTGTGGACTACACCATTGACGCATCCATGGACAAAATAAATTTTTATGACATTGAAATTCCTGTAAAAAATATTAAAGCAGACCTTGATCTTGAAAAAAGCGAGATAGCAATCAAACTTGAAAAAATTGCAAGCCTGAATGCTTCAATGAACACTGACAACAATCAATACCAGGCTCTGATAAACTTCAACCATAGCGATCTTGCCCCTTTGTTTAAATTGGCAGGAATAAATGGTATCAAAGCCAATATTGACGGCCGGATAAATGCAACCGGAAATATACCCGTCGATCTGCCCGAAGATCTAGTCAAAGGACTTCATGCAGCCCGGGGCAACATAAGTCTGAATGCTGATATTAATGGTAGTTTTAAAGAACCGGATTTAAATTTCCTTGTGGATTTTTCCAACCTTAATTATAATTTAGACCAGCTCGGTATAAACATTTCTAATCTAAATGGCAGCATAACGGCCACACCTGATAAAATCAACATTAATGCCCTGACAGCAGGCGTTAATGAAGGACGTTTCAGCCTGACCGGGAATGTTGGTTTAAAAGATTATAAAATCCAGGATTGCAAATTAGCTGTTTTGGCAGACAGCCTTGACATACCCATACCTTCAAAAACAGGGGCAAAAGAAAGTATCTTCATGGAAAAATTTGATTCAGGCCTTGATATTAATTTTATATATGGAGCACCTGTATCTCAAAACGCACCAGGTCTGCTTGAAAAAGAGATACCCATAAAACATATAAGGGCTGATGTTAATCTGAATAACCTGGATTTTTCCGTTCTGCTGGATAAAACAACAGATCTAAAAGCATCTTTTGACCCTGAAAATTCTGCTTATGATCTGAAATTAAAATTCAATAAGACGTTATTGGACCCAATATTCAAAATGGCCGGCATTGATGATATCAAAGGAAGTATTAACGGGCATGCCACATCAAAAGGAAAGGTAAGCCTTGTTCTTCCCCGAGAAGTGCTGGAAGGGCTTAAACAGACTAAAGGGAAATTAATCTGTAGCGCAGATATCAAAGGAAGTTTTGAAAAGCCTGATTTTGATGCCGTTGTCACTTTGTCGGGAATTGAATATCCCATTCCCCAGGCCGGGGTATCAATCTCAAACCTTAACGGGAAAATAAAACTTTTAAAAGATGAATTGGAAATTGAAAATATTGTTGCTGATCTTAACAAAGGGAGCCTGAGCATAAATGGGAAGATAGGTCTTGAGAATTATAAGCCTGTGAAAGGGGAAATTCAGTTTAAAGGCAATAAGATTACCCTTGAACTACCTGATATGGCCCTGATTGAGTTTAGCCACGATCTTGTTTTTTCAGGAACCCGGGAGAAATCAGATCTTTCAGGGACGTTTCTGATGATTAAAGGAAATTATTATAAAGATTTCACATTTGATATTGCAGAGGCTTTGGGTGATAAAAAAAGAAAAACTTCAACGCAAGGGGACAAAAGCAATACAGTTGTTCCGTTGATTGAAAACACCTCTTTGAATATTGATGTAGATTATAAGGAACCCTTTGTCGTGGATAATAACGTTGCTTTTATTCTTGTGGAACCAAATGTAAATATATCGGGAACTGCGACAAATCCCATAATAACCGGAAGAGCCAAGATCATAGAGGGAACCATCATTTACCAGAAAAAAGAATTTCAGATCGAAAAAGGGATTATAGATTTTGTGGATCCTTATAAAATCGATCCAGATATCAATCTGGCAGCAAAAACAGAGATAAGAGACTGGATCATCAAGCTTAAAATTTCCGGGAAAACAGATAATTTGAAATTTCAGCTTTTTTCTGAACCAGAGGAATCCCACGAAGACATTGTTTCACTTCTCATTGCAGGCAAAACAACGAAGGAGCTGGGGGAAGGGGGTGGTGCTTATACGAATATCCTGACGGACAAGGCATTGGATATCATAGGAGAAAGCGTGGAAGAGTCAACACCCTTGGATTCCTTCAAAGTAGGGTACTCTGGACCAGCAAGTTCAAACGTGAAAGTTACCCTGGGTAAAAAATTATCAAAACGGCTGGAGGTAAAATATTCAATGGAAACCAAGGATGAAGAGACAGTCCAGACAAATGCAGCTGAATACAAAATTCTGGAAAATATTATACTCAAAGCCTTTAACGATTCAAAAGGAGATTTTGGCACAGAGGTTACTTTTAAATTGGAGTTCAGATAATAGATGAATAAAAAAATAATTCTTATTATTGCTATTATGTTTTTTTATTGTGCTGTCTTTGCTGAGGACAATATCAAAAACATAGTTCCTATTGTTAAAAGTATAAAAATTCAAATCCTGGCTGGCGAACCTGCCAGGCGTGAAAAATTGCAAAAAATGGCGTATAAAATGATCCGCCTCAAACAAGAAGATCCGTTCTCCCATGAAAGCCTTTTAGCATCCATTGAGCTGCTCAAACAGACCAAGCAGTTCAGTCAGATTGAGGTGCCGGATCAAGACTGGGATGCCGCTTTTACAGATATTGTTTTCCGGCTGACACCGTCAAAACTTATTCGGGATATCAAGGTGAAAGGTTCCTTTCCGGTTTTCAAAGATGATGTAATCGATGTCACTGATTATACAGTGGGCGATGCTTTTAATAAAAACAGCCTGGAAAAGAATATTAAAACCATTGAAGAACTTTTAAAGAAAAATGGCTATATAGATCCCTTGGTTAAAATAGTTCCCCAAAAAACAGGAGAATTGGAACTGGCCATTTTGATTGATATTGAAAAAAAAGAGTACCTGAAAGTAAACAAGATTGAATTTCACGGCAATAAAAGTTTTTCCGATACCCGCCTTAAAATGAAAATGAAGTCTTATGAGCCGCCGCTCTTTTTCTGGAGCAAAGGACAAAGATCCATTCAAGAGGAGATTGAAAAGGATATGAAAAAACTTCTGGCATTTTACAGGAAAAAAGGATTTGCCGAAGTTGTAATCAAGCATGATGTAGAAAGAAATGATCAGGCAGCAACCATTGGAATCATTATCAACATTGATGAAGGCCCGAGATACAGGGTCGCCTTTTTTGGAAATAGCGAATTTTGGACCCATACCCTTAAAAAAGACCTTGTTTTGTTTACCAAAGTGAATGCCAATGATTTCGGGCTTAAAAAAAGTCTGAGAAATATTAAAAAACGATATCGCCAGGCCGGATATAAAGACTGCACAATAAAATATACGGCAAAAAATATGGAGGAAACCGGCAGCCCTATAAGAGATATAAATATTATCATTGAAGAAAACACCAGGTACCTTGTAAGATCTTCTGTTATCCAAGGATCTGAATTCATACATGAAAAAGAGTTAAAAAAAGAGATCCTCACCCGGGAAAAGTCCTTTCTTTATGACGGTCCTTTTGTTGATAATACGTTTCAGGATGACATCAAGTCTATTGAAAACTATTACATCAATCAAGGGTTTGTGGACACAAAAGTGACTGGAAATGTCTTCTGGGATAAAAAAAATGAAAAGGAAATTGTATATGGGGATGTGATATTCAGTGTTAATCATGGGTATCAAAAAACCATAACAAAGGTCTCTTTTCAGGGCCTGCCTGATCAGTTTGAAAAAGACCTCGGACAAATTATTCAAACCAGGCCTGGCAAACCGTTTGTAAAATCTCTTGTTCAAAAAGACAGGATGGCGATTCTTTCTTATCTTGCTGAAAAAGGATACATATATGCAAAAGTTGAGGCCCAGGTAAAACCTGAAGCAGAAAAAGAAACCTGCTCCATTGAATTTCACATAGATAAAAAGACAGGGGTGTCAGTTGGTGGGGTGTGGACATTTGGTAATTTTCGCACCAAAGATTCAGTACTGCTAAGACACAATACCATCAACGATAATGAAAGCGTGTCTCTGAATAATTTTGTTGAGTTGCAGAAAAGTATTCGAAATATCAATAGTATTGAAAGCGCGGATTTTAAGGCACTGGGCATTAAGGAAAATTACGACCAACTCTTTTTCTTAGTGGATGTTGAAGAAAGAAAACCCTATTTTCTTGAAGCAAGCCTGGGGTATGACACGGCCAGGGATGCTTATTTTTCTGTAGCTATAGGAGACAGGAACTTCTTTGGAATGAATAGGGAGCTTTACCTGGATGCACAAATTTCAGGAATCGGGTATGAAACCGTGCTGGGTATAAAGGATTTTGATTTCATGTCCCAATATATTCTAACCCAGCTTTCCGTTTACGCGTCCCAGGAAGAATTAAAAAACCAGGGCTTTGGTTCCCGAAAATATGGATCAGAACTCTTATTTGAAAAAGATTTTTTCCGGTACCTGAAACTGGGCACAAGTTTTAACCTGGAATCCCGGGAGCAGTATCAGGTGGCTGCCGCAAAAGGAGTTGATCCTGAAATTTATGATACCAGGGGAATTGCCATAGTCACCCCTTTTTTAACCTGGAGCACTGTTGATTCATTTGTGAAACCAACCAAGGGGTTTTATTTTAACACATCAGCAGCATACAATAGGGATGTTCTGGAAGATCTTGATAATTTCATAAAATACCAGGTCAAAACCAAATATTATTTCCAGGTATTCCCAAGGCTTGTGCTGGCGTTTCAGGGAATGTACGGTTTTATCCAGAATCTTGGCACAGATTCCAAACTTCCTGATGACCAGCTTTTTTTTCTTGGTGGTATTTCTGATGTAAGGGGTTTTGGAGAAAACGAATTGTTCATTGACAGTTTTGGAGATCCAGCCGGAGGCAAGGCGCAAATCGTGGGCACAATTGAAGCCCGCATTGATCTGGGTATGAATTTTGAACTGCCGCTTTTTTTGGATGCAGGGTCATTAAAAGATACGGGGATTGAAGGTATAAACGAAAAATTTAAATTCACAGTGGGCACAGGCATCCGGTACATGACCCCCCTTGGTCCTGTTGGGCTTTTATATGGATATAAACTTAATCCGGACAACAATGAGGATGCAGGCAGGTTTCATTTTTCAATCGGGTATACTTTTTAGGCACCTGAAAATTTCAAATAGTCAAAAACAATGGTTTGTTCAAAATGAATTACTAAGGTACCATTTAGGTTGGTCTAACTTGGCGTGCAAAGTCAATAAAAATTTACCTTTTTGAAAAACATTAGAGAGGTTAGCTATATTTTTTTTTTAGCCAGGATTCAAAATCAAGAGATATCTCTTTAGGCACGGGTGGCTTAAGCTCTTTTTCTTTGCTTTTATCGGATCGAGCTCCTTGGGTTTCAAGAGATTGTTTAATGTTGCTCACCTCTTTTATCAGTGTGGAAAGCCTTGATTCAATATGAAAAAGAGCTTTTTTGATGTCAGGGTCTTGTTCTTTCTGTTTTTTAGCTTCAGATTTTTTGGAAGCAGGTTCTTTTTCAGGTTTATGATGTTTTTTAAGAAAAGACAGGCATTTGTCCCAGAAAAGTTCCAGTGGCATAACCCTTATCTGTCCTGCTTTGTTTAGCAGGTTTCGGGTAATGGAATTGATACATTTTGAAGCAATTGTATCAGGAAAAAGTATAACAAAAGGCGTCTGGGAGACAATAGCAGCCCGGACATTTTTATCCAAGGCCATAATTCCCAGGGGTTGTATTTTGATGGAAAGGAATTTATTGACAAGCTCTTTTAACTGGTCATAGGCTTTTTTAGCAAATTTGCCTGACATTGCCTGGTTGATCACCACATTTACAGGAAGGTCATACTGATACTTTGACAGCACTTTTAACATGGAATATGCATTGGTCAGGGATGTGGTCTCGCAGGTTGCCACAAGGATGATCTCACTGGAAGCCATGCAAAAGGAAAGAACCTGGGATGACATTTCCCAAGATGTGTCCAGGATAAAATAATCATAATCCTCAAGGTCTACAAATGCCTTCACAAGGGTATTGGCCTGTGCCTGGGTCAGGTCTGTGATTTTTTTCACCCCTGAACTTCCCTGGATAATATCTATTCCATGATAATTTTTAATGATTATATCGTTTAAACCCGATTGCCCTGAAATAACTGATTCAAGATTTTTTTTAGGATAAATACCCGTGAAAATATTGATATTGGAAAGGCCAAAATCAGCGTCAAACAAGCAGACTTTAAATCCTTCCGATGCCAGAGACAAAGATAGGTTTAGACTGACACTGGTTTTTCCAACCCCATCTTCTCCACTGGTAATTGTAATAATTCTTGCCATAATGATTTACCTATGTTTTGGGAAATGCAATTATTTTAACATCTCTGTTTTCCTTTTTAAAGGAAAATTCTATAATTTGATTGTGATATTCCTGTGTGATTTTCCAGTGAGTCTGTATAATAAATTCCTTAAATTCATTTTGAAGGTCGACGGGTTTTGAATTTCCGATTAATTGCCGAAGCAATTCATATCGTTCATACAACGTCTGGATGGCATCGTTTTCCTGTTCAGGGTCTTTAATGGATGTCTTAAAATTTAAAAGCAAAGAAAGATCCAAAGGTTTTTTTCTGGATGGGGGGTGGTGGTGTGTGGCTCTATCGCTTTCATATAGTTTATTATGCAATTTTGAAAACCACGGAAAAGAAATAAACACTGTTTTAAACCGGTATTGGGGAAATAGATTATTCAATTTTCGTATGAACAAAATGTTTTCAGGATCTGTAATGCCAAAGAGTATTGTATTATTTTTTAAAATCAATGGGATACTCTTGTTTTCCCAGGATTTTTGTTTATCCATGGCTTGAATCAATACTGCGATGTCTTTTTTGTCATAGATAAAATTATTGATGGATTTGAATGGAATATGAAACAAATCAGATAATAGAATATGCATTTCATTGGCTGAAACAAGCCCTGAGTTAATAAGGCTGCTGATAAAGGGGATGTTTTGTTGTTGTGCGGTTTTTTCTGCTTTTACCACCACCTCTCTGGTCAGTATTTTTTTTGAAACCAGGGCTGATTGAATGGATTGTAATCTATTATATTTATGAAGAACATAATAATTATCCCATGGTGTGATCAAATTCAGATCACATAAAATCATTCCAAAAAGGCGTTTTTTGCTCAGGGGCGAGGTGGTCTGTTCCTTTTCCTGAAGCAAAAGGGCTTCATGAATGTCTTCCTGGCTTATGAATCCTTCTTTGGCAAGGAGTTCACCTGTTTTCATCGGTTTAACCATTTTTAAGAATATTTTTTGTTGATCCTGCAATGGTTTAAAGCCTTTATATTTATTCTCGTTTTGACGAGATTACCGGCAGGGTGATAATAAAACTGGTTCCTTTGCCCTGCTGTGATTCACATCTGATTTTTCCATTCAATTCTTTTACAATGGAATGGACAATGGAAAGCCCGAGACCTGAGTTGGAAGGCCCTGTTTTAGTTGTGGTATACGGTTCAAACAAAGTATTTTTTAGTTTTTCTTCAATTCCTGGTCCATTGTCTGAGATTATAAGCTCAACATTTCCTGGGATTTGTTTTTTTTCGTCAATCAGGATTTTTTGCGAGTCAGGTAAAAAGCGTGTGGTGACGGTTATTTTACCCCCTTTGTCCATGGCTTCTGCTGAATTTTTCACAAGATTGATCAAGACCTGTTTTAATCCATTCAGGTCTGTTTTGACTTTGGGTATTTCAGGATCAATATTGATGGAAGCTTCAATCTGTCTTGGCAGCAGGATTGATTTTTTCAAAAGTTCCAGTATACTTTGACAAACCTTATTAATATCCACCAGTTCAAATCCATCTATTTTCGGTTTTGAAAAACTCCTAAGCTGATCCAGCAATCCTGCAACCCGGTTCATCTCTTCACCTATAAAAACTAGTTCTTCCTGGGCAGGATGGTTGTCAGGCAGCTTTAGTCCCAGGGTTTCTATATAGTTTTTAATAATTGAAATGGGGTTGTTAATTTCATGGATCACTTTGTCTGTCAGTGTGGAATAGGCTTCCATCTTTTTTTCGTGAATATCAATGGCATAGTCTTTGTAAAATCGGATACCCTGAATACAGACACCCGTCTGTTTTGAAAAAAGTTTTACCAGGCTTTTGTTGTCTTCAAGGTTTTTGGCCGTTGTTTCATCAACCCCCAATACCATTACACCGGATGCTTTTTCTGATGAATATATGGGAATACAATATAAACCCTTTGCCTTTAGCAACCGAATAATTTGTGTGTCTGATATGGCAAGTTCTTCTTCGGCAGTTGTTTTTAAGCTGTTTTGAACTTTTAATTCTTTTATGCATTTTATCAAAAGGCTTGATTGGTTTGATAACGGCAGGGCAATACTTTTTATAATTTTATGAGACTTATCATCAGGGCTGCAAAATCCCGTTAAAATATTTTTTTTTTCATCCAGAAGAAAATAAAAGACCCTGGGAATATTAAAGACAATTTTAAACCCATTGTGCACAATATCCAGGAC
This sequence comes from uncultured Desulfobacula sp., assembly GCA_964457495.1. Lineage (GTDB taxonomy): Bacteria > Desulfobacterota > Desulfobacteria > Desulfobacterales > Desulfobacteraceae > Desulfobacula. The sequence goes on from CAYWGN010000068.1 coordinate 9,325, forward strand.
AGTCTCAATATCCTTTGCATGCATCAGGTTCTGCAGGGTGCCGTAAAATAAAGACAGGTTTTTTATTTCTGATGTTAACAAATCTTCATAAAAGGTATCCTGTGCTTCCCCCAGCTTGATGTCGAGATTTGTAGCCATCTCCAGAACTTCTTTTTCTGCTGCAATGACAATCTGCTCTAATCTTGTCAGGGGGATATCTGTTAGTGAGATAATATCTGGAATTTTTTCCAGAGCATCATGCCTGGCCAGAAAATTTGAAATAAACACTACTTTTACATGGGAAAGGGCGCCTTCAATCTGCTGAATGCTTTCATTGATAAAGAATACAGCATCTGAAATCAGGGGATTTAAATTCCATTGACTTAAAAGCCATGCACTTATCTGTGGCGTATCCGCACCAAACATTTCCATTTCAGCAGAAATTGTCTGTTTCTCATTAGAAGAGGTTTGCAGAATTGCATTATAATCTTCAGGAAAATTCTGCAAAAGTACCAAGCGCCCTATATCATGCAGCAGCCCTGCCAGAAAAAACTCATCCGGGTTGGGAAAATTATTTTCTTCAGCCATTTTTCTTGCAATCACACCGCATTTATAGGAATGATACCAGATCTTTCCAATAATAGACTTGGGAGCCGACTCTGAAAAATTGAAAAACCGCATTGCCGTGGTGCTGATGGCAATATTTTGGATAGTGTCTTTTCCAAGGTAATCAACGGCCGTTTCTATGCTGTTCACAGACTTGGGCAAATTAAGGTATGACGAACCAAGAATCTGCATAATGCGAGAAGTTAAAGACGGATCAGCAGAAATAATCTCTGTCAGCTCCTTAATACTTGTCTTTTCGCTGTTACAGGCCTTAATAAGCCTCAGCATGACCTGGGGAAGCTGAGGAAACATATTTGACTGTTTTATTTTTCTAAAAATATATTTTTCTGCCATTACCCAAAAACTTTTAATAAGGCGTTAAAAAAATTAAAAATCCTTCTAATTTAAAGGGCTCTTAGTTTTTATAGATATTTATTGCATATAAATCAATACCTTTGGGCAATTAAATTGAAAATTTAATATATTTTTACATAATTTTCGCTAAAAAGGGCTTTCAGGCTTGTACAAACTCTTTTTGAAAATTAAATGATTTTAAATGTTAAGAATTTTTCTTGAAAGAAAATAATCCCATTGATATGAATAAGGAGGCCAATTAAAATTGAATTCCCTGTTATTCATCTTTTTATTTTGAGGATTTAACAATGAAAACCATTGAAGTAAACATTAAAGCCGAATTTATTATCCCCGATGACTGGGAAGTGACCGACCATGTCCCTGACCCAAAGTTCCCTGACGATAAATTAAGGGTATTAAAAATTCACGATGAACATTATGATTTCTTTCCTGAATGTCTGATGAAAATGGAAGACGATCAAAAAGTATACTGGTCTGCAGATGAAGGGAAAACAGATGAGATTATTGATTGTATGAGTACATTTAATGTACAGATTATTGAAAAATAATCCATGGAACTTAAATGGCCTGGAAATATAGATCAACCCGGCACAGGTTGTGCCGGGTTGATTTGTCAAAGAATTAAGATGCCAGTTCGCGCCGGTCTGACATGTCAACAAGGGTTCTTTTCCTTGCCTTGTCAATACCAAGCTGTTTCCGCTTTTTATCAATATGTGCAATCATCATCCTGGCGATTTCAATGGGATCAGAAGCCGTCCCCCATTTTCCATATCCCTGCTTTTCAAGGCCTTCAAACAGAAGATTGTGGAATTTTGTGTCTTTGATGGATGGGAATCCAATGCCAAAAACAGTATATACTCCCGAGGCCACAAAATACTGACCAATGGCCAGCGCTTTTTCGCTCATCCATTCAGGTGCACATCCGGCAACGGGAAGATCTGCAATGCTGTTTCCAAGACCACCGGCTTTAACCATGGCCGATGCTGCAATGAGAATTCTTGTGTTGTCCACACAGGAGCCCAGACCCAGGACAGGCGGCATGCCGACTGTTTCACAGACTTCTGCAAGACCTGGCCCAGCAAGGGGAGCAGCTTCAGGGACAAGAAGCCCTGCCTTGGCAAGGGCAATTTGTGAGCATCCCGTTTGAAGTACCAGGACATCATTTTTAATCAATTCCTTAACCAGTTCAATATGGATGGAATCCTGTTTCACCTTTGGATTTGTACATCCCACAACACCTGCTACTCCTCGGATTCTTCCATTGATGATGTTATCATTCAAAGGAGAATAACTGCCCCTGAAGGTTCCGCCCAGCATGTATTCAATGTATTCATGGGTAAACCCGTGGACTCCGGTCTGGATCTGTTTTGGAATTTCTATGGGCATTTTCCTTGTGGCATATCTGGCAATTGCCTTTGAAAGGACCTCATCTGTACATTTTCTGGGATCACGTTCATCAAATTCAATATGGGTGGCCCCTTCAATATGGGCCCTTGGGTTTGTGGTAATCAAATGGGTATCATAACATTTTGCCACGGCTGCCACTCCCTGCTTAATGCACTGAATATCAACCACCATGGCATCCACTGCACCCGTAACCATAATCGCTTCTGTTGATCCGAAGTTTCCGGCATGGGGAACCCCGTGACGGGACATCATTTCTGCTCCAGAACAGCACATGCCCACAAGATTAATCCCCTTGGCACCCTTGGCTTTTGCTTCTTTTATGAAAAATGGATCATTTACCGCCATGAGCATACCTTCAAACATGGCAGGCTCATGACCATGTACAATCACATTGACATGGTCTTCCTTTAAAACCCCCATATTGACTTCTGCAAGGGTTGGAGAAGGGGTTCCAAAAATAATATCTGAAAGCTCTGTTGCCACCATGGAACCGCCCCATCCGTCGGCAAGGGCTGTCCGGGTGATCTGTTTTGTTATATTATTATAATCCTGGTCACAGCCGATATGGGTCCGGCTCATCATTTCCATGATTTCAAGCATGGCACCTCTTGGCATGACACCCTCTTTTCTCCACAACTCCTGGGTTGCTTCCGGTGCCCTTCTGGTAAAGGGCATTTCACCGTCAACATTGGAAAAAGTTTTTTCAAGTTCATCACAGAGTTCTTTTGCAACCGCTAAAACTTCTTTTCCCTCAACATCAATACCAATGGATTTGGCAACTTTTTCAAGCTTGGCCATATCATCAATGGCGAAATCCTTGACCTTACCTTCAATAATACCCCTGAATAACCCAAGAATATGACGACCATGATCATTGTGGGAAGCTGATCCGGCTGCCACGTTTCGTCCAAAATTCCGTGCCATGATCGTATCAATGGTTGCTCCGCAAACCCCTACTTTTTTATAAGGGTCTCTCGGGTTTAACCGGCAGGGGCCCATATAACAATGTTTACAACAGGCAGATTCCACACCGATTGGGCAGGGTTTCATTTCATAGCCGCGGTCAAGATCCAGCTTAACACCGTCTCTTCTGGCTTTTTCAAGCATCTGCTGTGTGGCTTCACACATGGTGCGGTCCTTAGCGCTTACCATTATTTTTTCAGTATTTTCTTTTGCCATAGGTCTCCCCTTATTTTTAAATGTCACTCTGGTTGCAGTCGTTTTGGAACACGCGACTTTTTATCCAATAGAACAAAAGTAATACATTGTGGTAGCTTGTAAAGGTTTAATCGTAAATCATTTTTTTGATTTATTTAAAATGATTTGGTTGTGATGTTGTCTTGAGGGGAATTATAGAGGGGCATTAAAATACCCAACCCGCCTGGAGAATTCAAATTTTAGAGGCGGGTTGGGTGGCAATGGTTAGCCAATTGATTCGATTGATGCAAACCTTGGCTCATGCAAAGGAATGGTATACTGTTCGCCTTGACCATATTGATAGGCCAGGCTTATCAGATGGGTTTCATGGCACTCATGTAAGTGCGTAATTTTGTTCCAATTAGTTCAACACTGGTCGAACGGATAGCCTCATTGGCCTTTATGAGTTCTATATTGTCCACACAATTGTTTCCAATATCAAGTCCTTTGCCAATGACATCAACATCAAGTTTTTCCATGAAATCTGTAAGCAATGGCACTGCTTTATGGTTAAAAAGGTAACAACCATATTCGGCTGTATCGGAAATGACCACATTCATTTCATAGAGTTTTTTTCTTGCAACAAGATTTGCGATCAGGGGAAGTTCATGAAGTGATTCATAGTAGGCAGATTCTTCACCGATCCCCGTTGATACCATTGTATTAAATGCTAATTCCACGCCTGCTTTGACAAAGGCAATCATGAGAATGCCATTGTCAAAGTATTCTTGTTCAAGGATGTCCTGATCCGTTGATGTGGATTTTTCAAAAGCGGTCTGGGCCGTTTCATTTCTCCATTTGAGCAGGTCGGCATCATCATTTGCCCAGTCTTTCATCATTGTCTGGGAAAATTTTCCTGACATGATGTCATCCATGTGCTGGTGAAACATGGGTTCAAGAAGGGTTTTCAATTCATTGGAAAGTTCCTGGGCCATAAGCTTTGCAGGGTTGTCAAGGCGATCCATCATATTGGTGACGCCACCATGTTTTAATGCTTCCGTAATAGTTTCCCATCCATATTGAACCAGTTTTGAGGCATATTGGGGGTTAATGCCCCTTTGTATCATTTTGTCATAACACAGCAAAGACCCGGTCTGGAGAATACCGCAGAGAATGGTCTGTTCTCCCATGAGATCAGATTTTACTTCAGCTATAAAGGAAGAACGAAGAACGCCTGCCCTGTCCCCACCAATACCACAGGCATAGGCTTTGGCAAGCTCCATTCCTTCTTTTCTTGGATCATTCTCCTTGTGAACGGCAATCAGTGTGGGCACGCCAAATCCTCGTTTGTATTCTTCCCTGAGTTCTGTTCCGGGAGCCTTTGGCGCCACCATTATAACTGTGAGATCTTTTCTGATCTGCATGCCTTCTTCCACGATATTAAATCCGTGGGAATAGGAGAGACAAGCATTCTGCTTCATTAAAGGCATGACAGAATCAATCACATTGGTGTGCTGTTTGTCCGGGGTCAGATTGATCAAAAGATCTGCTTTGGGGATCAAGTCTTCATAGGTTCCTAATAAAAATCCGTTTTCAGTGGCGTTTTTCCAGGATTGTCGTTTGTCTTCAATGGCAGCATTTCTAAGGGTATAGGATACATCCAGACCACTGTCACGCATATTTAAGCCCTGGTGAAGTCCCTGGGCTCCACACCCAATGATTACAATTTTTTTGCCTTTTAGCGCTTCAACACCGTTGAAATCAGATGAATCCATCAAACTGCACTGTGACAGTTCTTCTAATTGTCGTCTCAATGACAGGGTATTAAAATAATTTTCGCTCATGGTATTCTCCTCATTGATAAAATTTAAAAGTTTTTTAAATTAAGCTATTGTATTAATGAACCATATTTATTATTGCGTCAAATGAATGATTTGCAATATTATATTTCAAATGCTGCAATATAATAGGGGGTGACGTTGCAAATATTTATTTGAAATTCATGCCTTATTGCCTAATTTGAAATATAGTGTTAGATATTGAGATATGGACATTCGAAATTTAAAGCTTTTCAGACATCTTGCAGGAACCCTGCATTTTGCAAGAACCAGCCAGGCATGCTATATAACGCCTTCAGCTTTGACACGGATGATCCAGCGCCTCGAAGCAGAGCTGGGGGAAACGCTTTTTATCCGGGACAACCGGTCTGTGGAGCTGACCCCGGCAGGGAGTGCGTTTAAGAAATATAGCGACGATGTTCTACAGAGGTGGGACCAGCTCCATGACGAGCTGTCATCTGAGGATATCCTGGAAGGCGAGCTTTCTTTGTATTGTTCTGTGACAGCAGCCTATGGCATTCTCCCCGACCTTATGGCACGGTATCGAAGGGCCCATCCCAGCGTTAAAATACACCTTGAAACCGGAGATGCAGCCAAAGCCATTCTCAAACTCTCAGCCCAGGATGCAGATATGGTCATTGCAGCGCTGCCAGATCTCTTACCCAGGGATTTTGTCTTTCAAACCCTGTTCCAGACACCCCTTGTTTTTATTGCCGCGCTGCAATATCCAGAGACTATCCTGCATGCAAAAGGAGGTATAGACTGGGAGCGGACTCCTTTGATTATCCCGGGCCACGGGTTGAGCCGGGACCGCATTGACCAATGGTTTGCCAAGGAAAATTTTATCCCCCATATTTACTCCCAGGTGGCCGGAAATGAGGCAATCATTGTTATGGTAAGCCTGGGCTGCGGTATTGGACTTATCCCCAGAATGGTGCTTGAAAAAAGCCCTTTTTTTAACCGGGTAAAGATTCTGAATGAAACTCCGGAACTGCCACCTTTTGTCATTGGTCTTTGCACCCGGGAAAAAAACCTTGCCAATCCCCGGGTCAAGGCATTATGGAGCATAGCTAAGGAAAAATAAGGAAAAATAAGGATTTATGGATATTAAATTTTGCACGGCTTGCGGGTCTCCAACAGAACAAAAAATTCCTTTTGATGATGACCATGTTCGATCTGTATGTACAAATTGTTCCCAGATCCATTATAGCAATCCCAAAATGGTGGTGGGTTGTATCCCTGAGTTGAACGGGCAGGTACTTTTGTGCAAAAGAAATATTGAACCCAGAAAAGGCAAATGGACCCTTCCGGCAGGATATCTTGAAAACGGGGAATCTGTACAGGACGGTGCCATCCGGGAAACCCAAGAGGAGACAATGGCCCATGTTAAAATCATTGAACCCTATCGCCTTTTTAATATTGTTTTTGTTGATCAGATCTATTTCATGTTCAGGGCGCATCTTATGTCTGAAAGGTTCGGCCCTACAAATGAAAGCACAGATGTCCGTCTGTTTGATGAAAAAGATATCCCCTGGGAGGACATTGCCTTTGCAGTGATAAAACAAACCCTTGAGCATTATTTCCAGGATAGGAAAAAAGGAATGTTCCCATTCAAAATTTTTGACCTTCGCTGATTTGTAGTATTAAAATTTTTTGCCCACGCTATGCAAATCATGGTATAATATTAACAAAATTAGAGCTTAATTTGTTTTTAGGGCTGGTCAAAAATGGAATCTGCTTTAGTGTTGGAGATAAGTATAGAGGGTAATTTTATTTTAAAAGGATGGGGTTATGAAAATTTTAAAATCTAAAGCAATTATAATTTTTTTTATGGCGATAATTGCCGTATATTTGACAGGATGCGCATCAAGCAGATCTGGCCAGGTTTATTCACGGGATCATGCAAGACAGGCTCAGAACGTTGAAAATGGGACGGTGGAATCTGTAAAGGAAGTGGTGATTGAAGGGACCAAAACCCCCATTGGAACTGCTGCAGGTGGTGTGGCAGGCGGTATCCTGGGCAGCACAGTGGGAGGGGGATCCGGTAGAAAGATAGCCACTGTGATCGGTGCCCTTGCCGGTGCTGCGGCAGGAACTATGGCAGAAGAAGGAATAACCCGGAAACCAGGCCTTGAAATTATCGTGAAAAAAGACAATGGCCAGACCATTGTTGTTGTACAGGAAGCCGATGTCATAATCTCTGCAGGAGACAGGGTGAGGATTATTACGGCGGCTGACGGTACGACACGGGTGTCAAAGTAATAGTTGCTCTTTTGATTTCCATGGTTATATTCTCCGGCTGTGAATAATCACGGGATATTAACAGGAGAAGTATGAAAAAAAATATAAAATATAATAATAGCTTAAGAAACGTTGCCATCATTGCCCATGTTGACCATGGCAAAACCACACTTGTTGATGCAATGTTCAGGCAGAGCGGGCTTTTCAGGGAAGGCCAGCAGGTGGATGACCGCCTCATGGACAGTATGGACCTTGAAAGAGAACGCGGCATCACCATTGCAGCTAAAAATTGCTCTGTGACCTGGAAGGGTGTTAAAATCAATATTATTGATACCCCTGGCCATGCGGATTTTGGTGGTGAAGTGGAAAGAGCACTTTCCATGGCCGACAGCGCGATTCTCCTTGTTGATGCATCGGAAGGACCCTTGCCCCAGACCCGGTTTGTTCTTAAGAAAACCTTTGAAGCCAATCTTCCCGTTATGGTCATTATCAATAAAATTGATCGGAAGGATGGCAGACCTGATGAGGTTCTGGATATGGTGTATGACCTTTTTATTGATCTTGATGCCACGGAAAAACAACTGGATTTTACCTATATGTATGCCATTGGCCGTGATGGTATTGTTAAAAAAGAACTGGATGAGAACGTTGACAATTTAACTGCTTTATTTGATTTCATAGTAGAAGAAATGCCGGCTCCGACCTATGATCCTGAAGCCCCATTTCAGATGCTGGTTTCAGATCTCGGATATTCTGATTATCTTGGCCGGCTAGCCATTGGTAAGATATTTAACGGCAGTGCCAAGTTCAATGAAAATCTCGTGTGCATCAACGAAAACAATAAACTTTTACCATTAAAGGTCTCCAAACTGCAGACCTATGACGGGACAATACTTTTACCAGTAGAGCAGGCCCAGGTGGGTGATATTATTGTATTGTCCGGGATCGAGGATGTCAAAATCGGAGACACCATCTGCACAAAACAAGAGCCTATACCACTGAAAAGAATCACAGTGGATGAACCCACAGTGTCCATGCGGTTTTCCATTTCCACATCTCCTTTTGCCGGCCGCGAAGGAAAATATGTTCAGTCCAGAAAAATCAGGGAACGTCTTCTTAAAGAAACCTTAATGAATGTTGCCATTGAAATTGAAGAAAGCACTACAGATGAAAGTTTCATAGTCAAGGGAAGGGGTGAACTCCAGCTTGCCATACTGATTGAAACCATGAGAAGAGAAGGATTTGAACTCTGTGTTGGTCGACCTAAAGTTATTTATAAATATATAGATGGAAAAAGACTGGAACCCATCGAACACTTTTTTGTGGATTGTGAAGACGCTTTTATGGGAGTTGTAACAGAAAAACTTTCCATCCGAAAAGGCAAGATGATAAACCTTGTGAACAACGGCAAGGGCAGGGTGAGAATTGAATTTTCAATCCCCTCTAGATCTTTGATAGGTTACAGGGATGAGTTTATGACAGATACCCGGGGTACGGGGATAATGAATTCTTATCTTTCAGGATACGAAGAACACAGGGGTGATTTTCCTGTTCGCTTTAACGGCTCCATTGTTTCAGACAGACAGGGCAAAGCCGTGCCCTATGCATTGTTTAATCTTGAACCCAGGGGACAGATGCTTATTGAGCCTGGAACACCCGTATATGAGGGTTTGATCGTTGGAGAACATAACCGGCATCAGGATATTGATGTGAATGCCTGCAAGGAAAAGAAACTCACCAACATGCGGGCATCTGGAAAAGATGAAAGCGTTATGTGTTCGCCAATAAAGCTTATGACCCTTGAAAAGGCCATTCAATTTATAGCGGATGATGAAATGGTGGAAGTCACGCCACTTTCCATACGCCTTAGAAAAAGCGTGTTAATTGCTTCCCAGCGCCAGGTTCTAAAAGCAAAACAAAAAAAGAAGGATAATAAATAAACTCAGCTTGTTTGGTCCCGTTCACTGAGCATGTAATTTTGAAAGTCTTCACCTTCAAAGGTGCCGACCTTTCCCCTGATTTCAATGAATTGATCAAAATTAGATATAAAAATATCCAGAATATCTGGATCAAAGTGCTTTTCTCTTTCTTTTTTCATGATATCATAGGTGACCTCGGGTGGATAAGGGTCTTTGTACGGTCGTTTTGAGGTGAGCGCGTCAAAGGTGTCTGCCAGAGCGGTAATCCGGCCGGACATGGGGATATCTATTCCTTTTAATTGATTTGGATATCCGAGGCCATTGAATTTTTCATGATGGTTCAGGGCAATTTCCTGGGCCATCTGCAGGATTTTTGATTTGGATTTTGATAAAAGACGTGCTCCGATTTGTGTGTGGGTTTTTATGATTTCAAACTCGTCAAAGGTTAGCTTACCCGGTTTTAAAATAATTTTGTCTGGAATGCCGATTTTCCCTATATCATGCATGGGTGATGCATAATAGATGGTTTTATTATATTCCTTGGAAAGATTTAATTTTTCAGCCATGAGTAAACAATATTCCCCGATTCTGACAATGTGATCTCCAGTGTCTTCATCTTTATACTCTGAAGCCATGACCAGACGATGGATGGAATCAATATAGGATTCCCTGAGTTCTTCATGGGCTTTTTTTGCTTCTTGCTTGAGATTTCGTTCCCGCACCACACGATTGATTCTGAGAATTATTTCTCTGGGCGAAAAAGGTTTTTCAACAAAATCACTGGCGCCCAGATTGATGATTTCATCATACTGGTAGCTGTGTATTTGGCCGGTCATTACAATAACATCGGCAGTAAATTTCGATTTAATCGTTTTGGCAAGCTCAATCCCATCCATTATCGGCATATCAATGTCAGTAACCACTACATCAAAGGCCTTCCCGGACATCATTTCCAATGCTTTTGCACCATTTTCAGCAAAGCTGCAGGAATACTTCGTTCTTGCCATGGTATTTTCCAGCAGATCTCTTATCATGGGTTCATCATCAACAACTAAGATATTGGCCTTGGGGGGATTTGTTGAAACAAAATTATTCATCATGGGCTGCCTTGATTATTATTTTGAAATTTATTTAACAAAATGATTTCTTTGCCTATTCTATATTGTATCTGTTTTGAGTATAATGCATTTTCCTTATAAAGACCTAAACAAAAGTTTAAAAAAGCGGTGAAGTTAAACAATCATGACCAGTTAGAATATGAAACTGAGCAGGATGGAATATCTCCACGTAAATAATGAATTACCAGTTTACAGGTAAAATTGTCAAGCAGGCATTTTCCATAAGAAATCATATTTTCTAACCAATTTACGCCAACCCGTTCAGATCAATTTACCTTTCCATCGCTGGATGGGACATATTGACAGGC
>CAYWGN010000069.1:0-20176 GCA_964457495.1 uncultured Desulfobacula sp.
CTGTTTGTTTGAGACGTTCATCATCCATGGCAAAGCCCTTGATGATATATTCTTTTAAAACATTAGTTGCCCATATTCGAAATTGGGTAGCTCTTTTGGAATTAACCCGATAACCCACAGCAATAATAACGTCGAGATTGTAGAAATCTTTGTTTCGTGTAACTAAACGACTACCTTCCTGTTGAACTATTTCCATTTTGGAAATAGTTGCCTCTTTCTGTAATTCTCCCTCTTCAAAAATATTGCTTAAATGCTTTGATATAGCAGGAATATTCACATCAAAAAGTTCTGCCATTTTTTTCTGAGTTAACCAGATAGTATCGTTTTGGAAAATTGTATCGATTTTTACTTTGCCATCTGTTGTGGTGTAGAGGACGATTTCGGATTGGTTGGGTTGTTTATTCATTTTACGCGTCGCTTCGCTTTAATTGAAAGTTGAAAATGGACAATTGAAAATAGTTCATTTGCCTATCCTTTTTTTTGTAGATTTAACAATACTTGCTAATAGTTTGATCAATTCTACACTATCCGGATAAATTGAATTATAATTTTTTTCACTGATATATTCACTGTCTTTTAACAACATTAACCAATATTCTGTTTCATTGGCTTCTTTTAATGCAATTGCCATTTTATGAATAAAATTCGCCTTACGCCCGGCATTGCCCATATTCTTGATTTTAGCTTCATACAGATGACTCATCTCGTGCTTTTCCTTATGAGTCCTGAATCGAAGTTCATCAATATTGTTTACCACTTCACGCAGGTTATAACCGCTTTGAACTCTGTTTTTCAGTTCAGTGAATATCTCACCAATTTTGTATTCAATGGTATCTGCATGTTCTGCATCGGTTTTAATTTTTTTCAAATAGGGAAAAAGCTTACCATTTACAAAGTCCACAAGGTCATCGCCGTTTAAAGCGTTGTGGTCAATTTTGCCATTTTCTAATTTAGGAGCGGCCCATTTTGTCCATTGAAATTCGGGAGAAATAATATTGGTGTAGGCTTTTCCGGTAAGTTCAGCTGCGGTTGCTTTGTCTTTTTCTAAATCGTCCAGATATTTTAAAAACAACACCCACGAGGTCTGCTCTACATAATCTAACTCACTACCGCACCCAGCGTCTTTCCAGAGGGTATCATCAATATTTTTAAAAGTCTGTTCAAACATATGTTCTCGATCTCTTAATTTTTTGGGTTATGAATATCAGTAAAAATTTATGGGACAATTTTATTGTACTGCTAATAAGGCATTAAGCGGTTGTTCGCATATCTTTAAAATATGTCTCATATCTGGGTATTGCCTAACAATATTTATGAAGCTTGTAAAGGCATTTCAGCAAAGATAACTTTCATCATCTTATCTTTAATTTTTACCGAAAAACTGTTTTGATTTGTATCTGTATCTTAAAAATTTTAAAGTGAGCCCTATGTCTATTTATGTTGCGATTTTTTTGAACTTTGCCTGTTCCTTTGCCCACCAACTATCTGATTTTAAGTTAAAAGAATACACTTTAATGGTTGGAGAAAGCCGGGTTGCTTTTTTCATTCTATAAAAAGTTGGTTCCCCAATATCAATCCACAATGATATTAGATCATCCAATGTGTGCGCCCAGATATCCGGTTCTTCCACGGATGAAAGCCCGACACAGTTACAACAGGTTTGTCATGACAATAACATTTTATCCAGGTCTGATGAAAGTTTTCTAATAGTTCTGGCAAATTCATTTTTAAATTCCTGGTTTTCCGCCCTGGCAAATTTTTTAAAATCAAAGAGATGAAATATTTTGACAAGATTCAGCAGATCAAGCACATGGGTTTGTGCAAGGGTGCTGCAGGCGGAAAGCCTCATTTCCTTACTCTCTGTTTTTTTTTCTGCTTCTACCAAGTCTTTATACACACCTTTATTATCCTGGAAACGATTGCGCAATACTTCATATATAAGCAGAAACAAAGCGTCAATCCGATTACTTTTGATCAATGTGGGACGATGAAAAAAAGAATGGTTTTCATCCACACTCACACTTGCCTTGCCAAGATATTCTGTTTTTTCAAACCAGTTTAAGGTATAGGCCAGATAATCTTTGCGCTGCCATTTGTCTTTTTCCCAGGTATGGACCCGGATGGCTTTTGTCAATTCAGAAATACAGAGGTCATGGGTGGTGTAATCAAAGCTTCCCAAAAGGGCACCGGCCTGGAAGATGTCTATGCCGGGTCTATGGGCATGTTCTGAGATTTCCGCACAAAGTATCCGGTTTTTTTTACCAGGTCTCATGATGATAATTTTATAGGATGGCTGTCCCTTTTTTATGCGGATCAGTTCTTTTGCCGAATCCGGGGGAATAATAGCGTTGGCAACAGTCGGGGATAAAAAGGCGGCTAAAAGACCGGGACTCAAGTCCACCCTTTCCAAAGCTGCCTTGAATACTGGCAGATCTTTTTCTTCCAGAGGATGGACTGGTGTCAGTTTTCCCTTTTCCATATCAGGTAAAAACAGGTCCATGACAGCTTCAAGACCCGCTTGCCAGCGGGCACTCCTGGGGTCTTTTTTTTCATCAATCCATTTTTTCGTTTTTGGGTCCATTAAACCACTCCCTCTTTCACTTTACAGATATTAAACCCGGGACGGGCAAGAGTATTCCTTTTGTTCACGGGTATTTTAGTCAAGTATAACATAAAACCAAAAAATCTGCCCTGGCATTAAATTTTTATATTAATTTCTCAATTATTGTTCTGAAGAATCCTGATGACTTCAACCAGCCTTGAACAAAGATGGTCATGGTATTTTTTACCACCTTTAATGGCTGCTAAGGTAATTTATGCTTCTCTATACATACAGAAATCTCAACCCCAAACTCCATCCCACAGTTTTTATTGCACCTACAGCTCAAATCATTGGAGATGTTTATATCGAAAAACAATATCTTTGAAGAGGAGATTGAATATAATTTAAAGATCTCTTCTTGACAAAAAGCCATGTCTTAACTTAATTTGTAAAAACAACAGGCTAAAAGGCTCCATTAAATGATTTTCACGTCGTTGGGGTATCTGTATGATTTTGTCACGACAACCGTTTTCCAAAGTTTTTTTCATATGGCTTCATCTGTTCCTTTTGATCAGTTTTTCTCCATCATTGATTATTGCACAACAATTATCTGTCAATCAATGGGGGTCGGACCAGCCCAAAACAAGAAAAGAATTGCCCGAACATACTGGATCCAGGGCCGATTCAAAAATTTTGCTACCCAAACTACCCCCCAGGCTTGACAAGGACCAGTTATCACTAATTCCCATTGTGTTTGTAAAGGAATTTCAGTTTATGGGGAACAAAGTAGTTTCCAATGAAACGCTTAGTGAAATTGCAAACCCTTATACCAATAGAAAAATCAGCTCGACAGAACTCCATGAACTGCGCTACAAGATCAATGAATATTATGCCGGTAAAGGATATATTAATTCCGGATCTATACTGCCTGATCAAAAAGTGTCCGCCGGTGTAATTTACTTTCGTATTATTGAAGGTAAGTTGACGAAGATCGATATCACAGGGAACAAGAGAATCCAGAGTTCCCTGATCAGAACACACCTTATTTCAGATAAGGATTTGCCGCTCAATATTTTTGATCTTCAGGAAAAACTTCAGTTGCTCCACAAAAACCCATTGATTGAAAGAATTAACGGAGAACTGATCCCGGGTATGGCACTTGGAGAGGCGTCATTGAAGATTACGATTGTGGAATCAAATCCTTTAAAAACCATTGTCAAATATGCAAATGACAGTCCACCGAGTTCCGGCAGTATCGGACCAGAAATCCTGGTTCAATATCTTAATCTGTCAGGTGGGGGGGATCAATTTTCCGCACGCTGGAAAAAAACCCAGGGAGCAGATGACTATGCAGTAAGCTATGATATTCCTTTCAATCATAAGGGATCCAGACTCTCGGCATTCTATGAATATACGGATTCCCGGATTATTGAGGAACCATTTGATCTTATTGACATAACAAGCGAATCTGTAAGTTTTGGATTCAACTTTATGTATCTTTTGACCCGGAACCTTAATCAGGATCTGTTCCTGACATTTACAGCCGAAAGAAGAACCAGTAAAACATTTCTTTACGATAACCCCTTTTCTTTTGTGGAGAACTCGGATGATGGTAAAACAGAACTCAGTATTGGCCGATTATCCGTGGATTTGAACATTTACAGGCCTTCCCATGTATTTGCCTTTCGGTCGGTTATCTCAAAAGGGGTTGATGCGTTCAATGCAACCGCTTTTAAAAGCGAACCGGATGCTGATTTTATAAACTTGCTGGGCCAGCTCCAGTGGTCAAAAAGATTTGATTTTATTCCGGGAGATCAATTTATAGTTAAGACTTCTTTTCAGATCAGCAGGGGTCCTTTGCCGTCATTAGAAAAATTTGCAATAGGCGGCCACGCAACAGTGCGGGGATATCGGGAAAATCAGCTTGTCCGGGATAATGGCCTCATCGCATCAATTGAATACCGGATGCCAGTGGCAAGGTTGCCTCTAAAAGGTGTGAGCACGAGTCTGCAAGATGGGATCATTCAGCTATCCCCGTTTTTTGATTGGGGAAGATCCTGGAACAATAATGCTGGTGCAGACATCATTTCAAGCGTTGGAGTGGGTATCAGGTGGGATCCTAGTAAAAAAATTCACGCCCGGATATATTATGGTTACCAGCTGCAGAATATGAATCATGGCGATCATGATTTACAGGATTCAGGGGTCCATTTTCTTTTTCAATGGAATCTTTTTTAAATCAGGAGAGGGTTTTTTTTATGAAATGCTTAAAGAAGATGTTTCTTTGGGGGTGTGTCTTTTGTTTTTTAAGGATTTTGAGCCCAATGACATGTCCATATGCCGAAGTTGTCCTTGACGGAACATTGGGCATATCAGGTTCTCTTACCGGTCCCAATTTTTCCATTACCTCGGATCTTGGAACCCAGGTGGGTCAGAATTTGTTTCACAGCTTTTCATTATTCAATCTTGATTCAAATGAATCTGCAGTTTTCAAAGGTCCGGATACAGTTTCAAATATTATCAGCAGAATAACAGGTGGTCAGTCATCCTATATTGACGGCAGTTTAACATCCGAAATAGCCAATGCAAACCTTTATCTTCTGAATCCATCCGGAATTATATTTGGACCCAATGCCCAATTGGATATTACCGGGTCCTTCCATATCAGCACAGCAGATTATCTTACCCTTGGTCAGAACGGGGTGTTTCATGCCAATTCATCAGGAAATAGCATTTTAACATCCTCACCTGTTGAGGCCTTTGGCTTTTTGACACCCTTGCCTTCTGCCGTGAATATTGACGGCAGTCTGCTTTCTGTACTTCCTGGAAAAAATATTTCAATCATCAGCGGCCCCATTACGATTGGAAACAATGCTATTTTATATGCAAAAGGCGGTCGGATTGATACTGTCTCTGTCTCCTCAAGCGGTAAAGTGATACCTGAAACTAATGGTGTTGATACCAATAGTTTTAAAGAAATGGGAAATGTGGATATTTTAAACGACTCCTATCTTTATACCAGTGATGATAACGGCGGACAGATCTATATTCGTGCAGGCAACCTCATGGTTCAAGGTTCGAATATCTGGGCGGAAACTCAAGGCAGCGGCCAAGGGGGCAGCATTGACATCATTGTGGACGATTCCATTGTTCTTGATTCGGCCAGTACTATCTCCACCAGCACGGTGGCAGACGGGGTGGCCGGAGATGTCTCCATCATCACCGGTAGCCTGGAGTTAAAAAATGAATCCAGTATCCTGGCAATCAGTTTGGATCAAGGAACTGCAGGAAACATATCAGTGGATGCTGATAATTCCATTTTGATTAACGGCCTTGGAAATGGATCATTTTTCGGTTTGTTTACCTATAGTTTATCAGGAGATGGTCCTGCAGGCGATATCACGATTAAAACGCCGGTATTGACGCTGAAAGAAAATGCTTTGATCAGTGCCAGTTCAAGTGGCAGCGGTGACTCAGGCACCATAATTGTGGATGCGGAAAACCTGGACATCTCAGGAGGATCCCAGATACTGACCAATACGACAGACGGCACCGGTGGAAATATAGAACTTTCCATAACAGATTCCTTAACGATTTCCGGGGATAGCAATGGATTCACCAGCGGTTTGTTCACCACTTCAAAGGGTGGTGGAGACGGTGGGGACATTATTATTTTCACCTCCCAGTGCCTTTTGGATGCCGGAAGGATAGGAGTTCTGGCCCTGGATGCCGGTAATGCCGGGTTTATGTTTATTGATACTGATACCTTATCTGTCCTGAATGGAGGTGCCATAGACGTCTATACTGAAAGCAGCGGCAATGCCGGAAGTATTGATATCCATGCCAATGATTCAATTTGGATTGATGGTGCTGGTAGTTCCGGATACTACAGCCGGCTTGCCGCCTATACCAATGGCAGTGGTAAGGGTGGAAATTTGGCCCTTGAATCTCCCAATATTCTTGTGAGCAATGGTGCCACAATCTATAACCGGACATTTGATACAGGTACTGGAGGAGGTATTTTCATCACCGGAGACTTTTTGGATGTGACCGGTACCGGCCAGATCTCCTGCAGTACATTCGGCAGTGCACCGGCAGGGGATATCGTGATTAATACCATAGGTTCGATGAACATATCCGGTAGTGATGGCTCTGATCCCAGCGGCATTTTTGCCGCAAGTTATGGCAGCGGAGCCGGGGGGCAAATCCTGGTAAATACAAAAGATATTCAAATATCAGATGGCGGTATTCTTCAGGTGACCAGCACGGATACGGGAGAAGGCGGAGTCATTATCCTGGAAGCTGACACAGTTAAAATTGTAGGTGGTGGTACAGTGTCAAGTGGTGCAGAAGGAGCTGGCAAAGGCGGCAGTATCGTTGTCACGGCAGACAGCTCATTGGCCATTTCAGGTCAGAAGTCATATCTTTCTTCCGGATTATTTGCCAATACCAATGCTGCCGGTCATTCAGGCAATATAACAGTATCTACAGGCCATCTTTCGATTTCAGAAAACGGTGCAATAGAAGCCGGAAATGTCGCCGGATCAGGAAATGGTGGAGATATATCCGTGAATGCCGATACGATGATATTGTCCAGCCAGGGAGGGATATCCACTGCCACGGCAGATACCGGGAAAGCCGGTAACATCCAGATTGATGGTATTAAAGTTTCACTATTTGATGGGTCCTATATATCCAGCAGTTCATCAGGAACTGGTGATGCCGGCACCATCAGCATTAATACGCCGGATCAACTCTTTTTAGAGAATAGCAAAATCACAACCGAGGCAAATTTTTCAGATGGCGGCAACATTTTTATCCAAATAAATAATATTTTCAGAATGGTAGATAGTGATATCACCGCCACGGTGGGCGGCGGTCTGGGAAATGGCGGGAATATTAGCATTGACCCGATATTTGTTATTCTTGACAATAGCCGGGTGATTGCCAATGCTTACCAGGGTAACGGGGGCAACATTCATATTGTTGCAGATTATTTTTTTTCAGATACCAGTAGTATCGTTAATGCGTCATCCCAACTCGGCATTGACGGGACCATTAATATTGAGACTCCAAATATTGATTTGAATTCCAGTTTTGCCGTCTTGCCGGAATATAACAAGATCCCGGTCCTGGGAAGTGATCAATGTCAAGTTAGAACCAATGAGACGGTCAGCAGCTTGATAAAGAGTGGCAGGGGAGGGCTTGTGCCAAGTTTCTTTATTCCTTTATCTGCTCCAGTTATGGGTTTGGAAGATCTTTAAACCTTCCTAAAGCCAGTTCCCTATCAATAAAAAAGGCGCCCAGTATGTCGGATGCTGATAGGCATCTTGTTCCAACAGGTTTATCTGGGCTTGCTGAAGGGCCTGGGCTTTGGTGATGGTATCAGAATTCAAAAGGCGCCTGTAAAAATCAATCAGCAGCATTGAGGCCGCTTTGTCATTGATAAACCACAGGCTGGCCAGAGCGCTGCGTGCACCGGACTTCACTGCTATCCCAGCAAGCCCCAAGGCAGCTCGGTCGTCTCCAACAGCTGTCTGGCAGGCACTTAAGCTTAACAATTCCACGGGGTCTTGACGAAAATTGCTCAACGCCATTAATTTTTCAAGACTGTCCAGGGTCAGTTTGCCATTATGGGTTAACACAAAGGTTTTTTCAGGGTTTTTGTCAAACTGGCCATGGGATGCGATATGGACAATGGAATAGGGTGTATTTTCAAGTGCCTGCTGCATAGATGGGTATACAAATGCCTCATTCATCAGTAACTGCCCCTGATACATTCTGTTGATCTCACGTAATTCCATATCCACATATGGTAATGGAGAAAAATTCTGCACGGATTCAGTCAGTCCGTTCAGCAGCAGTTTAATGCCCCGACGGCGCAAGGGGACCAAATCTGTAAGGGTTAGGCTTGGGGTCGTTGCGATGGCAAATTTCTTGATGAGAAATACGTCACCATCATGGAGGCATGACATGGGGATTGTTCGAAGCGGGCCGTCCGGAACAAATATCAGGGTATGTATATCATGTTTTTCCAGTTCTTTTTCGATTGGCTGTATGATCCATGTGTACAGCTTTTTGGAATGTCTGATGAATCGGCTTCCCGGTTGCTCAAGTTTTTTTCTCAGCCATCTGACTTCTTTGGTCAGCATTTGTTTTGACACGTTAACCTTGAAGCTTTTCTTAACACCGCCTAAAGTAACGATGATTTCCAGCCTTTCCGGCAGCAGAACCGGATAGATGACGGCAGTTCCAGGAAGTTCTTTGTCAAGGCTCGACTGTCTCGCCTTGAGCGCAATCAAACAATCATCCTGGAAATAGTCCTGTAGTTCCAATTGTTTTAGCTGTTCAATCGTATTTTGAGCAGTCGTCAGGTCCATTTGCAATCTTGCCGGATCTTTTTTTTGGGCACTTCGCTGTAAAAGAAGATCTGCCAGTTCAAAATACACCGGGCCGATAGCCTCCCTGAAGGATATATTGGACTTACGCTTACAATCATTTTTTAGATCTTCCCGGATTTCTAAAATACTTTTCAAGGCATGTTTATAGGCCTCAATGGCATTGTCAATCTTCCCTTGTAACTTGAGTTGCCTGCCATTATCCCATTGCCACTGATATAAAATATCAAACGCACCAATTTGCTGAGCGGCAAATATGGCCTGTTGTGTATAATAAACGGCTTCTTCAAGCTGGTCGTTTTTTTGATATAGCTGTCCAAGTGAGCCAAGCCCATAAGAATAAGCCCAGTCGTTATTGATCCTTTGGGCGACCTGGATGCCGGCCTCAAATGTATCATAAGCCATTAAAAGAAGTTCCCGGCGTAAGGGCAGTAATTGATGATCAGCCCATGCCTGACTAACAATTCGACCAATACTTATCAGAGAAACTGCCTTATCAAAACTGTCTGCCAGATCCACTGCCTGTGAGAATGTCTGTTTAAGCAATGGGTATACTGTGGCGTGATTCTTTAGAACAACCTGGGTTTTTGCCAGATTCACGGCGGCTTTGACTGCCAAGGAGAATTGCTTTTGTTGTTGGGCCTTTTCCATGCTTTGACGATAGTAACCGGCTGCCTTGCTAAATTTTTTTCGGGCAAACAATATGTTTGAGTAGTTCAGAATAACTGTTGCTTCCAATTTTCCTTTATTCAGAGTTTTCATTTGCTCCAGGCATTTTTTGAGGATGATTTCTGCCTGATCATGATTTCCTGTTTGATAAAGGATTTTGCCAAGAGTTGCCCTTGTCTTAAATAATAGTTCCGGGTCATTGATGCTGCCGGCAATAGCCACGGCCGTATCAAGACAGTTTTTAGCCATCCGGACATTACCCGTTGCCTCGAGAGCTTCTGAAAGATGAATCAATGCCTTTATGTGCTCCGGCGAATGCTTTGCTTTTTTATGCAGCAAAGCTGCCTGTTCCCACAATTTGACAGCCTTTGCAAAATTGCCATATCGGTAGACGTCAGCGGCATTTTTTTCAATGAATAAAACCTGGTTGGATATAGTGCTCACATTTTGACCGGGCTCCGTGTTTAAAGTCATCTCGGCTAAAGCCGGTGATTCGGTCATAATAAGGATAGCAAGTATGATTACCAGTATATGGTTTTTCACATTTGTTTCTCCAGCCACCTGGACAATTCTTGGATTGTGGAATTGTCAGGCTGCTTTTGATTCATGGTTTCAATCAACCCGGACATTTCCATGAACTGGTCATAGTCGGCAAGCACACTGAAGAGATACAATTCCGGCGTGATATCGGTTTTTGAAGAATTTTTCAAAAGCATTTTGTAAGTATTTTTAGCCAAATCGATTTCCCTTTCTTCACTGACATCAAGCTGAACCGGGGGAATGGATTGTGCCGGATCATTTTTATTTTCCTGGCCCCTGACAATGACCGCGCCTGACGTCTGCAATCGGGAGATATTAACGATTTTAAAAGTCCTTCTGACTTCATTGGTAATGATTACCGGTAATGAAGTGATTTTGGGCGCAGCACCCTGATGATCAATGGCAACTCCTTTTAAATGGTCCAGGTAAAAGCTTGCCGGTCCTTCCCAGGTCTCTTTCCGTCCATTTTCAAAAAAGATGAGCTGCAGGAGTGAGTCCGGCTCAAGGATTATTTTATCTCCTTTGTAAAAATTCATAAAAGATTCGGGCGGTGCATTCTGTTTTTTGTCTTTATGAATATAGGAAACCCTACCTGAAACCTGGGTAATCATTCCTATGGCAGTTTCAGAAGAAAATGCTGATGTTGCCATGACCAGGCTCAGTGTCAAAACTATAAAAATTATCTTGCCGGATGGATAAAAGTTCTTATATTTTTTCATTCGTATCTCCCTTATTCCTGGTGTCGGGTTCCATTCCAAGCACCTCAATGATTTCAATTGATCCTGATCTTCCTCTGGGCTGGATTTTTTCTTTACGTCCAAAAAGCACTTCGTTTTCAAATGCTTTTATCGTAGTTCGACTGGCAACAATTGTCCATCCCAATTTTTTGCATAGCCCTTCAAGACGTGAAGCAATATTAATGGTATCTCCTATGGCCGTATACTCCATTCGCTGCTTGGAGCCGATATTTCCCACCAAGGCGTTGCCGGTGTGAATACCGATACCAATCTGAAATTCGGGGATATCCCGATTCGGGAATCGTTTCTTCAACCATACCTTAAATTCGATGGCGGTTTCAAGCATGGCAAATGCGGTTTTCAAACATCGCTGCCCGTGATCGGGTGTGGGCAGGGGTGCGCCAAAAACTATCATTACGGCATCTCCTATAAACTTGTCAACAATACCTTTGTTGGAGGTTACTATATCACAGACCTGTGAATAATAATGGTTAAGCAACTCTACTACCTCCGCAGGAGACAGCTTTTCAGAAATGGTCGTAAAATTTCGAATGTCTGAGAACATGGCTGTTATCTCAATTTCTTCACCCCCCAGTGCCGGCATTTTATCCTGTTTGATAATTTCTTCTAATACAGATTCAGACACATATGGGCTGAATTTTTTCTTCATTTGAAGGCGTTCTTTTTCCTCATGGGTCAATTTTGTGCTGAGAATTCCCAGATAGGAGAATATCGATGAGAACGCAAGGTTGACGATCGGGGCCAGTATTCCTGTAAGGAATAAAATATAGGAAAGAGATGCGAAAATTACCAGCATAAGAGCAATTAAAGCCAATCCCCTCTTTGGACCCAAAGCCTGTGTCAAAAAAACGGATGCAGATACGGCCACAATCAGCCATGCCACCCTGAAAAAACCCGGAAGGTCCTTTAGCGATTTGCCTGCAATGATGGTTTCAATAATGTTGGCATGAATTTCCCCTCCCTTCATAAGGTTGATGTCCCCGGATAAAAACCCGCCAGAGTAAGGTGTGATATGTGAGTCATTGAATCCTTCCTGTTCAACTGAAATAATAACAATTTTATCTTTCAAAAGAAGCGTTAATTTTTCTAACTCTTTTGCCCCGGTAGTGAACAGATCCATGAATGAAACCCTGGGAACAGTATCGGGTGGCCCGATATAGCCAATACGATTAATTTTTGAACCCGGGTTGCCATAACCTGCTTTCATTGCCAGGAGCGGTGCAAATGCAGTATCAGGTTTTCTGTTATCATTAAATAATTTTTCGAAAAAAGAACGGACAACACCATCGCTGTCCTGAAATAGATTAACCAATCCCACAGAAGCAGGTCCATCCGAAAGGGCATACATGTATTCAACAGCAGGGAGGTTAAACTGTTCATGATTCTTTTCTGACCAGGTGACCTGTCCTGCCAATACGATTTTTGAAGAATTAATCTGTTTTTGAAACAAAGTATTAAATGATCGGGTGGCAACGGATTTATCAAATTTCATTTTTTGCAGCCAGGATTCCGGGTTGATGGAAAAAATCAGGTCTATTCCTATGGCAGTCACACCGGCTTTGCGTAAGGCGGAAATGGCTTGGGCAAAATGAGGCCCCCAGAATACGAGAGGATCTTCTTTAAAATAATTCAGGGTTTTATCATCAATGGCAATAATGACAACATGCGGCGTATACTGGGGCCGTACTTTGGCCATGCGATGATAGGTATCATAAATAACCTGCTCCAGAGGAGGGAACCAGTTATTGTAAGTACAGATTTCGACCAGAATACAGCTGATAAAAATGATTAAAAGGCTTTTTTTAAAAAGCATTCGCTGCCTTTTTATTATAAAAATTCTTTTTCAAGTATTATCAAGACACAATTCACCTATATCAGTCCGATTCATTTTTTTCAACTCAAACCAAATGATATTTAAATTAAAGCTATCGTTCAAATTCACCCAAAATCAATTATTCTGAAAGACCAATTGAATATAAAAATCCAAATATAATCGGTTTTATCATAAATACTTGAGGCCTGAATCGAAAAAACCAGGCAGGGCCATGCCCAAGGTGATAATATCGCTCAATACTCACTCCATAGTGCTGAGGTGGGGCATTAGCTTTTCAAACTTATCAGAGTACAATTTAACACCCCGGACATACATGTCACTGTGGTTATACCGATAAAAGGCATATTCTCTACCCCGTTCCTTGTATTTATGACGTTTCAGATATGTGGCAACAGAAAAAATTGAATCTGGAACAGTATTTAAATCAATGAGGCCATCTTTGTCTCCATCAACTGCATAAGCCATGGAAGCGGGCATAAATTGTGGTATCCCTATAGCGCCTGCCCAGGATCCTTTTACAATCTTTGGGTCAAAACCTGTGTCTCTTGCCCAAATTAATAATTGAGACAGGTTATTAAGAGCTCGTTTTTTTATTTTTTGAAGTCTTTTAACAGCAGTGGGTCTATCCATGGCCCCTTTTTTTTGATAATGGCCTTTTTTAAAGAGTTCAAACTCAACTTCATCAATATGAAAATATTGATGGATAAATATCTTGAATATCGCATATTTGCCTCTGTACTTTCCAAGCCCAGACTCCCAGTTTAAAATGGAGATAATATCGCTGGCTTGAACTCCAGTATTTTTTTGTGCGTTTAAAAAATGTACTTTGTGCTTTTCAAAAAATAGTTTTCCATTATTCAAGGTCTTTTGATTTACTAATATAGAAACCCAGTCCTTATGCTGCTTGTTCTGCTTTTTAATTGAAACAGGAGATGCCAGAAAAACAAGTTTATCCAGATATTCCCTCTGTAGGAGGAGATTGGATTGATCTAATAACAAATCATCAAATTCTTCTTTTGAATAATATTTTTTAACTTTATTATATAAATTAAAGTATTTAGCCGGGTATTCTTTTTCCAGGTTTATTAAGGTTTTTTTGTAGATTAAATCCAATAGGCTAAAATCGATTGCTTTTTCATTCAAAGTTGAAACTGAAGCTGAAAGCCACCCCTCATGATTGGGTGTTTTAACAAGATACCATAGGTGTCCTTCCCTGGTAAGTGTATCCATTACAGAGGCTTTTTCATTTTTTGACAAGACAACTATGACATTTTTTTTAGATGTATCAGGGGCACTTCTTAAATTGCACTTTTCTACTATTACAATGACTTCCAACCCCTCCAGGTAGGGTTTAGCAGAAACTGGAGCGGAAAAGAGATACAGAACAGAAATAACCAATAGAATTGTTATGAAAAGCTTCATCTTAAAGTGACTATGCTCCATTTTTACAAGATTTACAAAAGCCAGTAGTTATTATTATATAAAAACCAAGCTCTTTTATCTATTCAGCACCCTCTAATACCATCGTATATTCAGCATGTTCTTTAATTTTGGATTTGCTTACATAGTCAACATGGAATTTTCCATTTACATACAATTGGGTTTGGTCACCATAATGTCTGCTTGCAGGAATTCCAGAGTTACCAGTTGGAATAACTGAAAATGAATTATCCCATTGAGAAGTATCATAAATATGTCTTTGGGAAGGGCCATGGTTTACTTTAAAAGGTTTTCTAAAATCATATGCATATTGAGGGATAGTATGAACACTGCCTCCAAGTTCATAGGGCCCTTTGTTTAATTTAAATACCATGTCAAGAATCTTTACAGAGCCTAAAGGGTGATTCAACGTAAAATTGTGCATTTTACCCCATTCCCATGACTCAGCAGTTGCACCCAATTCCTTCTCAAGCTTAGCTATGGAATCTGAAAAACTTTTTTGAATAATATCAGTAAAGGTCTCTTTTTTATCTGTATTTTTATTATCAAACCATTGAGAATCTGTATTCCATATTTGCTCAACAGCAAAAACCACTGCATGTTTGTTTTTAATATACCCTTGATACAGGTCATCGCCCATTTGATCTTTAAAAGTATTTTCAATAAAATAAAGTTTAAAATTTTCAAAAATTGCTGCCGCGCTGCTCTTTGACTCCATAGAAAAATCCCAGGCTTTAAGTATTGAGAGTGCATCTTTTTCAAGCTTAGTTAAATCAGTGTTTTTGTTTGTCTCTGCAATAATTTCTTTTATTAAAAGTTCAGAAAATTTTGATTTCATATCAGTCTGCATTGTTTTTATATCTTCAACGGAGAACTTATCTTTTGATTTAAGGATTTCATTAATTCTTTCGAGGCGATAAGGGCCGCAAAAGCCCCATTTATTAATATAGTATGGGAAATTTTCTGCAGTAAAATAATTTGCTGATGAAACAAAGCCTCTATCAGGATTATAAGAAATGGGGCGTTCATCAAAGGGAACGACTCCTTTCCATTCATGTTCTCCTGTCCAGCCGGGTTGAATATGAGTTCCATCATTTGATGGGCGGATAGGGATTCCTGCTGCACAAACAAGGCCTATATTGCCTTTTGTGTCCGCATAAACAATATTCTGACTCACGGCTATGAATTCTTTTGCTGCTGTTTTAAAATCATCAAAATTTTCAGCCTTATTTAAAAGATAAACACCTAAAAGCTCATTACTGTATTCAAAGCCCTGCCATTTAGCAGAAATCACCAGATCTGTAATATCTTCTTTTAACTCAGAAACAATGGGGCCATGACCCGTATATCGGATATCAATCTCTTTTGAATCTCCCCCTTTTATTTTTATGATTTCTTTTTTTGTTCTTATTTTTTTCCATTCACCCTTGTACAGATATTCATCAGGATTATCAGGATTTATTTTTTCAACAAAAAAATCAAGGTTATCAACCATCACATTGGTCATACCCCAGGCAATATTATCATTGTGGCCGACTATTATAAAAGGAGCTCCTGGAAGCGCAACACCGGTAACATTTAATTTTCCTTTTATATTCTGGTGCATTTGAAGCCAGATTCCTGGAGAATTTAGCCCTAGATGCATATCATTTGCTAAAATCGGTTGTTGAGTGGTGCTTTTCGCTCCTGAAACTGCCCAGTTATTACTTGCTTTCAGTACCTGGACCCCAAGGTGACTTATCGTATCTTTGCTTAAAACAAAATCTTTGTATAATTTATCAATAAGATCTGCCTTAACATAATCCGGAAAACTCGGGGAATGTTTATCAAACTTCGGTGTTATTTCTTCTATTAAGGCGGTTCCCAATTTCTTCTCAAGGTTATGGATAACAATTTCAGAATCCCAGCCTCCTGCCAGGTCCCAGGCCATATATCCAATTAAATTAAGAGTATGAAGTGGCTCCCAAAAATCTGGGGTATATCCTAAAATATTATATTCCAAAGGAAAATTTCCTTTATGCTCCTTTATATAATAATTTACGCCTTGAGCATAGGCATCAAGGTGTCCTGATAATTTTTCTGAAATTTTACCAAGAACCATTTTTGATTTTTTAGAAATATCCAGGGTTCGAAAAAGGATGTCTGCCTTGAGCATCTTTTCCCCAAATATCTCACTTAACCTGCCCATAGTTACTCTTCGTATTAAGTCCATCTGCCACATTCTATCTTGTGCCATGCAATAGCCTGTCGCAAGATACAAATCATGCTCATTTTCTGCATATATATGGGGAACCGCATATCTATCGCGATATATCGTAACCTTTTGTTGAAGCCCTGGAATAGAGATAGTTTGATTGTAATCAGGAAGTCCTTTTTTTGAAAAAATATTAATGAATATTAAAAGACCTGCCACTACTAGGAATAGAACAATAACAACACCCGTTAAAATTTTTTTTGCTTTCATCTCTTTTTCCTTACCTGGTTAGCCAATCATTGTAATCAATTATGGTTTGATTTTTTAAGAAAACAATGCCACTTTTTTTAATGTCTTTTGTTCATAAAGAAATTTGAAAAATATTTCAAGTGCTTTCATCTTTATAGTATCAAAATCCACAGGTGATTATTTATTCTTCGATTAATTTTAAAATTTTTCTGGAACTATATTCCCTTACATCGGCAAGGCCGTCAACGGGTAGAAAGAGCCGCGCATTATTTTAATACAGGCAGGTTACTGAAGCCGGGAAATCGTCGTCAGCTTCATAAAAAATATAGCAAAGAGCTATTTTCGGTAGAGGATAAACAATAAAGGAAAAATCTCTTCCTGTCCCAGCAGGAGCTTTTTCCCCTTTAAGTGTTTTAGTGATTGTTCCGACGGCTTTCTCACCAAAGGCAATGAAGTGCATTTTTTAAATTATTTTTTTCTTGACAAAAAGCAAATTTTTATCTTAACGTCTTTTCCTTAAAATTGGTTCTATACTGAACCTTTTTCCAAAAAAAGGGCACTGGAATAGGCCATCTTTTTTTGGGAAGGTTTAATTGATAATTTAAAAGGAATGAGGCAAAAAACAGCTATGGTCAGAAATGGTTTAACTTCCGCTGTTGGAATGGGATTAAATGTTTTTTCCCAGGATGAACTTGAAACAATTCATCGTGGGGCCTGCCACATTTTAAAGCACACGGGTGTGCTTGTGGAGATGGAAGAAGCTGCCGAACGCTTAAGCAGCGCCGGAGCTCAAGTTATAAAAAAAGGACCAAACTGGCTGGTCAAAATTCCTGAATGGATGGTTACAGAGAGCATAGCAAGTGCGGCAAAAAGTATGACCTATTATGCCCGTAATCCTGAAAAAAATTTTTATATGGAAAAGGGTAATGTGGGATTTTCTACATTTGGTGAGCAGGTAAATCTTATTGATTTTGATACCAAGCTGTGCCGCAATACAACTAAAGAAGATTGCAACAATGTTTATCGGCTTGTGGATGCTCTGGACGGACTTGCCTTTTGTCAAAGAACTATTTGCCCCGGAGATAAAAAAGCTGCTTCCCAGGCTGTACACAATTTTGAATCTTTGATAACACACAACAGCAAACATATTACCATCGGCATGGTGGATAAGCACAGCGTAGAAACCATAGTCAAGATGGCTGCTGCAGCAATGGGAGGAATGGACCAACTACGTGAACGACCCATATGCACCTGCTCATGCTGCGTCACAAGTCCCCTGACTCTTGCAACTCAATGTTGCGAAACCCTTATCGCAGCCCTGAAAGCAGGTGTAAACGTAGATATAATGGCCATGGCCCTTTCCGGCGGAACAGGCCCGGTAACGCTTGCCGGTACAATTGTTTTGACCCTTGCCGAGCATCTTGGTGGACTGGTTCTTGCCCAGACTGTTAAAAAAGGATCTAATATTTCCTTTGGTTCATGCAGCACTATAATGGATTTGAAAACAGGACTGACTTCAGTGGGGGCTCCTGAATGGAGCATGGTGGGTACAGCCATTGTAAGGATGGCCCAATATTATGGTATTCCCTGTCGAATCGGTGCAGGAGTTAGTGATTCCAAGGTTCCCGATGCCCAGGCAGGGTATGAGTTTAGTTTTAACGTACTGCCTATTGCCCTGGCAGGAGCCAATATGATTTTTGGGGCAGGAGGATTGGAAACAGGGTTGACCTTTGATTATGCCAAACTGATTATGGACCATGAATGCATCACAAATATCCATAAACTGATCAACGGAGTAAAGGTAGATGAAGAATCCATGGTCTTGAATCTCATAGATGAGATTGGTCCCGGCGGAAGCTATCTAACCCATAACCATACATTTCAACATACAAGAAGCCAGTCCCAGGGTATCATATTTGACAGAAAAACCAGGGCACAATGGATGCAATCCTCCAATGGTAAAGATCTCACAGAGATGGCTTATGAAAAGGCAAAAAATATTATAGCCAATCATGAGACGCTTGCACTTTCTGCAGATGCAAAAGGAACAATTAAAGACCTTTTGGAAGAGTTTGAGGCCACTGTATAGGCAAGCAATAGGACAGATTTTTGAATAACGCACGCTTTTGCCCGATTGTTGAGGAAGATGAAACAAAACAGTACATTATTAAAAACTCTATAGGTAACAATTATGAATCTTGAAAAGAAATATTATCATTTTCAAAAAGGATTTAAGAGAGCTGCAGATACTGCCACAGGAACTGCTGACCGGGTGCCTGTATATGCCCAGATTTGTGAATTGCTGCCGCTGGAAATGAAGGTTTCAGCCAAAGAGATTTTTCACGATGCAAAATTGTTGAATATTGGAACATTTAATATTTGTGACAAATATGGTATCGACATCCCAACAGTGGATTTAGACACTTATAATATTGAAGCTGAAGCAATAGGTCAGAAGATACTCTTTCACGATGAAATCATGCCGGACATTGATCGGGCACATCCTCTTATCCAGGACGAGAGTGATATTAAAAAAATTGTCACCCCTGATTTTGACACGGCAGGAAGATGTTCCCTTGTCATTGACATGTACAATATTTTTGAGGAACTGACAGGGGTCAAGGCAAACATTGCATTCTGCGCTCCCTTCAGCCTTGCAGCCAACATAAGGGGAATTGAAACTCTAATCATGGACATGTGCCTGAACCCAAAATTTGCCCATGAACTCATGACAAGGGTAACGCAAGAACTGCTTATTCCATGGCTTGAGTACCTGAAAACAAAATTTCCCCAGACACCGGCAATGGTGGGGGCTGATGCCCTGGCTTCCCTTCCCATAGTCAATATAAAGCTCATGGATGAATTCATAGCACCCTATGTTGAAAAGCTCCGTGAAGCATGCGGCCCTAAAGTATGTGTGCCCAATTGGACAGGGGAAAGACATGCCAAGAATCCCGAAGAGGTAATGGATATACGCTTGCGGGTCAACCCAGGGTTTGTGGAAGGCCAGGATCCAGATGTTGAAGCCCTAGGACCGGAATTTTATAAAGCCTATGCAGAAAAGCATGACCTTCCACTGCTCCTGGGTGTGGGAGCTGTTTTTCTTAGAACCAGTACACCTGAAGAAATTTTCAACAGAGTGAAACACTATGTTAAGGCTGGGGGGAAAAATGGTCGTTTCTGGTTCTACCTGTGTAATATTGAACCAGGTACTCCAATGGAAAACATAAAAGCTGCAGTGGCTGCAGTCCATAAATATGGGACCTATGAAAACTGATCAGGCAGGCATGTTTGAAAAATCTATTGAAAATTGTGGAAATTCAACCTCTAATCCCTCTTTAATCGCTTTTTCAAGATCAGCCAGTACCACCATATTCAAAGCGGCACAACAGGATTTTCCTTTTCCCAGACGATTTAAAAATACGATGAGTTTTTGGCTCTTTTCCACATATCTGATTTTTCCCACTAAACCCAATTGCGCAATTGTCATGCCGGACTGAGGATCTTGGATACTATCCAAAACCCTGTCGATTTTTTTTTGAATTATATCAT
>CAYWGN010000070.1:0-20040 GCA_964457495.1 uncultured Desulfobacula sp.
CCTTTTTTTAGATTTATCTTGTCTGTTTGTGTAAGTTGGTAATGATAATAATAAAAATTCTTGTTGGAATAAAGTATTTTTAAATTTATCATAAAAATAAATAAACATGGCAAAAGACCAATGGCAAAACATTTTTCATTAGGCCACAAATAAAGGACCAATATGCCTCCTAAAACTTTCAAATGCAAACAATGTGGTAACTGCTGTCTCAACCTCAGCGATGCTTTTCAAACAAGCGTCAGTGATGAAGAAATTGCATTATGGGAAATGGAAGGACGATATGATATCCTTGAATGGGTGAACTCAATACATCTTGGCGAGGAGTATTATATTCATGATATTTGGATAAGTCCAAAAACAGGTGATGATGTGGGGAGGTGTCCATGGTTGAGGAAACTTCCAAAGCAAGATAAATATATTTGCCGGATTCATGATGTAAAACCAGAACATTGTCTAAATTATCCGAAATCAAGAGAGCATGCTGAAAAAACCGGGTGTAGAGGTTTTGAGTAGGTGAGTTTGAAACTTTAGTGGGTATGCAG
Source organism: uncultured Desulfobacula sp. (assembly GCA_964457495.1). Taxonomy (GTDB): domain Bacteria; phylum Desulfobacterota; class Desulfobacteria; order Desulfobacterales; family Desulfobacteraceae; genus Desulfobacula. The sequence goes on from CAYWGN010000070.1 coordinate 543, forward strand.
CTCACTAAAAGCACCTATTATATTCCAGCTATGTCTATTGAAAATATTGAACCATCACAAAGATTCCCTTGAGTACTACATTCACAAAATGTATTGTTTTTATTGTGTTTTGGGTGCTATCGTCCAGGTTATTTATAGCAAATTATTACAATTAATATTGGATTCAAGAGGAATTAATCAATCATTACAGTTTTTGCACCTTCGTCTTCGTATTTTCTTTTTCATAGACCTGGTACCTCCTCAGATCTATTATAATTCTATACGAAAGGCGGGCGGGGTAAACTCGCAACAAAACAAAACTCACTACATAACTGGATAAACCGGTCTCCGGAGAAATCTTAAAAAAGATATTCACTGATGCCCAATTGTCACCATCCAACTGTAATGTGCAACCTTGGCTGATTCATGTCGTTTCTGGAGCAAAAAAGGATGCGCTTAAAGACAAATTAGTTGAGGAATTGATGAGCGGCAAGGAACCCAATCCGGATTTTGACTGGAAAATACGCTATAAGGGCATTCATCGTGACCGTCAGTTTGAATCTGCAAATGCCCTTTACAGTTCAATGGGTATTGAGCGCAGAGACAAACAATCCAGATTGACTGCCTTGATTCGAAATTGGGCATTTTTTGATGCTCCCCATGCTCTATTTTTTACTATGGAAAAATATTTAAACATCATGGGAGCGGTTGATATAGGTATCTATGCCCAAACACTTTCTTTGTTGATGAACGAGAATGGTATCGCGAACTGTTTTCAAGGTGCTTTGGGTCAATTTTCCGATCCAGTGAGGAAATTTTTAGATATTCCAGATAATTTTGGCATCCTCTTTGGCATGTCATTTGGTTATGCAGATGAACAAGCACCTGTAAACACAACCCGAACTGATCGAGTACCTGTTGAAAATTCAATAACATTTTGGGATTGCAAAAACAGTGATATCCCAATATATTAAGAAAGTTTTAAAGGGAGATGCCCTTTGGAAAGAATATATAAATTATCGGATTGAGGAGGACTTGCAATGTGGAAACGAGCCGTTTGCACCAAGGATTGCCCTGACACCTGCGGCCTGTTGGTCAAGGTCGAGAATGATCAGGTTGTAACAGTTAAGGGTGATCCGGACCATCCTTTCACGGCCGGCTTTATCTGCAAAAAAGCTGCCCATTTTCCCGAGCACATCCATTCGTCTAAACGCATCACCACCCCCCTTAAACGGATCGGCCCCAAAGGTGCCGGCAAATTTGAACCAATCGAATGGAACGAGGCCCTGGGCGAAGTGGCTTCCCGGATGAAGTCTGTATCCTTTGAATTCGGCCCTGAGGCCATCTTGCCATACTCATATGCAGGGCACATGGGTCTTGTACACCGTAACGCGGGACACGCTTTTTTTAATCGGTTAGGGGCCAGCAGTTTGGATTATACCATCTGCGGTCCGGCCGCTACTGCCGGATATGAAGCCAGCCTGGGCAAAGGACCCAGCACTGAGATCCAAGCAGCTTTACAATCAGATTACATAATTATCTGGGGTAGCAACACCCTGACCACCAACGTTCATGCCTGGCCCTATTTCAGCAAAGCTCAGAAGGCCGGAGCCAATCTAATCGTTATTGATCCCTACCGCAACCGGACAGCTCAACGGGCCGACCTGCACTTGATGATCAAGCCGGGCACGGATGCCGCCCTGGCCTTATCCATGATGCAGGTGATCATCGACCAGGATATGATGGATCACGATTTCATCGCCCAAAACACAATCGGCTTTGAAAAATTAAAGATCAGGGCAAAAGAATACCCGCCAGCCCGGGCAGCCGATATCTGTGGTGTGCCCGAGGAAATGATAGTCCGTCTGGCCCAGGGTTATGGCAGGGCAAGATCACCCTACATCAGAACCGGATGGGGACCGGCCCGCCAGCTTAAAGGTGGCATGGCCATGAGGACCATTGCCCTTTTGCCTGCCCTGGTTGGCGCTTTTAATAAACCGGGTGGAGGAATCACCCGCTCTCTGGGCGGCGCACCCTCTGATTTGAGGAGTTTAACACGTCCAGACCTTCGCCCGCCCGGCACCCGGACCGTCAACATGGTCGAACTTGGCAATGCCCTTACCACCCTTACCAATCCGCCCATAAAAATGCTGTATGTCTATCTATCCAATCCGGCAGTGGTCGCGCCACAGTCACGGGATGTATTAAAGGGATTGGCCCGGGAGGATCTGTTTGTCGTTGTCCAGGAAATGTTTCAGACCGATACCAGCAGGTACGCGGATATCATTCTGCCGGGAGCAAGTTTTCTGGAAGTAACCGATCTTTACAGGTCCTATGGTCACAATTATATTCAAATGGCCAGACCCGTGATTCCTCCGGTGGGACAGAGCCGTTCCTCTTTGATGATCTTCCAGGAACTTGCAGCCCGTCTTGGTTTTATGGAAGACGTTTTTTCCCTTAACGAGATGAATTTCATTGAAAATTTTTTACTTGAAAAATCGCCTTATATGGAAGGGGTAGATTTTGAGATGTTGAAGTCCGGCCAAGCCATGAGGCTGAACATACCGTCCAACCCCTATGCCGATGGATTTGCTACGCCATCGGGCAAGGTGGAATTCTTTTCTCAGACAATGGCTGATCAGGGTCTTGACCCTCTTCCCGACGGGCAGCCTTTAAGGGATACTGATGGCAACGGCAGGTACTCCCTTGAGTTCATCACTCCGCCCCATCATCTTTTTCTTAACTCGGCCTTTAACGAGATAGACGGACTCAGAGAAAGAGCCGGTGAAGCCCAGGTGATGATTCATCCCGAAACGGCCAGGGCCAGGGGCATAGTCAATGGTGATCCCGTCAGAGTGTTCAATGACCGGGGAGAGGGCCGTTTTCTGGCCCATGTGACAGACAACACCCAGGCCGGACTTTTAGTGGCCGAGGGCCTCCACTGGCCCAGCCTTTCACCTGGTGGCGGGGCTAACCAACTGACCAGCCAGCGGCTTACGGATATGGGAAAGACCTGTGCTTTCCATTGCAACCTGGTTGAAGTTCAGCCTCAGGGTAACGAAATATTTAAAAACCATAAAGATCATTGAAAATACCTGTCAAAGTGATAAAATATCAATGCTTGAGAAAAAAAATAACCTGGTTGCAAATAATAAAGGATACTTTGTGAAGTCTACAGCCCTTGAGTTGAATTTATCCGATACAAAAGTTGATGTTATCATTGACTCAAAATATCAGGTCTTTCTGGATATTTTTTCATCCTATGTCGGGATTTTAAACAGGATGAACATTTTTCTAAAAGAGCTATCCCATCCCTATAAAAATTGGGAATTTATTGTCAGTGAAGCCAGGCATTTTACCCTGCAATATTATTATTTGTACAAGGTTTATCCAAAAGGTGATAAAGCCCTGGATCTTTTTGTTGATATTTTTCTGGAATCTTTTGAGTCAGATTCAAGCTTAAAGATAAAAACAGGTGCGGCTGATAATTTAATACTGTTTTTGCAGCATATTGTCAAAGAATCTGAGCATGAGTTAGTCAGGTTCCTGCCCGTTATTGAAAAGTCTTTACAAAAAATTGAATCCTATGAAGACAAAGACTTTTATTATTTTGTCAAATCCTATTATCAGCCGGATAAAATTGCAAAAAACCTGTTAAGCTGCATTAAGGATGATGAAGCGATTTTTAAATCGTTAAACCGGTTCCTGGTGAAATTTTATGATTCTTCCTTTGATTACTGGTTGAAACAAGAAGACCCCATGTCCTGGATTGGGCAGAGTATTGATGTAAATCAACTTGATGATAAGGTACAAAACATATTAAAAGAAGTATCCCATAAAAATATATTGAAGTGGCGAAAAAACCTTGAAACTATTATTCAAACCCTGGATCAAGAGCCACGCCATGCAACACAGCAATTGACAAATCTTGTAAGCTACCAGGATTTTGTAAGCCGGATCTGGGCAGTTCCTCAAAAAATAATGATGGAACATGGTGATGATATAAAAGGCTTCCACCTGAAACTGACTTTTCTTTTTTATATTATTCATATTCCTGGATTATATACTATCCATGTTCAGGCCCTGCGGGATATTAACACCACACTTACCCATCTGATCGGCGATGAGGATTTTAAAAAAGATATAAATATTGTCAACCAGGCATTTTCGCTGCTCAAAGAGCATAAAGGCAAATACCCTGAAACAGTTCTGGATTGCATCCATAAAATTGGGCAGGCCGTTTACAAAACCTCTAAAAATGAACTTATCAATCATTTTATAGACAGGGCCGTTGATCACGGTTTTCAGTTTCCTATGGTTGAAGGGACAGGTGAAGACTGGCAGATAAAGAACAATACAGCCCATGTTAAAAACATCCGTATATTCCTCAACCTCATCGGTCAACATCCCAAAAAGTCGAGAAGACTTTTATCTGCCTTGATCATCTCTTTGGCTATCGGCGGTGTCTTTATTAAAGATACGGATTTGTTCCCAAGGGATATTACAAAATTTTTAAACTCAGATATTGCACCGGTTTTTAATCTGGTAAAACAGATATCACGGTTATTACCGGCCTTTTTCAACGAAATCGGGGCAGAAGGACAACTTCGTGATATTTCCACCCAACTGGATGAATCCTGCCAGCGAAAAGACAGGTTAATTCATTTTTTAAGAAAACAATGCCATGTTGAAAGCTCAAGCAGGATTGTAGATTTTATCAAAGAAGTGATTCTCTTCTGGAAAACGGGGAACAAAAAAAAGCTTGCGCCTTACGTTCCTCCATCCCTTTATAGTGAAATTGAAACATCAGGGCCATTTATTGACGGGCCGAAAAGTATTCTAAATTCTATTGAATCAAAGGGCATATCCCTTCCAAAAGACTATCTGATCTATACGCAAGAGGCTGTAAATAATTTAATTGACCGAGTAGAAGGAGTATCGGATCTGGACAGGTTCAGGATGAAAATGATCTTTGAATTTTACAGGCTCTTAAACCAGAAATACCGAATCGATAACCTGGAATTGAAAAAATACCTGTCTTCGTTTAATTGTGAAAACCTGCCAGATACCAGGGAACTTCTTTTAGCTCTTGAAGAAAAAACCCTGGAGAATAAAATTCTTTCTATTATTGCTTACATGAAAGAGCTTAAAAAAATTATTCTTTCGGACAAAATTTTTGAAGCCAATGAAGCAATTTATCATAAACGGCATTTTGCCGTTGATATTCCTTCCATGTACGGAAGTTACAATGAAGCAAAATTTGATGCCCTGGGCTTAACCCTTAGAGTTGAAAATATCCTTAATGTCTTTTTTGAAGAATTGATCAACAGCATTGATCTTCAGGTTATAACCAAGTCTACCTTTGAAATGATTTATGATATCCTGGACATGTTCAGGATGGCTTTGGATCTGGATGGAATTTCATCCAACCAGCTGGATGTCCAGATGGATTTTTTAAAATTTTCCATGGGCATCAGAACCTGTTCTTTTACCCAGTACCTGGATATTTTTAAGGGGTTTGTAAGGGCCGTTGCCGATATCATTAATGATCATTTCAATAATATCCATTCCAGCAATTTATCCCAGATAGAAGCCAGGATAGGAAAGAAAAGGGTTCTTAAAAAATATCTGCCCAATGGTTCTAAAAAACAGCAATCCAAACTGGACCAGAGGGTTGCCGAAATTTTTTTCAGGGACCGGATTGCGACCTCTCTCGGGCTTCAGCAGATGGATGTCTTTTTAAACAGGATATTACACACCCTGTTTCAACAGTCTGAAAAGCTGTCGCAAATCCATTTAAGCCGGCTGTTAAATTATGATCCAAAATGCTCTGTCATTGAAGTTGGCAGTTCAAATTCCATTGGCAATAATATTATATTCTTAGGGAATAAGGGATTAAACCTGATCAAATTAAAAAAATTAGGTGCAGCTGTCCCGGAAGGATTTATTATTACCACAGAAGTCTTTAAGTGTCGTGAAATAATCAATAATTACAAGCCGGCCAACATCATTTTCAAACAGTCTGTGGCAAAAATGATGGCCGACCTGGAAAAACGGACCGGCAAAAGCTTTGGGGATACTAAAAACCCCTTGCTGTTATCAGTCAGGAGTGGTTCTTCCATTTCACAGCCAGGTATGCTGGATTCATTTCTAAATGTTGGAATTAACGAGGAAATCACGGCAAGCATTGCAAAGACAAGCAATAATCCATGGTTTGCCTGGGACTGCTATCGCAGGTTCATTCAAGGATATGGGATGGCTTTTGGAATTAAAAGAGATGAGTTTGACCATATCATTTATTCAAAAAAAAAACAGGACGGGGTTGAGTTTAAACGATATTTTACCGGTGACCAGATGAAGACCGTTGCCCTTGCCTATAAACAATTGTTACTTGACTCCGGGATTGATTTGATAGAATCTCCCATTGACCAGTTGTTTCTGGCAATTGATCAGGTTTTTTCCTCATGGGAGTCCAAAAGGGGAAAGGATTACAGACGGATTATGGGGATATCAGAGGATTGGGGTACTGCTGTTACTATTCAATCCATGGTATTTGGAAACCTGTCCAGACAGTCGGGATCAGGTGTGGTGTTCAGCCATAGCCCCAGGCTTCCGGGAGATACGATACTGCTTTGGGGGGATTTTACCATTGGCAACCAGGGAGAGGATGTTGTATCAGGGCTTGTAAAAACCCTTCCCATTTCAAAAGTCCAACTGGAGCTTGAAGAGCGGGATTCAAAAATAAGTCTTGAAGAAAGTTTCCCTGATATATATTTGCAATTGATAAAACTAATGCATCGCCTGGTTTATGGAGAGGGATGGAATCCCCAGGAAATCGAGTTCACCTTTGAAGGTGAAACCAAAAAAGATCTTTTTATCCTTCAGGCAAGGGAAATGTCCTTGAGGGACAGAAAAAAAATTGTAGATTTTGATGTGAGCCCGGAAATCCTTGACAAGGCATATCTTGGCCAGGGAATCGGTGTCAGCGGTGGCGCCATGAGTGGCAGAATCGTTTTTACTTTGGAAGAAATTGACCTCTTCAGAAAAAATGATCCAGATACCCCATTAATTTTATTGAGGAATGATACTGTTCCAGATGATATCCTGGAAATTGATGCAGCCGATGGAATTTTGACTGCAAGGGGGGGGCTCACCTCCCATGCAGCTGTGGTGGCATACAATCTTAACAAAACCTGTCTTGTGGGATGTGAAAATCTTGTTTGCAATGAACACAAAAAAGAGTGTATGCTCAATGGGGTTAAAATGGTCACGGGTGATTATATAAGCATTAACGGCCAAAAAGGATCAGTGTACAAAGGTGCAATAAAAATCAGTTAAAAAAATAGTAAAAAGAGGGAATAGATGAACACAAAAAATTCTATAACACTTGGAATTAACGGACTTGGGAGAATAGGAAAGCTGTCTTTGTGGCATCATGCCGGCAGAAAATATTTTGATACAATTGTGATCAATGTAGGCCGGGAAGTAGGAACGTCATTTCAAGACATTATCCATTATATAGAAAGAGATACAACTTATGGACGACTGGAAGCGTTTCTTAACGGATATCAGGCAAAGTCCGTTATCAGCGATGTGGATGAAGCCGCGGGTTTGTTAAATGTGAATGGTGTAAAAGTAAAGATATTAAGAAACAACAGAAATCCAAAAGATATTGAATGGGCACAGCATAATGCCAGAATTGTAGTGGATACAACGGGCCAGTTTCTGGATCCTTCCCTTGGGGCTGATGCACCAAAAGGCGCTATCAGAGGCCATATTGAAGCAGGTGCCCAAAAAGTGATTGCTTCAGCTCCTTTTAAGCTCAAAGAAAGCGCGGCAATGCCCGATGATGCAGTGACAACCGTCATGGGGATCAATGATGGAGACTATGATCCCGTAAAGCATAATATTATTTCCAATGCCTCCTGCACAACCACATGCCTGTCCCATATGATCAAACCCTTAATCGATTTTTTTGGTATCAAAAAAATCCTTTCTGCTTCCATGGCAACAATACATGCTGCCACAGGATCACAGCAGGTATTGGACCGGCTGCCGAAAAAAGGTGCCAAAGACTTAAGAAAAAGCAGATCCATCATGAATAACATTATTCTGACCACAACAGGAGCTGCAAAAGCATTACAGCTGGTTATCCCGGAAATGTCAACCATTGGATTTATTGCAGAGTCCGTCCGCATCCCCACAGCCACGGGCTCTTTGATTATTCTGGTGATGAATTTTCAGGAAGAACTCAATAAAAAACCCATTCGAAGAGGTATGATCAACTCAATTTATGAAAATGCCACAAAAACCAATACAAACGGATATCTGATTTATTCGGATAAACAGAATGTCTCCTCTGATATTATCGGAACACCAAGTGCTGCCGCTGTTATTGAAGGTCATGAAACCCATACCCGTACGGGGGCCATTAACATCAATCTTGAGCATGTACGCGGAATTGACAAAAATATATTGGATATGATCAAAAATCAGGTCACCAGCATCCAGGTTACCCAGGCCGTGATTTATGGCTGGTATGACAATGAAATGGCAAGTTATGTCAATATGCTGGGTGACAGGATCGTATCCATTGCAGAAGCCATGCACTAGATTGTCACCCACACATTTTATTGTTGTTGTCCTTTTGGGTGTATTGTTTTTTTCAACACCTATTAGCAATGCAGGAGAGAAAATTTTGCCATTTTCCATTGGTGAAGAAATTCAATATTCTGTCCGCTGGGAAATGGTCAGGGCTGGAAAAGTAAATTTCAAGGTGCTTCCTCTTACAACGCTCAATGGGAAAAAAGCATATCATTTTTTGCTTGAGGTGAAGTCAAACAATTATATAGACATGCTTTACAAGGTCAGGGATCAGCTGGAAGGATTTACAGATATTGAATTTACTCAATCTCTTTTATACAAAAAGACACAATCAGGCAAAGATAAAAGAGAAGTGATGGTTCAATTTGATTGGAAAAAAAAGACAGCAACATATTCCAACTTTGGCAGAAAAAGAGACCCCATTGAGATCCCTTTAAAGACATTTGACCCGGTTTCAGCCTTTTATAAAATGCGGGTCATAGATTTTGAAATCGATAAAAATCTGTCCTTCCCCGTGACGGATGGGAAAAAATATTTCATGCAGAAAGGTAAAGTGTTGGGTAAGGAAAAAATCACCTTACCATCGGGAGACTTTGACACATATGTGCTCGTCCCTCAGATCAATCATTTTTCCGGGGTGTTTAAAAAGAGTGAAAATCCCACGGTAAAACTCTGGATCACGGCAGATGATAGAAAGATCCCCGTAAGAATAAAGGTAAAAGTTTTTATCGGGAGCGTTATCTTTGATCTTATTTCAATAAAATAACCCTTTATGTTGCTCTTTCACCCCGATCTTTGCCAAAGAACCTTGATCATTCAGATGCTGAATTTAGCCACGGCATGTGTCCGGAATGCAGTGACAAATTATATGGAGATGAAGACAGTTTAAGAGAACTGGGCGCAAGTATTGTCCAGGATGGATTGATAGAACCCATTATCCTTCGCCCGCAGCAAAAAGGCCGGTTTCAACTGATTGCAGGAGAACGAAGATTAAGAGCAGTTAAAACGTACACGGATATGGAGATGATCCAGGCAAAGATCGTCAATGTAGATGATCTTCAGGCAAGAAGGATCAGCGCTGCTGAAAACATTTTACGACAGGGTTTATCCGCCCTGGAATCCATTGAAGCAACCATTGAAATCATTGATGTGGAGATGGGCAACGATCCCTGGTATCTGACGGTAGGTAAAACCCCCCTTGAAAGGGTACACAAATTGCTGTCAAAGCTCCATTCTATAAGGGTTAGTCAGGGTAAAGGATCCATGGTTTCCAAGGAAGCCGAGTTGCTGTTTAACAAATTTGTTAAACAGGTGGAGTCAATTTTCAAAAACCTGGCAAAACCCTTGAAGTGGCAGTCTTTCCTGATGCATGACCTGGTTTTATTAACCGACATTCCCTTGGATGTTCAAAACGCCTCTGTAAAACATAACTTGAACAAAGCTCAGAAAAAAGAACCCTGGATGTTGTCAGAAGAACCTTGATCATTGGAACCGCGGATCTAAAAGCCTAATTTTTTCAGGTTGAAATTATTTAAAAAGATCTCACTTGCTATAATCAGGATCAAAAAATTCCCCCAAAAAACATAGGACGTATAGGCAAAGTGTTCCCCCTTGCTAAAGAAATTTTTCAGTCGAAAAACAAAAATATTTTTCCCGGGAATGCTCAAGGTTACAATTGATATTCTTGATACTTGAAAGTCCAGTGAAGGTAAAGGATTGGATAATTATCCTTGACCTCAAAAATACTTCCATATGATATAAAAAGAGCTTAACTGGGTGTCTAAAATATCGGGGGGGGGCTCAAGTTCTAACCCGGATATTATAGTAGAAGGTATTGACAATAATAGGGTTTAGCGACTAAATACACCCAGCAGACATATACTTTGGTCCGTTTCAAGGATTTTAGAAGAAGGAACTTGATATTATAATAATTTTGATAACTATCTTTGCCTCATCTTTTGTTATTGCACTTTCCGGGGCCATGATGCCGGGCACGCTTCTCACCGTCGCCATCAGCGAGAGCAGTAAAAGGGGAGTTTTGGCTGGCCCTTTACTGATTCTGGGTCATGGTATCCTTGAGGTGGTATTGCTGGCGGCACTCTTCATGGGTATGGCACCTTTATTCAAAGAAGAATGGTTTTTTATCTTCATTTCAATAGCTGGTGGCAGCATATTGCTGTGGATGGCAGCAGGGATGTTTCGATCCCTACCTTTCTTGACCCTGTCCCTTGAACCGGGCGATGAAAAAAGCGGCAATATTATTTTGACCGGCATACTCATGAGCGCAGCCAATCCCTACTTTATTATCTGGTGGGCGACCATTGGTCTTGGTTATATCCTTCAGTCAAGTGAATACGGCCTTGTGGGGATCTTAAGTTTTTTCAGCGGCCATATTCTGGCTGACCTGACCTGGTATACCATAATCTCAACAGCCGTGGGAAAAGGTCGTTCATTTTTCAGTGACAAGGTTTATAGAGGGATTATCGGGTGCTGTGCCGGTTTCCTGGTATTGTTTTCCGTTTATCTATTCTTTGGTGTGATCAGATATTTAAGAATTTAGACATTATTTTTAAAGTCGTTGAAAAAAATGTGCGGGATCTGTGGGATCAGGCGGGGTAAAACTCGCTACATAATTGGAGATAAAACCATTCGTCCCATTTAATTCGATCCTTTATAAATTCCGGCAAGTCAAAAGTTACAAATACTTGCAACTATTGTTAATTTCGATCATATTCAAACATCCTCTTGGTATTCTTGACTACCGTATATATTTAATATTAATTTTGGTAAAATATCAAATAATTTGTGGAATTTGTATAAAGGAGAGCGATGAAGATTTGGATATAGGGTAAGGACTTATGATATTAATATGTATTTCTGGAGCAATTCTGAAGTGATTTTCAGAATTTTTTTAATCTGATCAATTTAAAACCTACGCTTGCCGCCGATTTTAATCGACTCTGGATAATGGCCTTGCCCCACCTGTAGCAGCATATGCATAATAAAGCGGTATAAAAATCAGCTTCTGTTTCGGCAGTTTTGAGTAAGGGTGTGTTGAAAAAACAATCCCAAAAGGGGATGCTTGATATTTTTTTAAAAACATTATCATGCTTCTCAGCCTTCCTGATGATCCGCTCTTAACCTCAACCGGATATATCTTGCCCTGGTAAACAGATATAAAATCCACCTCTGCTGAGCTGCTTTTTGCTCTTCTTGACCAATAATACAGCTCCTGGCTTTGAGCAACAAGCATCTCCTGTCCAACAAATTGCTCTGCCATAGCTCCTTGAAAAATATTCAAAAGATTTGCTTTGCCATATTCTACATCAGTGGGCATGCCGCTAAGATACCTCATGAGTCCGATATCAAGCATTAATGCTTTAAATATTTTAGCAGATGCTGTGACACCTAATGGAAGACCGGAAGGATCTACAGAAGGCACCTTGTTTATTATTCCGGCAAGACATAAAAGTTCAAATGCTTTTTTCAAGGTGGGATTTGAATAATCTTCACCAAGTCTTGAATACTTTATTTGCCTTCCTACATTTTGCGATATGCTTGTCAGTACAGTGTTGAGACAAAATTTATCAATTCCGGGTTTGTATTTAGCAAAATCCATTCTGTAAGTATCACAAATTTCAGACTGAACCTCAAAAGCTTCCTGTATTGAGCCACTGTCAATATATGCTTTTATGCTCTCCGGCATTCCGCCAATAAAAAAATATAATTTCAACTGATCACATAGAAATTCGTGGATAGCCTCAGACAGGTTTTCAGGTTTTGAAAGGATTATATTGGCAGCTTTATCATTCCCGGTTGCCTGAAGAAATTCTGCAAAGCACAAAGGATGCTGCCATATGGATTGTATCCTCCCGACAGGAAAAGATATATCCTGCATGGTAAATTCTAATAGTGATCCGGCTGCAATAATGTGTAAATCCGGCATCTCTTCGTAAAAATAACGCAGGGCCATGATAGCTCTTGGGCAGGATTGTATCTCATCGAAAAAAAGGAGTGTTTTGCCAGGCTCAATTTTTTTCCCTGTGAGAATTTCCAATTCCACACTGATTCGTTTTGCATGCAGGTTTTTTTCAAAAATTCTGTGCCAGTCCTGGTTTCGTTCCAAATCAACAAGGATAAAAGAATTAAAATACTTTTCTCCAAAATATTTTACAGACCATGTTTTGCCAACCTGCCTTGCACCTCTTATCATTAAAGGTTTTCTGCGATTGCTCTCTTTCCATTTGATTAATTGTACGTCAATAAATCTTTCCAAAACCTTTCCTTTCTTTAAATGATAATTTAAAAATACAAGGTTATACTAAAATATATATTTTAAAAAAGAAAGGTTAATCTGTATTAGAAATATCTTGTAATCCTTATTTTTAAATAAGAATTTTGGAATTCCACCAAAATTCCCTATTTGGGGATTTTGCTAAGGTTGGCATTTCCCCCAAATAGATAGTTTAAGCATGGTCTGACCCCAGAAAGAATGTCCTGGTTTTGCTGTAACCAGATGCCATCTTAAGCTTGGTATTTTCAATCAACGCATAGAGTGTTGGAACAACAACCAGGGTCAATATCGTTGCAATCATCAGCCCGAAAATTACCACAATTGCCATGGATCTCCACCATTGGCTGGATTCACTGGCCGTTGAAAATGCCATGACATGAAAATCATAACTGATACCCGTGACCATGGGCAAAAGACCCAGGATGGTTGTGACGGCCGTTAAAATAACGGGTCTCAACCGGGTGGCACCGGCTGAAACAACGGCATCCCGGATGCTCATTCCACTGTCCCGAAGCTTATTGGTATAATCGATGAGAACAATGGCATTGTTTACAACAACACCGGCAAGGGAGATGATACCCACCCCGGTCATGATGATACCAAAGGGAGAGTTAATCACTGCAAGCCCCCAGAAAGCTCCTCCTAAAGACAGAACAACGGATGTGAGGATGATGACTGGCTGGATGACAGAGTTGAACAAGGTCACCAGGATGAGAAAAATTAAAAACAGGGCGATTATAAATGCTTTTGATAAAAATTCTTCAGATTCTTTCTGGCTTTCGTCTTCACCTGTAAATTTGTATTTATAGCCGGCCGGCAGCTCAATATCCTTGAGTATTTCCTGGGCCTGCATTCTGGCAATAGTCCCAGTGGTTTTGGCTTGATCCACATTTGCCTTGACCGTGATAACGCGTTCATGGTTCTTCCTGACTATATCCCCAATGGTTCCCTCATATTCAATACTGGCGAGAGTGGTCAGGGGAACAATTTGTCCCATGGCCGTAGGAATCATGAGTTTATGAAGGACATCTGCCACCTGCCGGTCAGATTCAGCAAGCTTTACCACGATGTCATAATCTTCATCTCCTTCATAATAGGTTGAAACATCAAGCCCGTTATAGGCTGTTTTTAATGCATTACCAATGGCGCTGGTGGTCAGGCCAAAGAGCGCTGTTTTCTGGCGATCAATTTTAACCTGCACACTGGGAACTCCTCCCTGGTAATCATCCCGGACATCTTTTACATGGGGAATATTCTCAACCACTTTTATTATCTTTTCAGCGATTTTGATCAAAATTTCAAAATTATCCCCTGAAATCTCAATATTGATGGGAGGACCTGTGGGAGGGCCTTCCTGCTGCTGATCAACGGTTATCTTTGCCCCGGCAATATGCTTGACACGGTTTCTTAATTCTTCAAGGTCATCTTTGGTTGGGGATTTCCTGTGTTCAAACTCAATAAACTGGATACCGATATGGTTGGGAAGGTTGTTGTCAAAAATAGATCCACTGGCATTTTGAACCACTTTTGTATAAATGTGTTCAATATTATTGATATTGCCCGGCGCCATGAATTTTGTGCCATCCGAATTTTCATGCTCCTGAAATTTCATGGCATCCGCATAATCAGAGGTTTTGTTTCCTGTAATGGCCATTTCGACTCTTTTAACGATTCTGTCAATATAATCAAGATCTGCGCCTTCGGGGGGATCAATATTAATATAGGCTGATATCGGATCAATGGGCGGAAAAAATTCAACTGGTTTTTCAATACCGATTTTTAAAAACCAGATCTGGATAAGAATAACCAACACAGCAAAAGACCCGATCAATACGGTGAATTTATGGTCAAGGACTTTGTTTAATACTTTTGAATAAAGCAATAATACGAGTCCCTTGATTTCAATGGGTTTTTCACCATGGGCCTCTATTTCTCTGGCTGAAAGGGTTTTGTCATTAATTTTTGTTTTTGCCTTCATAAAAAAAGCACACATGGCAGGGTTGATAACAAGGGCCACAAACAGGGAGGAAGAAAGCGTTACGATAAGGGTAATGGGAAGATATTTCATGAACTCACCCATGATACCCGGCCAGAAAATCAAGGGGAAAAACGCGGCCAGCGTCGTAAGGGTGGAGCCGATCACGGGCCAGGCCACTTCTCCTGTGGCTTTCATGGCGGCTTCCACTCTTGGAACACCCTGCTGCATATAGCGATAGATGTTTTCAATGATAACAATGGCATTGTCCACCAGCATCCCCAGTGCCAGAGTTAAAGAGAACAGAACAATCATGTTCAGGGTATATCCCATGGCGTGGAGTATGGAAAAAGACAGAAACATGGAAAAGGGTATGGCAAGCCCTACCAATAAGGCATTCCTGAATCCCAGGGCGATAAACAGGATGGCCACGACCAAAATAAGTCCTGAAAGAATATTGTTTTCAAGGTCAGCCACCATGAGCCGTATATCTTTTGATTTGTTCATCAGTTTGGTAATGGCGGTATTTTTCGGAAAATTCTTTTCTGCATCTTTTATGATGATGTCAATTTTATCTGAAATAAAAATAATATTTTCGCCAACTCTTTTCTTTACAGATATATTAACAGAATCCACACCATTCAGGCGGGATCGTGAGGCTTCTTCCTTAATGCCGTCCACAACGGTTGCCACATCCTTCAAATAAATGGGGTTGCCGCTATGGGTGGCAACAACAAGGGAGAGTATTTCTTCCGGGGTTTCAAATTCTCCGGGGACTTTAAGCTGATATCTGCCGTGCCCAAGGGTGATGGCACCGCCTGACGTGTTCTGATTTTCACTGACAACAGCCTGCTGCAACGATGTAATGGGAATCCTGTAATAGGCAAGCTTATCCGGGTCAACTTCTATCCTGATTTCCCTTTCCTGGCCACCAGCGACTTCAGCTTCCAGAACCCCTGGTACTGCCTCTATATCATCCTTAAGATCATCGGCAATGGCTTTTAACATTTTCGGGCCGCATGTTCCAGCCAGAGAGTAAATAACAATTGGCATTTCCGAGATATTCATTTCAAATACTGAAGGATCATTTTCAAGGTCAGAGGGCAGGTCATTTTTTGCTTCATCCACCTTGTCCTTGACCTTGGTTAAAACTTCATCAATATCTGTACCCGGCAAAAATTCAATATTGATCTGGGATAATCCCTGGGAGCTTACAGAGCTTATATTTTTTACCTTGTCCAGGCCTTTGAGTTTTTTTTCAATCTTTATGGTAATACCCGTTTCAATATCTGAAGCAGATACCCCTCGATATTCCGTCTGTACAAATACATAGGGTATGGTGACATCGGGCTCACTTTCCCGGGGCATGGCTTTATAGGTATAAACACCAATACCCAGAATGATAAGGGCCAGTACTATAACACTGGTTCTGTTTTTTATGGCAATATCAGAGACAATCATTGCAGGATTTCTTCCATATCCCGGATGGTTTTTGTTACAGTGACCCTTTCTCCATCTTCAATAATGCGGTGACCCACAACCACCACTTTTTCCCCGGGATCAAGCCCTTCAGGAATTTGAGTCTTCCAACCATCCTGAAATCCAATTTTTACGGGCCTGAATCTGACAATGCCGTCTTTTTCAACATACACGCCAATATCTTTGTTGTGGTTTACAAGGGAATACATGGGGACAGCAAGTCCCTTAGGGTCCTGCTTTTTGACAATTTTCACCCTGACAAACATATCAGGCAAGATCTGGCCATCTGTATTATCCACCTTTATTTCAAGTTTATACAACCGGGCCATGGAGTCAGCGGTTTTATATAGATAATGGTAAACACCGGTATAAGTTTTTCCATCCAGGGCATCAATGGTCATATCAAAGGTTTTAAGTTTTCGAACGGCATCAACATCAGATTCAGGGATACCCACTTCAACTTTTAGTTTGTCAATTTGAAGAATCCGGGCAACGGGATCACCGGAACTTAGAAAACTGCCGGTTTCAATATGGATGCGGTCAACAATCCCCTCCATGGGAGACACAATCGTGCATCGGCTTAAGTTTAGTTTGGCATTTTCAAGATCAGCCATACTGGTTTTTACCCGGGCAACAGCATCATCTATCTGGGACTGGGTGACAAAATTATTTTTTACCAGGGCATTTAATCTTTTTTGGGTTGACGAAGCGATTTCATAGGATGCCAGTGCCGAATCATAGGAATTCTGGTAATCACTTTGATCAATTATGACCAGGGCATCGCCAATGTTCACATGACGGCCCTGGGTTACCTTTTTGTTGACCACTTTCCCTCTTATTTCAGAGAC
Source organism: uncultured Desulfobacula sp. (assembly GCA_964457495.1). Lineage (GTDB taxonomy): Bacteria > Desulfobacterota > Desulfobacteria > Desulfobacterales > Desulfobacteraceae > Desulfobacula. Next base: position 17,722 of record CAYWGN010000070.1, read on the forward strand.
CACTTCCAGGGATACCCATGGTTTTGCAACCCCTGGAAGACTTAACTTTTCCATGACCATGGCGGGTACAAGCTCCATGGTAATCACATTGGTTAATGCCTTTGTAATAGCCTTTTCTCTGGATTGTTTTTCTGCCAGATCTGCTTTTTTTGCTGAAATCTTTTTATCTAAAGGCAGTATGATCAGACCGATTACCAGCAGGACCACGGCAAAGGGGATGCTTTTCCAGATAAGCCTTAAAATTTTTCTTCCAAGTGTTTTTGCGGGATCAGACTTGGTTTTCATAAATATGCCTTGTGTTTATATAAAATTATTGCAGGAATATATGACCATTAGACTTGATTTCAAGGGATATTATTAAATTCAGTGTCAAAATTCGTCACATATCCAAAAACCAGATTTGAGCAGGATGCTACAATAATCATAAATAAAGGTATAGTATGGTAAAAAAATCAGCTGATAAAATCTTTCAAAACAAGCTTGGCTGTTTCCCGTCCTGCCATCATCACTGGTGTGTATCCGGGACCATGCACTGGCAAGATAGAGTCCTTGATGATTACAAACCCGGCAAAAATTAAAGATTGGATAATACTTGAGCTGTCGTCCTGAACAATATAGCAAGAAATCCCCTCCTGGTTCGCTTCAATTTTTTATATAAAAAATAACGTCAGAAACGGGCTTTTATTGAACTTTATAAAATTGAATATGGAATGATTGCTTTTGGTATATATTTCTAATATAAAAAGTCTAAATTTGAGGGAGTGATTTATTTGGATATAATTTCTACATATTCTTCTTTTGTCAGAGGACATTCCAACAATAGGTCAAAGTCGGAAACTGACAAACCTAGTTGTCTGGCCATCGATGAATATATCTTTCTCGGAATCCCCTTACGGCCTTTAGGAACTGTTATTCGTTTTGCTTTTACCCCATTTAGCTTGAACCAGCCGTTAAATTCTTTCCCGCTTTTGAACTCAATGTGAAGTTTTTTTTCCCCTATTTTTTTAACATCTTTTACATTAAATTGAGCATTTTTCATAATTAGGAATCGATAATCAGTTCTTTAAGAAAAATTTTTATATTTAGCCACTCTTCGGTAAAATTATCATCTTCTAGCAGGTCAAAATATAGAGATTCAATTTCAAATTTAAGAGCATCCACAGCCTCAATTCTATCATCTCCACAACCAAATAAAGAAAAATCAACAGTTCTTGCAATAAACCCTTCATCATCTTCTTCAATTATCACATCCAAAGGATGACGTAATCGCTTTGTTTCCAGCAAATTTAATTTGATTGTAGTTTGATCATTGTCTTGGGTAAGACTAATATTAAAATTATAAGCGAGTTGAAGCATTTCTTTTTTTTGATTCTTCATCGCCACTGAGATAGGTTTTGCATCAAGCTTAAATCTTGTCCCTAAAAGATCCTTGCTAAAATACCCACCAAATCGCACATTATCTTCCTCAAGATTATCAAATAATATAGATTTTTCATTACAAAATAATGATCGGCTTAATTTATTCATATCTTTATCAGATGGAGTTACATGATATGTAAAATTTAACCCGGCTGCTGTAAATGGAGTGTGGGGTAAGAGTTTAATAAGCCCCCCAATTTTTGATAATAGTAATTCTTTGGCATTTTTATATTTAGTGTTTATTGAGAATTGCAATCGATCAGGAATAATATGTAATCGAAAGTCGTCGGATTGCACTTCAACAACCACAGGTAAACAAGTTGCTCCTTGCAATTCTTTTTCCGTAAAAATTTTATTTTTATATAACCAAACTGTATTTAATATATTTACGTTGAAAGTAGAGGCAATAATAACTATATTGCTGTCAACAAAGTCTATATTGTGATTCATTTTATGATTTTTCTCCAAAACATTTTTCTCTTGGATGTGAATTGTTTAATAATAAAGTAATCATTTTAATTTGTAAACCAAATATCACAAAAGATTTTGTAGGGCAAATTTTTAATTCCCCATTATACTTTATACATATACATACTTAAGTTTAATCCCGATATGAATCGGCCATTCAACTATTTTGGCAACACACCTTAACGGGGCTGTCCAGATAATCGGATGAATCATTTTTTTCTGGCCGTCTCTCCTTGTCCTTTTCTCCAGGTAATGCTAATGCCTTCTTTTTAGCATGCAAATTCAACCCCGAACGATGATTTTACCAGGAACAAGAGAAATACCCATGAAAATTATATCCCCCAAAAAACGAATAATCAACATAGGGTTCCGGATAATGGTGTTGATTGCCTCTTTATCCTGGCTAAAATTTCCTGATTATTTTAAACAGAT
>CAYWGN010000071.1:0-19714 GCA_964457495.1 uncultured Desulfobacula sp.
CCGCTTTCCATGCTGGATGTCTCTATCCGTGCCGGAATACTGGATCTGATCCGGGATCTTTCCCGTCGTATGAATTTTTCCTGTATATATGTGTCCCATGATCTTTCCATCCTCGCCAACATCACTGAACGTCTTATGATCATGTACCTGGGAAAGGTTGTTGAGATAGGCGGCACCCGAGAGTTAATCACCCATCCCCTGCATCCCTATGCCAAGGCCCTTATTGCTGCAGTCCCCATACCGGACCCGGCATATAAAAGACCCATTCCGGATATTCGGGGGGAAGTTTCCCAGCCCATTGATCCACCTCCGGGATGCCGGTTTCAGGCCCGATGCATGAAAGTAACGGATATCTGCAGAATTCAGGAACCTTCCATGAAGGAATTTGAGCCGGGGCATTCTGTGGCTTGTCATCTTTATAGGTGACTCGGAAAATAGTTTGTAAAAAATTATAAAATAAATTGCCTGCACCGCATATTTTACTAAAAGGAAATTTGCTGATAACCACAAATAGTTGATGATCTCTAAAAAAGGATAAAGGATATGAAAATTAATTGTATTGAGCTGTTTCACATTTCCATCCCATTTGTCGTGCCCTACAAGCTTTCAAAAAAATACGGCACATTGACCCATGCCCATGCAGTTATGTTCAAGGTTCACACGGATGCAGATATTGTGGGGCTGGGTGAAGCAGATCCAATGAATCCCTTTACCGAAGAAACGCCGGCATCGGTAATGATGGTTACCCGGGATCATATTGCTCCTCTCCTTCTTGGAAAAGATCCTGAAAATATTGCCAGAATTGAGGCGGAACTGGATCAAAGGGTCAAAGGAAACCTGACCGCAAAAGGCGCGGTCAATATGGCGCTTTTTGATATCAAAGGCAAGGCGTGCAATATTCCTGTCCATTCCCTTCTGGGAGGCCTATACCATACACAATTACCGCTTCTGAGCGGTATTGGCAGCGGTACACCCAAAGAGGATGAGGCTGCTATAGAAGAACTGGTGAAATCAGGCCACCAGACAGTGATGATCAAGATGGGAACCCTTCCCATTAAAATGGAGATTGAACGGATGATTTCAGCCAAAAAAAGGTTTGGTAGTGAAATCTTCTTTATAGTGGATGCAAACCAGGCCTGGACTGTATTTGAAACCCTGGAGTTTATCGAGGGCTGCCGGGGGTATATGCCGGACTTGATTGAACAGCCTGTGGCCTGCCGTGATATTCATGGCCTCAAACGAATTCGGGAACGTTCATCTGTTCCGATATCTGCCGATGAGAGCCTGATGACAACCAATGATGCTGAAATTCTGATCCGGGAACGTGCAGTTGATGTTTTGAGCATCAAGGTCTCCAAGAACGGCGGTATCAGTAAGGCAAAATTGATCGCCGGGTCTGCCGGGCTTTTCGGCCACCAATGCCTGATGAACAGCATGCTCGAGTTCGGGGTCACCCAGGCTGCATCCCTGCACATCGGGTGTACCCTGAATAACCTGTTACCGGTTGGTCATGCATATGGTTCCGTTCTTAGGATGTCTGACGATATGACTGACTTCAAAAAAAATATTTCCCATGGCAAGGTGATTGTTCCCATGGAGAGCGGTCTTGGGGTTACCCTGGATGATCAGAAACTTAAAAAATATACTAAAGATTATGTAAAGATTCAATAATCATAAATTCGGGTTATTGAGATTTTCTTGACGGGAAAAAGTGATGGAATCAGTATACATTTAATTTAAATTTGAAAGGATAGCGGTGTAACCGCTTATGAGTTGATAATGATGAAAAATGTAGAAGTCTTGGTCATCGGTGCTGGGGTTAGGGGATTATCAATCGCTTACAGCCTGGCAAAGGCTGGAGTGGATGTCATGGTTATTGAAAAGCGGTTTGTTGCAGCCGGTGCAAGCGGTCTCAACATGGGCCTTGTTAATATTTCCGGTAAAGAACCTGAGCACTATACTCAATTAAGCCAAATGAGCGCCAATATGTATCCGAATTTTGCAGAGGAACTGGGTGCTGATATTGAATACGAAAGGAACGGTTCTTTTCCTGGAATTGCAAAAAACCCGGAAGACTGGGAAAGACTTAACCAGGTCGTTGCGGAACGGAATCAAGTAGCGGATATTAACATGCGCATGATGGATATTAATGAAATGCGAGAGTTGGAACCTGAGTTTTCTCCTCAATTGCTTGGTGGGGCATATTGCCCGGTTGATGGCGGCATTAATGCCTTGAAACTCACACGAGCCCTTGCCCGGGCCGGGCTTGAAAAAGGTGTCCGTATCAAATCCAAGTGTGAGGTTCTTGATATCCGTGTTTCTTCAAACCGGATTGAATCTGTGGTCACAAGCCTTGGAACCATTGGAACACATGTGGTCGTTAATGCAGCAGGCATCCATGTGCCGGCAATTGCTAAAATGATTGGGGCAGAGGTGCCGGTTTTTTCTGAACGGGGTCAACTGATCATTACCGAAGCACTTCCAAAATTTTTATCCAGGCCAGTGGAATCCTATAAACAATTTGCTGACGGACAAGTACTCATAGGGTATGCCAACGAACGAGTGGGTGAAAACACCTGGGTCACAACAGAGATGATTTCCAGATTTGCTAAAGAAGTGATCCAGGTCTTTCCTATCCTGAAACAGGCCAGAGCCGTAAGGTGTGCTGCTGCATTACGACCCATGACTCCGGATAGGCTCCCAATCTTTGATAAAGTAGCCGGTATAAAGGATTTTTACATTGCCGTAGGTCATAGTGGTATGACATTGGCACCACTCACGGGGAAAGTTTTTTCTGATTTGATTACCACAGGCAAAACCGATATTCCCATTACAGAATATGGGATGGAACGATTCCATGACAATGCTACAAAGAAGTTAACAAATTGAAATCCTTTTAGCGGGACAATCATACGTCACAGCGTAAGGATCGAGAATAAGCAACTAAAAAATATTGGTAAGGTTGGTTGGCACGGTTTTTAAAGGAACAGATAAGAAAAGGATATTTTGATAATGAGAGATAGAAGAATTGAAATAGGCATTGAGAGGGGACAACGTTTAGAGATTCAGGTGGACGGTGAAAAGGTGGTCGCCTACCAAGGCGAGACCATTGCCGCAGCATTGATTGCATCCGGGCGGCGTACTTTCAGGCGGACACAAAAAAAAAATGAACCCCGGGGAATGTACTGTGGGATCGGGCTGTGTTTTGAATGCGAGATGGAGATAAACGGTGTTCCCAATACAAGAGCATGCCAGACCCTGGTAACACCAGGATGCCAGGTTAAAACCAAGACAAGCCCGGATCAAACGGAGGATGAACTTTGAAAAAGGTAGAGTTGCTTATCATCGGAGCAGGGCCTGCCGGGATGTCAGCTGCCATTGAAGCAGTTCAAGCAGGGGTCCAAGTAACCATGCTTGACGAAAATACCCTGGCTGGAGGTCAAATTTTTCGACAATTCCATGATGGTTTCCATGTTACAGACCCCAAAGCGCTTGGGCACGATTACAAGCGGGGTCAGACGTTATTGTCAGAATTTGCAAGTATTAGAAATAATGTGGAATATATGGATGCATGTCTTAGCTGGGGTATTTTTGAAAATAATGAAATTGCGATTTTGCGTGATGGAGACTCTCAAAGTTTTTGTTTTCAAAAATTGATAATTTCAACGGGTGCCTTCGATCGCCCTGTGCCTTTTCCAGGATGGACCTTGCCAGGTGTTTTTACAGCAGGGGGTGCCCAGAGGTTGGTCAAGAACCAGCAGGTGCTTCCTGGTGAAAATATACTGCTGGTTGGCAGCGGCCCTTTGCAGTTAGCCCTGGCCAGTCAAATTTTAAAAGTTGGAGGCAAGGTGGCTGGCATTGTTGAGGCTGGCCGGGTTGAAAATTGGGGAAAGCTGGCCCGGGCATCATGGGGACAATGGTCGCTTTTAGCTGATGCCGCCCGTTATTTTTGGGAGATTGGAAAAGCAAGGATTCCCTTCTTGCGTAACCATATTATTGTTGAAGCCAGGGGGAGCGGTCAGGTAGAAGAAGCTATAATAGCAGAGGTGGATAGAAACTGGCGCCCCAAACCAGGCACAGAACAAATTTTTAAGGTAGATACTGTGGCTGTTGGATATGGATTTATTCCTTCAACGGAATTGACCCAGATGGCAGGGTGTCAGCATCGCTATGATCTTTTACGGGGAGGATGGATAGTTGATCGCAGGGAAAACATGAAAACCAGTTTACCTGATGTGTTTGCAGCGGGTGACTGCACCGGGGTGGCAGGCAGTCTTGTAGCCATTGATGAGGGTCGCATTGCTGGCCTGGCTGTAGCCCAGGCGCTTGGTTATCTGACAAAGACAGATGCACAGCAAAGGATGCATCCATATTACAAAAGACTTGCCCGATCCAAAAGGTTCCGGGAAGTGGTGGACACCATTTCTTTTCCGCGTCCAGGATTATACGAACTGCCCCGTAATGATACAATGATCTGTCGATGCAGGGAGATTCCCTTTGGGGAAATACAAGAAGTATTGCAGGAGGAAACGGAAGACATGAACGAAATCAAACGCCGACTTGGTACCGGTATGGGACCATGCCAGGGGCGTATGTGCGGGCCTGCTATTCAGGCCATTGTTGCCCAGAAGAAAAAAATAGATCCAGCAAACCTTGGATTTTTAAATCCAAGGCCACCATTGAAACCTGTTGAGTTGTCTGCCCTTGCAGATCATACCCAGCTATAAAGGAAAATATACCATGAATGAAATTATTCGAGAACAAGTTACCGAACGCGCTAGTAGAATCGTTATTCACAATAATACCATTTACCTGTGCGGACAGGTGGGGGAACCAGGCACTCCCATAAAAGATCAGGCAGAGGAAATGCTTTCCAGAGTGGATAAACATTTAAAAGATGCCGGTAGCAGCAGGAAACATATGCTTTCAGCCACAGTTTACCTGTCTGATATAAGATATTTTCCAGAATTTAATGAGGTGTGGGATGCATGGGTTGTCCCGGGTCACCCACCGGCTCGTGCATGTGTGGAAGCACGCATGGCCCTGCCGGGTATATTCTGCGAAGTTTCAGTGGTAGCCGCAAGGATATAGATTTTTGGACTATAATAAATTTTCGGCAACCCCACATATGGTATGTGACGTTTTTTTAACATAATCTAAGCTAAAAACTGAATTATTTTTTATTAAAAAGGGTGAAGCAAAAAGTTTTAAATGCAAACAATGCAGTAACTGCTGTCTCAACCTCAGCGATGCTTTTCAAACAAGTGTCAGTGATGAAGATATTGCCATGTGGGAAAGAGAAGGACGGTTTGATATTCTGTAGCTGAAAATATCCGAAATCAAGAAAACATGCTGAGGAAACCGGGTGCAAAGGTTTTGAGTAGATGAGATTGAAATTTGAATTTTTGGGTCCATAGCGGTTTTGTTCACGATTTTGCATTCAAAATGATAGCCTGGAATATCAAAGAGAATCATGACCTTCTTTTTTTAAAAGCGCTTCATACCAGCAGGCAAATTCAAACATCCCCCTTATTTTTTCTTCATTGTTGATGATCCCCAGGCACATTTCAAAGGCTCCCTGGGCAAAGGAATTGGAGTATTCATCATGATCAGTCTCGGTTAAAAATTCCCGGATGAGGACCTGGCTGGTTCTTTTGGTTTTATCTTTTCTGATATCAATGGGGTCTTTGGGTTCCTGAAAAGGGTCCCAGTCTTCATAGCCTTTTTTAAGGATTTGCTTCTGGCCTCTTTTTCCCATGGCATCAAAAATAGCTTTTTTTCTTTCTTCAATTTGTTCAGGGGTAAAATTATGCATTTTTTGGGACTCCAAGGTATTCTTCATTAAAATCTGTAACCATTGTCATTGAAACAGGAATTAACATTTCGTGCATTTTAATATTCTTGCATTTTATATCCTTTACCAATTGGGCAGAAAGAAGTTGGAGCTGGGTATAAATTTTATCCATATTCAATGTGGGGTAGGGTTGTCCCTGTATGAAATTTGTACGGCCGCAGATATGGCTGACACCGGCTGTGGAAGTCGGGATTCCATAAACCCTGCAGGTAATCGGCCTGTGCTCATACATTACACACAGGTCGTTCTCCCCCAAAAGGGGACACCTGACCCTTTCCTGGGACATTTTACCGACTATTTCCAATTCGTTTGCCCCGTTTTCAACTTCTTTGTACGCATCCCGTTTCATCTTTGTAAGAGCCCGGTCTGTTTTGCCGGCAATTTCAATAAGATCATTTTTTTCTTTTCCCGTGAATTTTTTTAAGAATTTATCGTTTAAATACAGGGCTTCTATTAGGGTCAGATCAAAAATAGCATAGCAGCAGTCACTGCATTTTTCCCTGCAGAATACTTCTTTGGGAAAATCTTTTTTTACACGTTCAAACACGGCATCTGCCATATGGACCAGTGCTTCATATTTGACAAAGTGTTCTTTTAAATTCATAATATTTATCCTTTATTCAATACAGATCTGAAAAATTATCAAGTTTTATGGCGGCATTATTTGCCAATACAAAAATTATTAAAAATAGTATCCAATATATCTAAAGAGGCTGTTTCCCCTGTAATTGTTCCAAGAGAATCAATACTGTTTTTAAGATCAATTGCCATGGTTTCTTCTTCCAGGGGTTGGGTTAACCCTGCTTTTACTGCTTCAAGGCTTTCAACAGTCTGTTCCAGGGCTTTTTTATGCCGCAAATTAGGAATAACCGATGATTTTTCCATGTCAAGGCCTGTTATTGTGATTTCCACCATTTTTTGTTTTAATTCTTTAATTCCCAGGTTCAAAAGGGCGGATATTTCAATTTTTGGGAGGTGCTGGTATTTTTTTGACAGTTCAGGAACAGGGAGGTCTTTAATATCAATTTTATTAATCACAAAAATAATTTTTTTTTCTGATTGATTTTTCAGAGGCACTATTTTTTCCAGTTCCTTTCCTGAAAATACCGTTCCAGGCTCTTTCATGAACAGAACAAGGTCTGAGGCTTTAATGTGATCCATGGCCTTTTCAATACCGATAATTTCCACAAGATCATCTGTCTTGTGAATTCCTGCTGTATCCGTAATCACAAAGGGTATGCCGTTGATATTCAATACTTCTTCAATGGGATCCCTTGTGGTTCCAGGAAAGGTGGTTACAATAGACCGGTTCTGTTCAATGATCCTGTTCATCAGGCTTGATTTTCCCACGTTTGGCGCCCCGCAGATGGCAATGCGTATTCCATCCTTTAAGAAACAGGCATCTTCATGCTGCCGGATAAACCCCCGGCATTTTTCAAGCACATCATCAATTATTCCAATTTCTTTTTTAGATGGTTCAAAGGGGTCCACATCATCTGGGAAATCAATATTTGCCTCAAGAAAGGACAAAAAATGAATGAGGTTTTCTCTTAATTCCTGGATCTGGCTTTTTAATACCCCAAGATTCTGAGTTGCGGCAAATTTCAGCGATTTTGCTGATTTTGCATTGATAATATCAGCTACTGCTTCTGCCTGGGTCAGGTCAATTCTCTGGTTCAAAAAGGCCCGTTTTGTAAATTCTCCTGGTTCGGAAAGCCTTGCGCCCAGTGAAAGGATTTCATTAAGAAGGGTTCTTAATACAATGGTTCCGGAATGGGCCTGAATTTCTACGACATCCTCTGCTGTATACGAACAAGGCCCTTTCATGGGAATCAATAAAACCTCGTCCAGAATATCCTTGTTTTTGGTATCAAAAATATATCCGTGATAAACTCTGTGGGAGTCTAATTGTGTATGTCCAAAAGGCTTGTTTTTTGTTTTTGAAAAAATTTTTGATGCGATATCAAAAGCTTTTGGACCGGAGATACGTATGACACCAATACCGCCGCTTCCATAGGGCGTTGCTATTGCGGCAATTGTATCATTCATGGCGTTTTATTTTTTTAACTGTTTTTTCCCCCTAAAGGAATTTTTCTTTTTAGGGAAAATCACAAGTCTTCTATAGTAGCCGTCACCCATGCTTTGGGTTCTGACCAGGTTGTCATCTTTTAGGGCCAGATGGACAATACGCCTGTCCTGGGCGCTCATCTGGTTGATGGTTGCAGGACGTCCTGTTTTTTTGGCTTTGTCTGCCATTTTATGGGCCAGGTGTTTAAGATTGGATTTCCGGGTTTCCATGTATCCCTCGATATCCACCTTGACCCTAACCCTGGCTTCACTCTTTCGGTTGATAATTTTATCAGTTAAAAACTGCATGGCATCAAGGGTCTGGCCCTTTCTGCCAATCAGAATACCGGAATTCCCGCCTTCAATGCTTAAGGTCAGCCTGTCAGATTCTGTGCCGGCACTTACCTTGGCATCGTCAGTGATCAGATCCACCATTTTTTGTAATGCTTCTATCCCAAGAGTAACAGCCTCTTCAGACACATCAATAGCCTCTTCGAACACATCGACTGCCTTTTCAGACGCATCGACGGGCTCGGGTTCTTCCAAGGAATTGAATTCTTTTTTTCGAGTTGGTTCAGGTCTTGTTTCTTTAACTTTTTGAGTTGGTTCAAGCCTTGTTTCTTCACCAAATGCCTCATCCACAATGGACATTATCCCTTCCAGCTCAGCCTGGGCTTCAATGTCAGCAATATCCATATCTGGTAGAACAACTCTGATTTTGGCGTCTTTCCTGCCAACAATTCCAAAAATTCCTGATGCTCCTTCTGAAATTACATCATATTTTAATTCATTTTTAGAAAGTGTTAATTTTGTACAGGCATTTTTAATAGCGAGATCTATATCTTTTCCGCTGAAGTCTTTAGTTTGTGCCATATTACCTCCTGCTTACGAAAGTTTTTTTTGAATATAATACTGCTGTCCCATGGATATGATATTGTTCACAAACATATACAGAACCAGTCCTGCCGGGAAATTGATGAAAATTACGGTCATGAATATCGGCATTAACATCATCATTTTGGCCTGCATGGGATCGCCGGTAGTTGGAGTCATTTTCTGCTGCAACAAGAATGATGCGCCCATTAAAAGTGTCAGCATGGGGATACCATAAGGTTCCTGCATCATTGGAATTGTAAAATTAAAATTAAACAGTCTGTCTGGAGCGGATAAATCGGATATCCATCCGAAAAATGGCGCGTGTCTCAGCTCAATGGCCTGATAGAGCATCCTGTAAAGCGCAAAGAAAATCGGCATTTGAACCAGCATGGGTAGACAACCGCTTGCCGGATTGACTTTATATGTTTTATAAAGCCCCATAACTTCCTTGTTCATTCTCTGTTTGTCACCTTTATATTTTTCCCGAAGTTCCGTCATCAACGGCTGAACTTTTTTCATTTCGTTCATTGACTTGTAACTCTTTGTTCCAAGAGGCCAGAAAATAAGTTTGATAAAAATTGTCAAAAGGATAATGGCCACGCCATAATTAGGAATTACACCATAAATTATATTCATGGTAATTAAAAGCGGCTTGGCAATCACATTAAAGAATCCCAAATTGATTGCATTTTTAAGACTATTGTCATAACCGCCCAATATTTTTTGGCTTTTCGGGCCCATATAAAAAGTAAAGGAATAGACTCCTTGTTGACCCGGGTCCAGCCGATCCATTTTCTGGATATAATTATTAGTGACCAGGTCATTGGCATAGAAAAGCTTTACGCTGGCATCAATGGTGTCCCCATTAGTATTTAATCTGGGCATGACGGCCGTCATAAAATACCGTTCAGAATATCCAGACCAACCGATTTTTCCCGTATAGTTATTTTTTTCTTCTATGTCATCCGGGTCAATGTCCATATATTCTTCATTAACAAAAACCACTGGCCCTTCAAATGCAAATCTGGACCTTTTTTTGGTCTCTTCATCAAAAAATCCCGGCGTTGAAATCACCAGTGAATCATTTAAGGATGTGCCAGATCCGTTTTGAAAAACAATATCACAATCAATCATGTATGAATCTGCCTTAAAGGTAAAAACCTTTTTCACCACAATCCCATTGGATGTTCCCAAAATAAATTCAATGGTTTTCTCACCCTCAAACACAGATGTCTTATTTGTATCAATTTTTGCTGTGTAGACAGCATCTTTTAACCCGGGGACAGACTGTCCTTCAAGATCGAAAAACAGGGTCCCGGACGTCAATTGCACGGGCACCAATTGTTTTAATGGAGAGTCTTTTTTGTTTGTTGCTTTATAATTTTTCAGTTCAAAGCTTTTAACAGCAGCACCATATTCGGAAATGGCAATATTATAAAGAGGGGTTGATATGGAAATGGTTCGATAATTTTTTTTCTGGGCCGCAACAGCTTCAGGCACGATAGCTGTCTTAGCTTTATATTCGGAAATATTTTGACTTTTTTCCTGAACCTGATCCGCATTCTGGTTTTGAACTTGCTGTGTTTGATTATTAGGCACGGGCGGCTTTACAAAAAATGTCTGATATCCCACAAGGACTACCACTGAAAGCACAACCGCTAATAATAATCGTTTTTGTTCATCCATTCTCTCTCCTAATACCTAAAATAATTTGTAACGACACGGCACTTTAAATTTAAAAAGGAAAACAATAAGGCATCTGGATAAATTATGGAACAGGGTCAAATCCTCCTGCATGGAAGGGATGACAACGCAGAATTCTTTTTAAGGCAAGAGCCGTACCTTTAAAGCTGCCATGTTTTTCGACGGCCTCCAGGGCATATGCCGAACAGGTCGGAAAATAACGGCAATTTTGTCCTGTTAAAGGGGAGATAAAATATTGATAAAATTTAATAAATATGAATAATAGCTGTTTCATTTAGTTATACTGAGTAATGCTATTTTTGTAAAAAGTTTACCAAGTTTCTCTATAATCTGCCTGTTGGATAGCGTAGTCAGACCCTTTTTTGCAATGATATTTATATCATTTGGCCCTGAAATAATCTCTTTATTGTGTCTGAAATATTCTCTAATAATTCTTTTTATCCTGTTGCGCTCTACTGCATTTCCTACTTTTTTTGATATTGTAATGCCAATTCTATTGTTTTGAGCTGTTCCTTTAAGTACAATTGCTAAAAAGCTGTCCGTATGTACTTTTTCCCCTTGTTTTGAAAGTGCTAAAAACTGAGCTCTCTTTAGGAGCCTTACCGTTTTTGGAAAGCAAAATTTATTCAATAAATCCCTTTAATTAAACGGTAAGTTTTTTTCTTCCTTTTGCTCTCCTGGCGTTAATGATTCGCCTTCCACCGACTGTGGCCATTCTTTTAAGAAAACCGTGTTTTCTGGTTCTTTTCCGGTTGCTTGGTTGAAATGTTCGTTTCATAAATTAACAATCCTTAACTTAAATTACTTATTATAAACCTCAATGCTGTAACCCATAATAAACAAAAGACTTTAATTGATTTTTTAAAAATTGTCAAGAATAGATTTGTCTGCTGTTATTTCAGCAGGGACTCGAAGATATGGTATTCTTCCATGTGGTAATGGGGCTCCGGATAAATTGCAATGGGTTTTGAAAATTGTTTTTCAAGGGAGGAAATCAGGTGTTTTTCCCTTCCATGGAGCAATTGGGCAATCTCAGGATGTACTTTTACAGTGAATCTATTGCCCATGATATCCCCGGCCTCGCTGACAAGGTCCCTGTAAATTTTGTGGCAGATGGATTTTCCTGACAGAAGATGTCCATCGCCATTGCAATAAAAACAGGGTTTACAAAGGGTGCGGGTCAGGTTTCTCCGGGTTCTTTTCCGGGTCATCTGCACAAGGCCAAGCTCCGTCAGGGGAAGGACATTGGTCTGGCTTTTGTCATTTTTCATGGCCTCATTCATATGGGCCATGACCTTTTCCCTGTGCTGTTCTTTTTTCATGTCGATAAAGTCAATAATAATAATACCACCGATATTACGCAGCCTTATCTGGTAGGCAATCTCTTTGACAGCCTCAAGGTTGGTTTTAAGGATGGTCTCATCAAAATTATGCTTTCCTACATACCGGCCCGTATTCACATCAATTGCCACAAGGGCTTCTGTCTGGTCGATGACAATATATCCACCGGATTTGAGCCATACTTTTTTCTTTAATGCCCTTGCCACATCTCCTTCAATGTTATAGGCATCAAAAATGGATTCTCTCCCCTGGTAAAGCTCAACTGACAATTTCACATCCGGCATTAGTTTTTTTAAAAAATTTTTAACATTTGTATACTCTTCTTTAGAATCAATAATCAGCTTATCCGCCTCATCATCCAGAAGATCCCTGACTGCCCTGAAGGTTATAGTAAGGTCTTTATAAACAAGGGATGTGGCAGATGCTCTATTATTTTTTACCAGAATGTCTTCCCAGGTTTTATTTAAAAAATTTAATTCTTTTTGAATCGTTTCTTTATCAATCCCCTGGGCCTGGGTTCTGAATATATATCCGAAATTATTTTTCCGGATAGATAATAAAAGGTCTTTTAACCTTGTTCTTTCTGCCTCATTTCCTATTTTTTTTGAAATTCCGATGTGGTCAACTGTGGGCAGCAACACCATATATCGGCCTGCCAGGGAGATGTGAGTGGTGACCCGGGGACCTTTGGAGCCAATGGATGATTTGGCCACCTGGACCATGATCTCCTGGCCCTCTGTCAGCAAATCCTCAATATTGCACTCCTGGTTTAAAGAGGCTTTCCATGAGGTATGATTTTCTGCCATATTCAGTGTTTCAATAGCCCCGTTCTCAGCTTCAGCATCCACCTCCATATCATTGTCCTGCTCAAATTTCTGATACATTGTATAGCTGGCAGTGTCCAGGACATCATCCACATAAATAAAGGCTGCCTGGTCAAACCCGATATCCACGAATGCTGCCTGCATTCCTGGAAGAACCCTCTGCACCCGGCCTTTATAGATGTTCCCGGCAATGGACGTTTCGTCTTCCCTTTCAATGAAAACTTCAACAATGGTGCCGTTTTCAAGAAGTGCTACGCGTGTTTCATGGGGGGCTGAATTTACAACAAGCTCTTTTAACATGTGGTCATCCTTGTTTTACGTGTGACCTTTAGGTTACGTGTGACCTTTAGGTTACGTGTGACCTTTAGGTTACGTGTGACCTTCGGGTTATCTTTTTTATTCTGGCCTTTTTTATGAGATTTTCATCCAGTTTAAAATATTTTGCCAGAATTTCAGTGGGTCTTACGTTCCGTTCATTATATTTTTGTAAAACCATTTCAATGGTTTGTAAATCAATAAAAGATATATTTTTAACGGCTTTTCGCAAATCGGTTTTTCTTATTTTCTTTTTTTTGCTCAAGTCTTCAACAATAAATTCAGATAAACCCAAAAAGGCAGTGATCTTTTCTTTTTCAAGACAAAGATCAGAAAATTTAATGATATATGAAGAAGTGTCCGTGTTTTTTCCCTTGAGCCGGCTAAAGGATTTGCATCCTGTGATGCAAAGGCCTTCAGGAAGTGTCTTGTTTAAGCAGGCAATAATTGTATTGGGTGCCATGTCCTTTTCAAGGTAGATAAAAAGAATCTCTTCTTCGCTTTCCATTCCAACGGGCAGGGCATTGTCAAAGGAAAGCTGCATTAAAGGGTTAAATCCTTGTGAATATTTGGCAACTAACCCGGACCTTTTTATGGCTCTGTTAAAAATGCTGGCAAGTTCAAGGTGTCCGAAAAACCTTGCTTTTTCAAGTTTAGAAAAGGATAATTCAAACTTTTTAAAGGCGTCATCGGGTAATTTTTTTAAGCCTGCATTCTGGATGAGATCTATTTTTATGTCAGTTTTTTGAATTTCATACAGCACGGGTTTTATTTTTTTAAAATCACATACACCACATCCTGTGCAGTCATTTTCTCTACAGTCAGGTGTGAGTGATGATTGTTTGGCTTTTTGAAATTCTTTTTTTAAAAAATCAGGCAATACCCCTGAATCAATTACATCCCAGGGAAGTGGTTCTTCTTCATCCCGCTTACGGGATGTATAAAATAAGGGATCAATTCTGGTTTCTTCAAAGGCCTTTTGCCATAATGAAAAATCAAACTTATCGTTCCAGCCGTCCAGGCGGCACCCTTGTTCAAAAGCCGCCACCAGAAGCTTTGACAATTTTCTGTCACCCCTGGCCCAAACCCCTTCAACCATACTCATTTCAGGACTTTGCCATTTGAGATTGACCTTGCCGTGCCTTAAATTATCTTTTAAATATTGAAGTTTTTCCTTTGTCTCAGCAAGAGAGATCTGTGGGCATCGTTGAAAAGGGGTATGGGCTTTGGGAATAAAAGAGTTTGCACTGACGTTAATGGTTGCTTTGCCCTTGGCATAGGTTGAGGCCAGTCGTTTAGAAATACTGCAGATGGCCTCTATGTCCTCGGATGTTTCAAAGGGGAGCCCCATCATAAAATAGAGTTTGATGTTTTTCCAGCCAAGGTTGAATGCATTTTTAACAGTTTCTGTAATGCTTTCTTCAGTCAGGTTTTTATTGATGATGTCTCTCAATCGCTGAGTTCCAGCCTCCGGGGCAATGGTAAATCCTGTTTTCCTGACCTTTTTTATAATATTCATCAATTCCGGGGTCAATTTTTCCGCTCTTATGGAAGGAAGAGACAGGGCATTGCAATATCCCTGGTTCAGGTCAAGCAGTCGTTCCATTAGTTGGGGCAGATTTGAATAATCCCCTGTGGAAAGGGACAAAAGAGAGATGTCGGAATGTCCCGTTGTTTTTAAAGAGGTCTGTGCAATTTCTATGAGGTCTTCCAATGATCGTTCCCTGACTGGCCTGTATATCATTCCGGCCTGGCAGAAGCGGCATCCTCTTGAACACCCCCGGGCGATCTCCAGCCGCAGCCTGTCATGGATGGGTTTGCCAAAGGGAAGAATAGGTGATGTTGGGAAATTATCTTTTGTAAGAGCTGGTAAAAAGGCTCTTTTAACAATTTTATAATCCTCAAATACGGGTGAGAGTGTTTGAATTCCGTTCTCGTTATAGAATGGCTCAAAAAATGAAGGCACATAGACCCCGTCTATTTTTGACAAGAGTCTGAGCAGGGTCTTTTTTTGACCATCCCCCTGTTTCTTGAATTCAATAACCTGGTTTGAAATTTGAACGGCAACCTCTTCACCATCTCCGATAACAAAGGCATCAAAAAAGTCAGCCAAAGGTTCCGGGTTGAATGCACAGGGCCCACCTCCAATTATCAGGGGAAAGGCATCTTCGCGTTCCCTGGAATAAAAGGGGACCTGGGAAAGGCTGAACATGGCTAAAATATTGGTAAAATTCAATTCATAAAGAAGGCTGATTCCAATGATATCAAATTCTTTTAACTGTTTTTTGGATTCCATGGATAAACAGGGAACTTTTTTTTCCAAAAGATAGGCTTCCATGTCCGGGGCAGGCATGAAAAAGCGTTCTGCCGCAATATTTTCATGTTTATTTAAAATGGAATAGAGAATCTGTAGTCCAAAATGGGAGGTTCCGATTTCATAAAGATCTGGGAAGACCAATGCAAAGGTTAGTGCCACCTTTTTCAGGTCTTTTTTAACGGCATTGATCTCATTGCCGGTATATCGTGTCGGTGTCTGGACCAGGGCAAGGATATCTTGATAAATTTGTTTATGCATGATAGTGAAATTTTATAAACTAGTCTTTAAATAAATGTAAGTTGGCTACAATTAGCTACAATCAAATTTTTTAATATATTATTTTTTGCAGGATAAATCAATGAAAAGAACAAAAATCAATGTGTTGTTAATGCTTGAAAATACCCCTGGAGAAATCCTTATCAAAGGTTGGGTCAGGACCAGACGGGATTCAAAAGAATTTTCATTCATGGAAATCAATGATGGCTCTTGCCTGACAAACATCCAGGTCATTGCCAATAATGATCTGAAAAATTACTCAGACATAGAAAAAATTACAACAGGGACTTCTTTGTCTATTTCCGGTAAACTTGTAGCATCTCCTGGAAAAGGTCAAAAGTGGGAAATTCAGGCTTCAGAGATTGATATTATAAATATTGCCCCGGAATCCTATCCCCTTCAAAAAAAGAGACACTCGGATGAGTTTTTAAGAACAATTGCCCACTTAAGACCCAGAACAAACAAGTATGGCGCTGTCTTTCGGCTCAGATCAGAGATGGTGTTTGCCATTCATAAATTTTACAGGGAAAAAGGATTCAGGAATCTGACCGCTCCTGTGATTACTGGTTCTGATGCTGAAGGGGCAGGTGAAATGTTCAGGGTAACCAACCTTGATCCTGAGGCCGTGAAAAAAAAAGGCAAAATGGATTTTAAAGAGGATTTTTTTGGCCAGGAAGCAAACCTGACTGTTTCAGGCCAGTTGTCTGCTGAAATGTTTGCCCTTGCCCTGGGTGATGTCTATACCTTTGGTCCGACATTCAGGGCGGAAAATTCCAATACCAGCCGGCATGCGGCAGAGTTCTGGATGCTGGAACCGGAAATGGCGTTTTGCGACTTAAAAGAGAACATGGATCATGGCGAGGAACTTGTTAAATATCTCACCCAGCATGCCATCACTGAATGCAGCGAGGATATGAATCTTTTCACAAGTTTTGTGGATAAATCATTGCCCAAACTCTTTGATATTCTTTTGAACACAAAATTTGGCAGGATTCCTTATACAGAAGCCATTGAAATCCTTTTGAAATCAAAACAGAAGTTTGAATTTCCCGTTAAATATGGAACGGATCTGCAATCAGAACATGAACGCTTTCTGGCAGAAGTTTATTTTAAGAAACCAATTTTTCTCACGGATTATCCAAAAGAAATCAAGCCTTTTTATATGCGGTTGAATGATGATGGAAAAACCGTTGCAGCAGTAGACCTTCTAGTACCCAGAATCGGGGAGCTCATCGGGGGCAGCCAGAGGGAAGAAAGACTTGATGTGCTGGAAAAAAGAATGGAAAAGATGAAACTGCCAATGGAAGATTATTGGTGGTACCTGGATTCCAGAAAATTTGGTTCTGTGCCCCATTCAGGATTTGGCATGGGGTTTGAGAGATTTTTAATGATGATTACAGGTATCAATAATATCAGGGACGTTATACCCTTCCCCAGGACTCCGGGCAGCATTGACTTTTAGATGCCATAAGTTATTTATTTATAAACTTTATATGAATAAACTCTACTATTTTTATTTTGATGTTGTTACAAAAATCCTTGAGGCGGTCAGGAATGGTGCTCAAAGTGTTGGTCTGTCCCTGGATCTGAATCTGTCTGAAAAAATATGGCAAATTGAGGCAGACAGGCTGATACTTGATAATGATACTTTTATTGATATGAAAAAGCTTGAGTCCATATCCTCGGTTGAAAACAAAATTTTTATTTTTCAAAATAAAGAGTTGACACCTGTGGAAGTTCGAAGCGACGGGTACTATAAACTGGTACCCACGGACGGTGCACCAACCCTGGAAATCAACGGAATCAAGATGCATCGATCTAAAGATATTGATCCCTTAAGCGATGCAAAATTAAAGACACAGCTGGTTGTTAAGGCAAACGATCAGGTCTTGGATACCTGTGGCGGACTTGGTTATTCAGCCCTGTTTGCTTTAAAAGCCGGAGCCAGAAAAGTAGTTTCAACGGAAAAAAGCCTGGCCGTTATAAAAATACGCAATTTAAACCCCTGGCTGAAAATTTCTGCAGACACAAGACTGGAACTGATCCATACGGATATCACAAAAGAGATCGACAGGTTTGAAAATGCCATGTTTAACAGCGTGATTCATGATCCGCCAAGATTTACGTCAGCCACGGGGGATCTTTATGGAAAAAAATTTTACAATGCACTTTTCAGAGTCATGGCGCCCCATTCAAAATTATTTCACTATACGGGCAGCCCGAAAAAAATAAAAGAAAAGGATAATTTTATAAAAAATACCATGAAAAGGCTTGAACATTCAGGGTATAAAGACATATGCTTTTATGACAACCTTCAGGGGATTTATGCTCAAAAACATTGAATTTAAATATGGAAAAGGTTTTAATACTATTGAAGTGCCTGAGAATGCAGACATTTTAAGCATCCGGGAACCTGAGTTTTCTATCACCTTGGGAAAGTTTGCAGATGATTTTTCTTTGCACCTGCCTAAAAATGTGTCCTCCTGCAAGGTTGTTTCCATTGTGGTGGCGGACAAAACAAGGCTATGCGATTATAAGACCTATTTGCCATGGGTTTTGGATATCCTCCATCAAAAAGGAATAGAAAGCCAGCAGATTCAATTTTTCATTGCCTACGGCACCCATGCAGGACAGAGCGATAAAGAATGCCTGAACTCCTATGGCAATATTTATAAAAAATACAGATTTATCCATCATGACTGCAATGATAAAAGCCTTTTTACATATCTTGGTAAAACTCATCGCCGTACAAAGGTTCATGTTCGAAAAGATATTCTTGAAAGTGATTTGATCATTACTTTTGGAGCCCTGTCCCATCACTATTTTGCCGGATATGGCGGCGGCAGAAAATTGCTGTTCCCTGGATTAGGTTATAAGCCTGATATTTATCAGAACCACGCTCTTTTTCTTGATAAAGACTTAAAAAAACTAAGCTCTGGTTGTCGACCCGGAAATCTTGAAAACAATCCTTTGGCCGAGGATTTAAAACAAATTGATGATATGATTGAGACACAAAGGGTGTCAATTCATGGGATTCTTGACTCAAAGGGACTGGTGTGTCAGCTCATTGTCGGAAATACCTATGATGATTTTTTAAGTGCATGCAAATGTCTTGATCCCTTTTATAAAGCCAGTACAGAAAAAAAATATGAACTTGTCATTGCCTCTTGCGGAGGATTTCCCAAAGACATTAATTTTATCCAGGCCCATAAGGCCATTAATAACGCTGCCATGTTTGTAAAGGACAAAGGCAGCCTGATTGTACTTTCAGAGTGCATTGATGGCATTGGATCTGATGCCTTTATGGAGTATTTTGATAATCAGGATTTTGACAAGGCCTTTGATATTCTAAAGACAGATTATAAAGGCAACGGAGGCACGGCATTATCCATGATGGCAAAAACAGACAGGATAAATATTTTTTTAAAAACAGCCCTGGATCGTAAAAGCTGCCATACAATAGGTGTGATAAAAATAAATATAAATATTATACAGCCTCTTGTTAAGGCATTTAAAAAGGATATGGCCTGCATTGAAAATGCAAGTTTATTGGTTAGATAATATTGATCAGATAATATTGATCAGATAATATCATTTTCATTAAATTAAGGTTCTGGAAAATTAGAAAAAAACAATTATGAAAAAAAGTGCAGTCAAAAAAACAACAGATTTCAGCTATTTAAGGATAGAAAAACAATATGATTACCTTACTTGATTACGGGGCTGGTAATGTTCGAAGTGTGGTCAATGCCATTGAAAAACTGGGCGGGAAAATCAAAACGGTTAAAAAACCTTCTGATATTTTGGATGCCCAGAAATTGTTATTCCCCGGTGTGGGAAATTATGAGAACATGATCAAAATTCTCCACGAAAAAAAATATATACATCCATTGCAGGAATATCTTAAGGCCAACCAGCCTTTTTTGGGTATTTGCCTTGGCATGCAGGCTCTTTTTGAGGGTAGTGAGGAAGACTTTTCAGGCAATGAAAGCCTGGGGGTTTTCAAGGGCCTTGTCAAACGGTTTAAAACCAAACTTGCCGTTCCCCATATCGGCTGGAACGGGGTAAATCTGAAAAAGGATTCCCCTGTTTTTAATGGTATTGCACGGGACACAAAATTTTATTTTGTCCACTCCTATC
>CAYWGN010000072.1:0-19531 GCA_964457495.1 uncultured Desulfobacula sp.
TATCCCGGCGATTATGGAAATACCGGATGCAGCGTTTGCCTTGTAAACAGCACTGTCAGAGATTCAAAATCAAGAAAATTAACGGCCGTTGAGTCAAAACAGACGGACGTTGGGAGGAACTTTTACCCAGTTTTTACTATTGAATTTTTACTCCCCGTTTAATCAATACTTTCTGCACGTCAGCAATGTTAACATTGCTGATGTGCACACCATTTTTTAAAGAAACGGCGGCGGCAGTGCCTGCCCCCTGACCTGTGACCGTGCAGCACATCATGTTTCGGAAGGCGCAATGGGCTGTCTGGTCACCGGAAACAGCACGTCCGACAACCAGCAGATTCTCAATTTTCTGGGGCACCATACATCCGAAGGGCACCTGAAAATACCGCCCGGTTGTGGGCAGGATAATAATACCACGGCCATCAATAAACTCAGGAAAGATACCAATGGTATCATCAAACCGGGCCTGATTCATCACATCATGCTCAGTCAAACTGTAACGGCCTACTATCTTACGGGACTCTCTGGTTCCCAGGGTCATGCCAAAATTTCTCAATCGGGCTTTTTCAAATCCAGGCACATATTTATTCAAGGCGGTTATTGCCTTGAGAACTGTATCACGGCCCTGTATTTCAGACTTTGTCAGGTCCCACACATCTGTGCAGTCTTTTTTAAGCAGATGAACCATATTCAGCTGGGTGGCATCGCCTTCAGGAGAGAGGGTGCTCCAGGTTCCGCCGATGGCGATATTCTCATCAAGGGAGATTATGCCCTCTTTAACAGCCCTCTTAAAGGGATCTTCAATATACGGGCTGAACATATTGTCCTCTTTGCCCGATGTGGTCTGACCCCAGCTCTCCCCTGCCCAGTCAGCGTAACTTGGCTTAAGCGTCTCCCGGACATATTCTTGAAAAACATCCCGGTTGATCCCCCGACAGGCAAACATGACCGTCACCATCATCAGCTCCTCTTTTGACGCTTTATAATAAGGAGCACCGGCCCTCGCAGCAATATCAGCATCCCCCGTCGCATCAATGACCCTTTTGGCCAGTATTGCCTGGCGGCCTGATTTGCTTTCTATGATGATACCTTTGATGATATTGCCATCCATAATCACGTCCACTGCCATTGCGTGCAAAAGGGGTCGGGCGCCTGCTTCCAGGACCATTTTATCCGCTACCACCTTGAACATTTCAGCATCAAGGGCTTCACTGTCTGACTGAGTTTCCCGGCAGCTGCCGCCAAGTTCTTTGGCCCGCACCTCAAATTCATTACCAATGCCATTGGATTCAACGGTCTTTTCATGTCTATACCAGGCAACACCCTCAACACCCACCTGGCTCAACACTCCGCCAAAACAACCATAGCGCTCCAGCAGCAGGGTGTCAACGCCCTCCCTTGCGGCCGCAACAGCTGCAGATAATCCACCGGGACCACTACCAACCACCAGCACATCTGTTTCAGCCATTACGGGTATGGTTCTGGCTGCTTCTTGTATCTGTTTCATCATCTGACTCCAGTATTTTTCTAATCCCTCACCCTTTTTTTATCAATCTTATCTCAATTAACCAATCGCTATCAATCTATTTTGTGCCTGACGGGAACAGCACCATGTTCTATAGTCAATGCCACAATATCCTTTGTATCAATTTCACGGGAAGGCACACCTTTTTTGATCGCCAGAGCTGCTGCTGCCCCCATGGCCTGCCCCATGGCCATACAGGTGCACTGGGCACGGATTCCGGCCAATGAAACCCGATCTGCGGAAACAATTCTTCCGGCAACAGTAATTCT
Organism: uncultured Desulfobacula sp.; assembly: GCA_964457495.1. Taxonomy (GTDB): domain Bacteria; phylum Desulfobacterota; class Desulfobacteria; order Desulfobacterales; family Desulfobacteraceae; genus Desulfobacula. The sequence continues at coordinate 1,792 of CAYWGN010000072.1, forward strand.
GGAGCTGCCCTTAGGGATCAATGCCCTGAAGGGGACAACAGGTACCATCTCCCTTGATTCATGGAAATAAACATCACAACCGGTTTTCTCATTGTGCATATCAATATAATTAAAAGCATTACAGACCTTATCTTCAAAATTAACAGCGCTTAAAAAATCTTCTTTGGTAATGATATACTCTCCTTCGGTACGATATGTTTCCCTTGCCAAACCATGGGGTGCCATATATTTTAGAACAGACCGCTCACAACCCGGTATGGAAGTTCTCACAAATTTATACATTCTGAGCATACGTTCCCGCCCTTCAATATTTACCCGGGTTTGCCCATCTGCTGTGGATGTGTCTGCATCATAAACATGTGTGCCATTGTGTCCGCCATGATTCAGGTAATATTTAAAAGGTAAAGAATCCAGATAACCATAGTCCCCTTTTTTAATCGTTCCGTTTTCCATGGCTTCTTTATACATAATCTGGACTTCCTCATCCCAGATTTGCTCGTAATCTATGCCTTCAATCTTATACTGATATGCACCAGGTTGTCTTTCCTTTGCCCGCAGTACACCCAGACCCAGAGCCCGAAGCACATCACAATCGCCCGTACAATCTATAATTTCCTTTGCCCTGGTAATCCTTTTTATGCCCCTGCCAAATGAGGTGATTTCCCAAACATTCCCATCTGCTTTAACTTCACCGATAAATTCATGATAATGGATATTAACATCTGCTTTAACAGCTGCAGCTTCTGCCACAGCCGAGTAAACCGGAACATTGATGTAACTATAATAGCCCGGATTCTCCACTGGCCGTCTTTTTCGATAATCAGGAATGGGAAGCCCTTCAATTTCCATGGACTCTTTGTAAAGTTCCCAGGCAATTCCCAAAACAACAGGACCTTGTGGGCTGTAGTAATGATTGGGCATATAAACACCACCGGATGTCATGGTGCCACCCAGCATTGTACCCGCTTCAATTACAGCGGTTTTAACACTGGCGCGTCCCGCCTGAATAGCAGCAACATGTCCTGCCGTTCCACCACCTGCAACCAGGACATCTACTTTTTCATTGATTATTTTCATAATGAACACTCACAGAAATTATATAAATTGATAAATATTTGAGGATGGCCGAAACTTTAGGATTTAGACGCTTTTGCTGCATTTCGTCGTTGAATATAAAAATTTAAAACAGCAAACAAAGATACACAGGTTATTAACAACAATGAGATTGCGTTTACAACTGGTGTTGAACCGTCCTTGATTTGAGTAAATAAGGTTATGGGCAAAGTTGCATTCGACCCCACCAGAAACATGGTTGTATTGAAATTTTCAAAGGACAATAAAAATGCAACAGCTGCCGCACCAATAATGGAAGGACGAAGAAATGGCAATGTAATATACCAGATCACCTCGTATCTTTTAGCCCCCAGATTCAAGGCTGCCTCTTCCAGGCTTCGATCAAACTTTTTTAAACGTGCAATGATTACTAAAGTTACAAATGTTGTAATAAACGAACACTGCCCGCAAACGACTAAAAATAATCCAGGACTTAATGCTCGAACATCGAATCCCAGAGATAGTTCCAAAAATGTTCCCAAAGAGGTTGCAAATGACAAAAGTGCAATACCGATGATGACACCGGGAACAACCAGGGGTGCTATCATTAAAAAGTAAAAGAATTTTTTAAACCGAAACTCTTCCTGCTCAAAAAGAAAAGCAGCGCAGGTTCCGATTAAGGTTGAAATCGATGTTACCCAGAACGCTACATATATGGAAACTCTTAAACCTTTCATGTTTCTGGCATCATTAAAAATCCCAATTTTGTCCGGTCCTTCTCCAAAAAACCAGTCAAGGGTAAATCCATTCCATGGTAAAGAAGGAAAATTTGAATTATTAAAAGCCAGCACCATAATCACAATCAGCGGTGAAAAAAGCAGCACAAAATAAAATATGATGAAGGCATTGTAACCATATTTATATAATTTTGTTGACGGTAGTGTTCGTATCATTTGACGACTTCTGTTAATTTTTGACCGGTTAATTTTAATGCTGCCCAGATAACAAAGGAAGAGATAAATAAGAGTAAAAATCCAAATGCAGCGCCCTGATTCCAGTTCAAATACGCAATGAACTGGTTATAAATCTGCTGAGTAAACCAGAGTGAATATTTGCCCCCCATCATACTTGGGGTGATATAGTTTCCAAGTACCAGCATAAAAACAACAATGCAGCCGGACATAATGCCGGGCATACAATGGGGGATAATAATTGTGCGCCAGATATCTTTTTTCTTAGCGCCCAGATCATAAGCGGCTTCAATCATTGAGTCGTCAAGACTGTCCATAACACCGACAATGGGAACAATCATAAATAAAATTGTTGTATAAATTAAACCCATAATCATGGAGGCATCATTGTACAGCATTTCAATGGGTTCATTCAGCAAACCCATGTTGACTAATATCGTATTGATTATACCACTTTCACGTAATAACAACATTAAGCCATAGACCCTTACGATCTCACTCACCCAGAATGGCACCAGAATCATAACCATTAACAAACCCGAGGTTTTAATATTCGCTATCTTTGTAATATAAAAAGAGACTGGTAAAGCAACAATCAATACCAATATTGTGACGACCAGAGAGTATCCGACGGTTCTGGCAAATGTCAGCCAATAGACGGAATCTTCAAAAAACGCAACATAATTAATCATTGAAAAAACCATACCCCCATCATCATCCATCAGCAGAAATGATAATCGGAATAATTCCAGATTTGGAATGACAAACAACAGCATTAACCAGAGGAATACTGGAGTGAAAAATACCAGAAAGCTCCACTTGATTTTATGTTTCCTATAGTTCGTCATAGGTTTTAATTCCTGCATCTTTAAAACATGCCGATCCTTCAGGATTCCACCCGATTTTAATGGTGTCACTGGGTTTAAGGTGATCATAACGATTATTTAACGGCAGGGACACTATAATTTCATTGTTTGATCGTCCATAAGTCACTATCAATCTGCTATTTCCACCATCAAACAATATTGATTTAAACTTTACTTCTAAAATATTCAATTCATCCAGGCCTGTTTCAGGATTGATAATCATGGCTTCCGGACGAATAAACAATTCCACTTTTTCCTGATGTTCTAATTGATCCGCATTTGCAACTCTGACTTTTATACCATTTTCAAGTTGAATTATTGCTGCATTACCAGATTCTTTCAAAAGGGTTCCTGTAAATTTATTATTATTACCGACAAATTGTGCAACAAAAGAAGAAGCAGGATTGTGATAAAGATTTTGTGGAGAATCAATTTGCTCAAACCTGCCATCTTTCATTACTGCCACATGATCAGACATCACAAGGGCCTCTGACTGGTCGTGGGTAATATAGACAAAGGTTGTTCCCACCTGAGCCTGTAATTCCTTTAATTCAACCTTCATGTGCTCTCTTAATTTTAAATCCAATGCCCCCAATGGTTCATCCAGCAATAAAACTGAAGGTTCAAGTACCAGTGACCTTGCAATGGCCACACGTTGTTTCTGACCGCCGGAAAGCTGACTGATTTCATGTTTATCATACCCCGGTAATCCGACACGTTCCAACATCTCAAGAACTTTTCCATCAACTGTTTTTCCGGTTTCACCCCGCCGTCTTAGTCCAAACGCGATATTTTCCTTTACATTCATCATTGGAAATAGTGCCAGATGCTGAAAAATAAGATTTACCGGTCGTCTGTTGGGTTCCAGTCCAATCACACTTTCACCCCGGATTTCAATATCACCCGATGTGGGCTCATAAAATCCGGCAATCATTCTAAGGAGGGTTGTTTTACCACAACCGGATGGCCCGAGTATGGAAAAAAATTTGCCGTCTTCAACATCAAATGAAACTTCATCAACGGCTGTATAGTTTCCAAATTTTTTTGTTACATTTTTAACGGATAATGCCAGTTGCATTCTTAACTACCTTGTTAATTTCCGTTCATTCACAATAGCAGTGTCTGTCTACTGCTATTGTGAATGAGCCGGGTTTTTTGTTTCAGCATTAAGGCCGCTGAAGTCAAAATCAATTATTTAGTGTCTGACCGAAAACCTGAAAATTTTTATGAGTACAAGGCGGGCGATAATTTTAACCGGAGGAATACATTAAGTATTTTGAGGATTAAAATTTGAGCCCAACGCAGTAATCGGGAAAATTGGCGGTTTTCGGTCGGGCACTATTTAGCAATCTTAATTTTTTCCAGTACCTTAGCTTCCATAGTTTCCAGTCCCGGAGGAACTGTTGGATACCAATTCATTTTAGCCATTACTTCAGCTGGAAAACTTCGTGTAAAATTATCACGAATATTTGGCAGCATAAATTTAGTCGCACCTAAAGAAGCTGTTCCATATTTCTCATTATTTGTGAATACAGCTGCATTTTCAGGTCTTAATGAAAAGTTAATCCATTTATAAGCACCTTCCACGTTGTCAGCTTTTGCCGGAATCGCAAATGTATCAACCCAGGCCATTGCTCCGCTTGTTGGTGCAACATAATCAATATCTGGATTTTCTTCATGCAATTTCCAGGAAACCTGTTCCCATGCCATTGCAACCCAGATTTCACCTGATCTCATTGACCCAATCAAAGCGTCTGCGTTTTCATAATAATTTCTAACAACAGGTTTTCCTTTTATCAATTCTTTTTCCATTACATCCAGGAATTTTTCATATTCAGGTTTGTTGTCATACAGAGCAAAGGGATCATAACCCAATGAAAAACCCATAGCCATTAAGATCGGTCGCCTGACCCGATAAGAAACGCGTCCCGCATATTGAGGATCCAGCAGATCTTTATAATCTTTTGCATTGGGTGCTTTTGCCTTATTAACAACAAGACCCGAGGTTCCATAAACATGAGGAACAGCATATGATTCTCCATTAACCATTGTATTCTTTTTAACAGCAGCCAGCATACTTGGATCAATCTGGGCCTCATCTACCTTTGAAAAATCAATGGGCTGATAAATTTTGAACTGTTTTTGTACTGATGAAATTCGATCCTGACTTGGCTGGGCTAAATCAAATCCACCCCCACGGGTGGCACGCAGCTTGGACATGATTTCTTCATTATTGCTGTATGTCACTTCAACTGTAATACCCGTTTCTTTCTCAAACTTTGCTATCAATTCTGTTGGTGCATACCCTGTCCAGGTGATCAGTCTTAAAACTTTGTCATCAGCCTGAAGACTCCCAATTAGAACAGAAGACATAAAGACAGCTAAAACAACTAATAAAAAACTTTTTTTCATTGTATCCTCCCCTTTTCTGTTTTTAAAATATTTTTCAGCAGAAAGATTAATTCAATCTACTATGTCTAAAACCCTTACATAAACAAACCCTTACTGAACTTATCTTTTATTAAATCCTAACAACGTAATAATAGATTTTAATAGTTACTCAAGTTTTATATAAACCTAACTTATTAAAAATGCAACAGGTATGCCAGCACAGGGCAGAACCTAAATTGTTTGAAATCTGCGAAGCGTACAAAAGTTTTCCCAACATCTATTTTTTCTTTACTTACCTTGACAAAAACCACCTTACCATCCTATCCTAACCTTGTTTAACGGGCCAAAGAAGTGGCCCAGGACCTGATCGTGGAATATAACCGAAATATAATCGGATGGATTGCCAATGGAACCATTGAATCACCAGATACTGGATTGTCTTAAACAAAGTGCACACTTTGCTGTAGCCACCATCATGACCCACAAGGGGTCCACCCCGAGAACATCGGGAAGTAAAATGATCGTATTAAAAGATCGAACCATATATGGCACCATTGGTGGCGGGATGGTGGAGGCGCTGGTAATTGATACCTGCCTGGATTTGATAGATACGCATAAGAGCCGGATAAAAGAATTTTCTCTGAACAGAGAACTAAAAGACGGGCTGGATATGGTCTGCGGCGGTAATCTAATAGTTTTAATGGAGGCCTTTGTTCCTGATTCTGATTTGACAGGCGTTTTTAAAGCCATGGTCTGTCTTGAAAAAGAGGGGAAAAAAGGCTTTCTGGTTTCAAAAATAGATGGCTTCAGCAAGTCTGATTTTACTACCCGAAAATGCCTGATCCTTCCCGACACAACTGTTACAGGAACTTATTTAATACCCAAACCTCTGATGGATAAAATTTGTGATAACCAGTTTACAGGAACTTTCCCTGTGATTTACAATCACGGCCTGGAAGAATTTATTCTTGAATCCATCCATACTTCAGACACCCTCTATATTTTCGGTGCCGGTCATGTAGGGTTTCATTTGGCCAGGATGGCTCATCTTACTGACTTTCAGACTGTTGTGGTGGATGACCGGGAAGAATTTGCCAACCCGGAACGATTTCCCCATTCAAAGGCTGTTCATGCCGTGAAAAAATTTGATAATGCCTTTGATAGTCTTTCCATAGATGAAAATTCCTATATCGTCATCCTCACCCGTGGTCATCTCCATGATCAGACAGTGCTTGAGGCAGCCTTGAAAACCAATGCCGCTTATATTGGAATGATCGGTAGTCGGAGCAAACGGAACCAGATTTACACCAACCTTAAGAAAAAAGGTATCTCGGAGAAAGCACTTGAGGCAGTTTTTTCTCCAATTGGTCTTGAGATCCATGCTGAAACACCGGCAGAAATTGCCGTGAGTATTATGGGAGAGATTATAAAGATCAAGGCAGAAAAATAAAGGATGTTTAAAACATGAATATTTCTGCCGTTATCCTGGCTGCCGGCTTTTCTTCCAGGATGAAAAGGTTTAAACCATTGCTGCCATTTGGGGGCAAAACAATAGTAGAAAAGGTCATCGAATTATTCAAGGAGAATCAGGTTACCGATATTATTGTTGTCACCGGCCATAACGCAAAGCAGCTTGAGCCTTTTGTGGAAAAAACCGGAGCCCTGCCCGTATTTAATCCAGACTACAAATCCGGAATGCTGAGTTCCATACAAAAAGGCATCAAAAATATCCGGTCAAAAAACCATGGTTTTTTCCTTCTTCCAGTAGATATCCCGGCTGTCCGGCCATCCACCATTAATTTGATGATTCAGCAATTTCAAAAAACCAAAGACCATGTCATTATGCCCTATTTTGATGACCGGTCAGGACACCCGCCCCTGATACCTTCCGGATTAAAAATAGATATTCTGGATTTGAAAAATAAATCAACTTTAAGGGATCTGCTTTTATCCCGGGACAACCGGATAATGCCTCTGAAGGTTTACGATCGGGGGGTATTAATGGATGCAGATGATAAAAAAGGATATGAACAGGTCTGTCAAAAGATTCAATCCCTTCATATCCCGGACAAAAAAGAATGTCTTTCCATCATAAATGAACTACTACCCCATAAGGATAATATCCAGACCCATCTGGCAGATGTCTTATTTGCAGCTTTAAAAATTGTCTACGCCTTATCTGATGAGTTAAATGCAGATCTGGTGACAGCAGGTGCACTGCTTCATGATATTATGCGAATGGAGAAGAACCATGCCCAAGCAGGTGCACAACTGATTCAGCACCTCGGGTTCAGTGAGGTGTCAAAAATAGTTGCCCAGCACATGGACATTAAACTGGATTTAAATACCCCTATAAGGGAGAAAGAACTCGTATATTTTGCCGATAAAATTTGTAATAAACATGGTATTGATTTAAATTACCACAAACGGTTTGCGGACAGTTTAATAAAATTCCCCTGGGCCAGGACAAACATATTAAAACGATATGAACATACTCAACTCATACAAGCCAGAATCGAAGCATCTGCCGGAAAATCTATTAAAGAAATACTCTCAAGATGACGCTCTTGTTTTTCTTTTGAGACACGGACAGATCTGCGGTTCTGAGAAAAAACGATTTATTGGGACAACGGATGTCGGTCTTGATCCTATAGGTGTGTTGCAGGCCACTTATTGGAAACAGGCCTTTACACCATTAGATATGGATGTCATCTACTCAAGTTTACTTAACCGGTGCGATCATACTGCTCGATTGATCGCAAAGGGTAAAAAAATAATCAAGACCAGCGCATTAAACGAAATAAACATGGGGTCATGGGACGGCAAAACATTTGACCAGATCAAAACAGACCATCCAAAAGAATTTAAAAAAAGAGGCGAAAGTATCGATACTTTCAAAGTGCCGAATGCTGAAAGCTTTTATGATGTATCCCTCCGTGTAATCCCTTTTTTCAACCACTGCATAAAGGGTATGGAGAAAAAAATATTAATCGTCACTCATGCTGGTGTAATCCGTGTAATTTTATGCCATATTCTCAACTTAAAACTCAAAGAACTGTTTCAAATTAAAGTATCTTTTGGACAGCTGTTTGTTTTAAAAAAAATTAATAATAAGAAAGGTTCCTGAATTAGTACCCTTTTGTTGACAAACAATGGTGTAATCACTAAATATGGACATATTGAAATAATATTTTTTTTATAGATTAACCAAAGGGGACGAGCAATGCCTAAACCATCTAAAGGTACTAAGAAAACCGTTGCCAAGCCTTCATCCAAAATAAAGATAAAGATCAATGGGTGCTGGCATACTTTTGAACCTGAGCGTGACATTGAGCCGACAATGACGCTCTCCTATCTGCTGAGAGAGAAATTGGGCTATACCGGGCTCAAGGTTTCATGTGACGAGGGTGCCTGTGGCGCCTGCACCGTGATCATGGATGGCAAGGCCATATTGTCGTGCATGATGCTGGCAGTTGAGGCAAACGGACATGAGATACTCACCATTGAAGGGCTTGCCAAAGATGATCCCATAGTGGAAGCCTTTGCACAGCAGTGTGAACCAGGTTATGGAACAGCTTTGCAGTGTGGGATATGCACTCCCGGCTTTGTGATGAGTACCAAAGCACTACTTGATGAGAATCCCGTGCCAACCATGGCCGAGGTCAAGGAAGCCCTTTCCGGACACATCTGTCGTTGCGGATGCTACGCCGGTATTGCCCAGGCCGTTACGCACGCTTCAGAAAAAATTGCGAAGAAAGGAGAAGAGTCATGAAGCAGCCCTATACACCGCGTCCAAACTCGAATCGCAAATTTGTCGGAGGTTACCGACCCAGAATTGATGCCTGGGAAAAGGCCCGGGGAAAAGTCGAATATATAGATGACATAACGCTGGCGAGCCGCTTCCCCGGTATGCTGTATGCCAAGGTCCTGCGCAGCCCCCATGCCCACGCCCGCATCAAGGAGATAGACGTGAGCCAGGCTGAACAACTTCCCGGCGTAGTCTCTGTAATGACCTATAAGGACCCGGAGTTCACCTCACTCAAGCCAACCAATGCGGGGTGGACCGATGGTGTGGATACTGTATCCTATGACAAAAAAATGTGGGCGGATTTCAATGATCGGCGGGTATTGGGAGACTATGCCTGCTGGGTTACGGATGAAGTCGGCGCTGTGGTGGCTGCAGAAAGCGAAGAGATCGCTGATGAAGCCATCCGGTTGATCAATGTCCAATGGGAGGTATTCCCCTTTGTCCTTGATCCCCTGGAAGCCATGAAGCCTGGTGCTCCCCTGATTCATCCGGATATGACCCAGACCAATGTTTTACCCCCGGAAAAAATGGGGGGGGAGGATGTGTTTCTTGATAAAGGAGACGTTGATGCTGATTTTGCCAAAGCCGATGTGGTTATTGATGGCACCTCGATCCACCACAACGCCACTCAAGCCTCTCTTGATAATTGGTGTTGTCTGGTTGACTGGACAGACGAAAAGCTCACACTCTATTCCAATTCTTATGAAGCGGATCAATCGCGCATGCACATCAGTGAAATGCTGGGCCTGCCGCTGCATAAGGTAAACGTGATCAGTTCCTATGTCGGTGGTCAGTTTGGCCGGGGAGATACCGGGGAACAGCCCTTCTTTCTTTTCACGGCCGTGCTCTCGAAAAAAACGGGTCGTCCTGTAAAGTTCAAACATACCCGTCGTGAAAGTTTTCACGATTCGCGTCAACCAGCCATCTATTATGGAAAGGTGGGTGCTAAAAAAGATGGCACCATCACCTCAATGTACTTCAAGTCCATCGGCAATACCGGTGCCTATGCAGATCACTCTATTTTCGCTCTGAAATTTGCTCCCCTGGAGATCTCGGAAGTCTCTTTTGCCCATATTCCCAACGTAAAACTGGAATCCTATGCTGTTTATACAAACAAACTGCCGGCCTGTATGATGCGGGGAGTAGGTAATTCCCAGTTCAATCTTATTTTTGGCCACGTTGTGGACCTGCTGGCTGAACGACTGGACATGGACCCCATCGACCTGTGCATTAAAAATTTCGGGCACGAGTGGGGAGACTTTCCGGACAAAAGTTTGATGGAAGTTTTGAAACAGGGCGCAGAAAAAATCGGATGGAGCAAAAAGCGCAACAAACCCGGTCAGGGACAAATCTACGATAAGATCAAGAAACGCGGGGTAGGATTTTCACTGCATCCGGCATGGCATGCGGAATGGCAGGAAGTCCGCCGGGGGCATATTCCGATTTCTATCACCCTGAACCCTGACGGTACCGTGATTCTTAATGCACCCACAGTGGAAACAGGAACCGGTTCAAACACCTGCAACGTTCTGGGGTGTTCCGAGTCCTTGAGTTTTCTGGGCGTTACACCGGAAAAAATTCACTGGAATCATGTGGTTAACACAGACACCAGTATGAAAGACTGCGTCCAGACCGACAGTGCCGTGTCCTATCTGCAGTCTGAGGTCATTGCCACTGCCGTGGAAGAACTCAAACGAGAGATTTTTGAAAGGGCTGAATCCGTTCTCAAAGCCAAATCCAAGGATATGGACATTGTTGATGGCTGTATTTTCGTTAAGAAAAACCCTGACCAGTGCCTTACAGTGAAAGAGTTGTTGTTTAAAGGCGATCTTGTGCCCATCGTGGTCACCAAGAGCAGATTGCCCAATGCATCAAAAACAGGCGTTCCTTATTTTGCTAATTTTGCCGAAGTGGAAGTGGATACAGACACGGGAAAAGTCGATGTACTGCATCTGGTGGTCATCAATGACTGTGGTCAAGTCATGTTTGCCTCGGGTGCCGAAGCCCAGCAGGTGGGTGGTCAGGTCATGGGCATGGGTGAAGCCCTGACCGAAGAAATTATCTATGATGAAATAACCGGTGTACCCCTCAATTTTAATTGGATAGATTACAAAATTCCCACCATGGCAGACATGCCTGAAATTGATCCCATCCTTCTTGAGATCTGGAAAGGTGCAGGGGAATACGGGGCATGCGGAATCGGCGAAGGGACTCTGACCTGCACACCGCGAGCCATCATGAATGCAATCTACAATGCCATTGGGGTAAGAATTAATGATATTCCGATCAAGCCCGAGAAAGTGCTCCGGGCTCTGGGAAAGGTTTAAGGAGAAAAAGATGACTCTCAGAAACTTCAAACACATATCAGCTTCGTCTCTCAAGGAAGCCACTGCCATCTTGTCTAAAAGCAATGGGAAAGCGGTTGCCATTGCAGGCGGAACCGACTTACTTGGCGTACTCAAGGACAAAATTCATGCCCAGTCTCCTGAGATCGTGGTGGATCTCAAGACAATTCCAAGACTGAACTATATAAAGGCAACAAAAGATGGACTTTGTATCGGTGCCCTGACCACCCTCACAGACATATGCAAAAACGAAACTATCAAAGACCAGTATACACTATTGGCACAAGCAGCTCTATCCGTTGCATCCCCCCAGCTCAGAAACATGGGCACCCTTGGCGGCAACATCTGCCAGGAGCCGCGATGCTGGTATTATCGTGCACCTGACGATTTGTTTCATTGTTTGAGAAAAGGCGGTACCAAATGTGGAGCGCTTCTTGGGGAGAATCGATATCATTCAATTTTCGGCAGTGTGAGGGTTGCACAACCCGCCTGCTCGGAAACCTGCCCGGCAAACATTGAAATCCCGGCCTATATGGACTATGTTCGCAAGGGAGACCTGCGCAATGCCGCCTTGATCATCCTTAAAAGCAACCCCATCCCAGCCATTACCGGACGCGTCTGCCCGCATTTGTGTGAGTCCAAATGCAATCGTTCTGAGTTTGATGAAGCTGTCTCAATCAGAAATGTTGAACAAGTTGTTGGCGATTATATACTTGACAATGCAGCTGAATTCCTGACACCACCCAAAAAACAACTTAAGAAGAGCGTTGCCATTGTTGGTGCTGGGCCTGCAGGCATATCTGCTGCATATTATCTTCGAAAAGCCGGATATCAGGTTATAGTTTATGACAAAATGCCAAAAGCAGGCGGTATGCTCACTTATGGTATTCCGGCCGACCGTCTTTCCAAAGACGTTGTTAAAAAACAGATCAACGCCTTTAAGGCCATGGGCATTGAATTCAAATTCAATGTCACTGTGGGTCAAGAGGGTGTCACCCTGACAGACCTTCGCAAAAAATTCAAACACGTGTTTCTGGCTTCAGGTGCATGGGGCGAGAGAACCCTTCCCATGGAAAAAGCAGAACTTCTTACCCCGGGGATTGATTTCCTGGCCACAATGGGACTGGGTGAAAAACCTGCCATAGGCAAACGAGTGCTGATCATCGGCGGTGGCAATGTGGCCGTTGATGTAGCTGTCACTGCCAGTCGTCTAGGAGCTGAGCAGGTCACCATGGTCTGTCTGGAATCCCGGGACACCATGCCTGCATTTGAAGAAGAAATAGCAGAGGCCCTCCATGAAGGCGTAACCATACTGCCCTCCTTTGGCCCGGATAAAATAATTGAAAAAAATGGTCAACTCTCTGGGATGGAAATTGTCAGTTGCACATCCGTGTTTGATGAGAATGGCCAGTTTAATCCAAGCTTTGATAAATCAGTCAAACAAAACATTGAAGCTGACCAGATCATCCTGGCCATCGGTCAATCAACGGATCTCTCCTACACCGAAGATAAGGTAAAAACCAACCGCGGCTGGATTGTGATCAATGAAGCGACCAGAGCAACCAATCTGAAAGGTGTTTATGCCGGTGGTGATATCGTAAGTGGCCCGGCATCCATAATCCATGCCGTTGATGCCGGCCGTAAAACCGCCCTTTCCATTGCCAGGATCACGCCTGAAACCAGTATGCCCATGGGTGAATCCCTTGAGGTCCATTGTGATAGTCACAACAAATGCAATAGAACCCTCGACATAAAAGGGATAGACGACATCCAGGCCGAAGCGGCCCGGTGCGTGAACTGTGGGTGTATTGCCGTGAATGCATCTGACATGGCACCGGCTCTCATGGCGCTTGGTGCAAAAATTAAAACCACCAAAAGAACCCTTCGCGCCGATGACTTCTTTGCAGCAGATATCATGAAATGCACCGTTCTTGATCATGATGAGCTTGTAGAGGAAATTGAAATACCGGCACCTTCAAAAACAAACAGGCAAGGCTATCAGAAATTCAGAATACGAAATGCAATTGACTTTCCCATTGTTAGCCTTGCGTATTCCTTTAATCTGGACGGCCAGACAATTAAAGACGTAAGCATCATACTCGGTGCTGTGGCTCCCATTCCATTAAGAGCCAAGGCAGTTGAAGCTTTTCTTGAAGGTAAACCGGCAAACGATGAAACAGCTAAGGCAGCAGGAGATTTTGCAAAGGGAACTATTAAGCCGCTTTCCAAAAATGCATTCAAGGTACAGATTGTAAAAGCATTACTCAGGAAAATGCTTGTGTAGAAATCCACACCTTCCGGCGATCCCATCGGATCGCCGGAAAGCAGTGCTGATGTCTCTTTCCAATTTGATTGTTAATCCGCAAAAACCAATTGATTACGCCCATTTTCTTTAGCCCTGTACAGGGCGGCATCGGCTTTTGCAATCATTGCATCTGCTGTCTCTTCCCCTGTACTACTTGTAATGCCGATACTGATCGTGATACTAACCTCACCAGATCTTGTGATCATTTTATGGTCGGCTATTTTTGCTCTCAATCGGTCGTAGACCCCTTCTTTCTCCGACACTATAGAATCAGGCATAACCAATAGGAATTCTTCTCCACCGTATCGACCCAGGAGATCATAGGGTCGAAGGGTTTTCTGCATAACTTTTACAAAACTGCACAGGACATCGTCGCCCACCTGGTGACCATGCCTGTCATTGACAAGTTTAAAGTGATCAATGTCACATAACCCAATGCTTAGCTTGGTGTTTCTCCTTTTAGCACGGATCAACTCTTTGGTCAGGTTGTCTAAAATAGCACGGCGGTTCAGGGCCCCGGTTAAAGGATCGTGGGTGGCTTCGTGTTTCAATCTCAAGTTTAGTAATTTCAATTCCTGTTTAGCCTGGTTCTGTTCCGTGATGTCTGCGAGCACAGAAATTGTTCGATCCTTTAAAAACGTGGACCTGAATTCTATGTATTTTGATTGGCCATTTTTGCATTTTATTTTAAATTCACGATTCTTTTTATGACCTGTTTGATTGGTGTCACTGCCCCATATTTCAAAGACTTTCTTTCGATAATTTTTGTCTGGATAAACTTTTTTAAACCACTCTTCCCGGGTGGGAATATCTTTAAGCGTATACCCTGTGATTTCTGTAAAATAAGGATTTACATAGAGATATTTATTGTGGCTATCAATCAATGTAATTCCATGGGGTGTGCTTTCAAGAATTATTGAAAGGATTTCTTTTTCTTTTTGTCGGGCTTTTTCTTCCAATTTACGCTGGGTGATATCACGCCAGATAGCATGAATTACCCGGTTGTCTTCCTGGTTAGAAACTGTTGTTAAAAGAACATTTACAGGGAAAATTTCTCCATTTGCTCTGATGTGATCCCATTCAAATCTATTACTGCCGTTTTTCAGTGCAAGATCCATCATTTCATTTGCTTTTGCTAATGAGTCGCTGCCATCTGCCTGAGTGTCCGGAGATAATTCTGAAGGATGGGTTTGAAGGAGTTTGTTTTTGTTTTTATAACCCAACATATCCAAAGCTGCCTGGTTGCAATCAGCAAATTTTTCATTTTTAATTATTAAAATAGCATCTTTGGATTTTTCAAACAGAGTACGATATTTTTCATCTTTGTCCTGTACAGCATATCTTTCCACCTCTTTTTCTAACTCTGAAATCCGTTGTTTCAATTCTTCCCGGGTTGGGTTTTTTGCCATATTACATCTCTTTTAAATTTTAAATGAATCTGGTTATCGGGTTGGAACACTTGTCATATTCTATTCGATTTCAATAAAACCACACTAATAATAGTGTCATACAAAATAAATAAATTCTTTAATTTTTTCCAGATTTCCTTGACAAAAATAAAATTTCCATAATAATACTGACCCGATATAAACAGCAGACTTAAATAATTTTAAAAAAAAGTAAAGGAAAATATTTTATGCGCTCAAATATGCGCTCAAATATGCATGAAAATCAAAAAGAAAATCACCATATGCTATTGGGGTTGCATACTTATAGTTTATATCTGCACGGGATCGGTCAGGCATGGGCTGGATTTAAACTGCCATGGGAAAGGCAATTGAGTACGTTTCAGCTTTTTGATCTGGGTATTGAACTCGGTCTGGACGGATTTCATCTGGATGACGGGGTCCTGGAAAACCTGGAACCTTCTTTTCTCAGGGAAGTTGCTACGTCAGCAAAAGAAAAAAACCTTTACCTGGAGTACAATATGTCCCTTGACCTGGGGCATTTTGGCATTGGTATCCAGCATAATCTGGAAGACGGCCTGAACACGGCACATTTGCTGGGGGCAGACGTGGTAAAGGTAAGTATGGATTTACCCCGGCCCCGGCCAAGGGCAGGCAGTAGGTTTCATCCAAAGGTCATGCCCTATCTGCAGAAAACAGCACAAATATTAAAAAACACAGCACCAGCGGCAGAGGCATATGGTATCCGGCTGGCCCTTGAAAATCATTGTGATAGTTTTTCCCAAGAAATTCTCTGGGTACTCAAAGAGGTGAATCATACCTTTGTCGGAGCCTGCATTGATACTGTGAATGCCTGGCATATTGCTGAAGACCCCATGAAAGCAATTGAGAATCTTGCTCCTGTTGCATTTACAAATCATTTCAGGGATGATCGCATTGAATTCTGCCGGGATGGTTTTAAAGTCAGCGGGGTGGCCGTGGGTGATGGAGATATTGACATTAAAAAAGCATATGAGCTCATTAAAAATAATTCCCCCACCAACCGTATCAATATTGAAACTGAAATGGGGATAAGCCTGGAAGACATGGAGACTGCCCTGCACCTCGAGATTGAAACCATCAAAAAAAGTATTTATTTTTGCCGGACTATGCTCAATATCGGCAAAGATATTAGTGAAATATCAAAAGGCTAATTCAAAATATTCATCTTAAACTCAAAAGTCTCTATCAAATAATTTACTGGTAAAAGGAAAAGCGCCATGGGATCTAACAAGGAAGTCATTATCATCGGAGGCGGGGTCATAGGTCTTGCCTGTGCTCATTATTTAATTGATCAAGGCGCAAGTGTCAGAATCATTGAAAAAGATAAAATCGGAGATGGGGCATCCCATGGAAACTGCGGCCTGCTTTATTTCAGTGATGTCATAACGATGTGTTCTCCTGGAGCGGTCAGCCATGAAATTGCAAGGACACTGAGGGGGACCTCGCCTCTCTATATAAAACCCGCGCTGGATTACAAACTCTTGATCTGGCTGTTAAAATTTGCTTCAAAATGCAATGCCTCCCATATGACACGGGCAGCCAAGGACAAATACGAAATCCTGAATTATTCCATCAGCCTGTTTGATACATTGCTGGCCCTGGACATAATGAGCTGCGATTTTGAAAAAAAAGGCATATTAAGTGTGTTCAAGGACAAGAAAAATTTTGAAAAATATCAGACAACCAACGAGTTTCTGAATACCTATAATATGGGAGCCAAAAGAATTGATAAAAAAGAATTGCAGCAGCTTGAACCTGCCCTTAGAAATGATATTGCCGGTGCCTGGCTCAATGAAAACGACTGGCACCTCAAACCAGACATGCTCATGGCTTCCTGGCGAAAACACCTGAGCGGCAAAGGACTTATCATAGAAGAACACTGCAAACTTCTGGAGTTTGAAATAAAAGGAAATACCGTTGTGGGAGTGGATACCATTAAAGGCAAATTCAAGGCAGATGCCTTTGTACTGGCAACAGGGGCATGGGCGCCCCAGACCCTGCAACAATTAAAACTTGATCTGCCGGTTCAGCCGGGAAAGGGGTATAGCATCACCATGGAAAGACCTGGCATATGTCCCACCTATCCCTGCTCTCTTTATGAAAAAAGTATGGTTGTCACCCCATGGAAAAGCGGCTATCGCCTGGGAGGAACCATGGAATTTTCAGGGTATGATGATAAATTGAACCCTAAACGCCTTTCAAAGCTTATTTCAGGGGCAGGCGCATTTTTAAAGGACCCTGTGGGCCATCCTGTTATCGAACAATGGACCAGCCTGCGACCCATGACCTATGATGATTTACCCATAATAGACAGGGCCCCCTCCCAGGAAAACCTTATTATAGCAACTGGTCACGGCATGCTGGGGCTGACCCTGGCAACTGGAACTGGAAAACTTGTGTGTGACATGGTTTATGACAAAACACCGGAGATTAATATCACGCCCTTTGGTATCAGCCGATTCAGGTAAAAAGTTATCTAAAATTTTACCTGTCACAAGGCAATGGTATTCCCGGCTTCAATATTTATTGAAAGAATGGATATTTAACCTGATA
>CAYWGN010000073.1:0-19496 GCA_964457495.1 uncultured Desulfobacula sp.
TTGAGGTCAGGCTCAAGGTGATGCCGCTTTTGTCAAAGCGAATAGAAGTTAAAACATTTGTTCTGGATGGCCCTGTGATTTATCTGGAAAAATTAAAAAATGGTAAAGCCAACTGGCAGGGGATTGGTCCAAAACAAGAGAAGAAAGCAGTTGCGGAAAAGAAGACAGAAAAACCCTCTTCTGAAAAGGGTCTGCCCATTGCAGCTTTGCAGGTAGATAAATTTTCCATTACAAACGGTCAAATGATATATGTAGATCAAGGAACAAATGTTAAAAAACAGATATCAGACCTGAATTTGAATTTAGAGAATATCAGTCTTGAAAATCCTATTGGAATTTCATTTACTGCCATGGTTGACGGGAAACCGGTTTCCCTTAAAGGAACGGCCGGCCCCATTGGGAAGGAACCGGGTAAAGGTACAATGGCAATTGATGTTGTTGTAAAAGCTTTGGAAGAACTGGAAATAACAATAAAGGGTAATATTATCGATTCTTTGACCAGCCAGTCCTTTGATCTTGAATTGAATATACCTTCTTTTTCACCCAGAAAACTTCTGGCTGCCCTGGATCAAAAGTTCCCTGTTCAGACAAAAGATCCAAAAGTATTGGATGCCTTGTCTTTAAAAACACGGTTAAAAGGGAACCCAGCCAGTGTGTCCCTCTCCCAGGGAGAGATCCAGCTGGATGATTCAAAATTGATATTTTCAGCTTCAGCCAAAGAGTTTTTAAAGCCCAACCTGAAGTTTGATCTTCAATTGGACGAGATCGACCTTGACAGGTATCTGCCTGAACCCCCGGCAAAGCAAGAAACAACCCAGGCCGCCGGCACCACACCCTCTAAAAAAGCAGATTATGAACCCTTGCGAAAACTGGTTCTGGATGGAAAGGTTAAAGTCGGTAAATTAAAGGCCCATGGCGCAACTATTGAAAATATTGACGTCCATATTCTGGCAAAAAATGGCATTGTTACCATAGATCCTTTGGGATTAAATCTATACCAGGGAAGTGTTGCATCAAAATTTGTACTCAATGTTCAAAAAAATGATCCCCGGACAAAAGTAACCATGGATGCCAAGGGTATTCAGGCAGGACCTTTGATGAAAGATGCCCTGCAAAAGGAATTGATAGATGGAACACTGAACGCCAATATAGGACTTTGCATGACAGGTGACACGGCTGATATGATCAAGCAGACATTGACAGGACAAGGGGAGCTTTTGTTTACTGACGGTGCAATTATCGGTATTGACCTTGCCGGTATGGTTCGAAATATCACGGCCAAATTGGGAGCGGGGGAACAAGTAAAAGAAAAACCAAGAACTGATTTTGCAGAATTGAAAATTCCTTTTACTGCAAAGAATGGCCTTATCAATACTGATGGAACAAGTATGATGTCTCCTCTGTTGAGAGTGATTGCAACAGGAGATGTCAATCTTGTAAAAGAGCTGCTTGATTTAAGGGTGGAGCCAAAACTTGTTGCCACCTTGAAAGGCCAGGGGGATTCAAAACAAAGATCGGGTTTGATGGTACCGGTTCTTATTACCGGCGCATTTACTTCTCCTAAAATCCGTCCTGATCTCACAGGCATTGATTTGAAGGGTATGATAGAAGGCAAGGGTCTTCCGAGCACTGAAGGGTTAAAAAAGGTGTTGGATACAAAAGTAGATCCTAAAGAAAAAATAGAATCAGTTACAAAAGATGTGAAAAAGTCGATTCAGGGATTATTGCCAGGTTTTACAAAATAGGATCATATTTGGTTTTTAATTTCAGGTTTGCCCTTAAAAAAAATTTCACGCCTTGGCAAGATCCATGGCAAAGAAACCCTGGAATTATAAAACTGGATAAAATTCATTGGTTAATACATGGAGGGTAAAAATGAAGCATTTAAATATTAAATTCTTAGGGATAATGCAAGTGGTCTTCATGGCCACGCTGATATTATCAGCACAGGTTTTTGCCGGTAATTCCTGGCTCACTAAAGGCAGTGATCTTTTAAAATCATTGGGCGGGGGCGATAAAGCAAGCGCACTGACCATTAAAGAAATCAATGCCGGACTCAAAGAAGCCCTTAAGGTCGGCTCGGAAAATGTTGTGAAGCAATTGGGGGCAACAGATGGGTTTAACAAGGATTCCAACATTCATATTCCCTTGCCGGCAAGTCTTGAAAAGGTAAAAAATATGTTGAGCAAGGTGGGTATGTCCTCTCTTTTTGAAGACCTTGAATTAAAGCTGAACAGGGCAGCAGAGGTTGCAACACCAAAGGCAAAACAATTATTCGGGGATGCCATTAAAAGTATGACAATGGATGATGTAAAGGGAATTTATAACGGACCAAAAGATGCTGCCACACAGTATTTTAAAGGAAAGATGTCACCGGATCTTTCCAAAGAAATGAAGCCTGTGATTGAGGACAGCCTGTCCCAGGTCGGTGCGGTAAAGTCCTTTGACAATATGATGAAAGGATACAAATCTATTCCCTTTGTTCCAGATGTAAAAGCAGATCTTACGGATCATGTGGTGGAAAAAGGAATGGACGGCATTTTTTATTATATGGCAAAAGAAGAGGCAGCCATACGGGAAAATCCAGTCAAAAGAACAACAGAGCTTTTGAAAAAAGTCTTTAATAAATAAACAGAGAACAAAGATTGAGGTAATTATGGATGTAACTTTCTACGGCGCAGCAGGTGAAGTGACAGGATCAATGCATCTTCTGGATACAGGTAAGGATCAAATTCTCTTTGATTGCGGTATGTTCCAGGGCAGGCGAAAAGAAAGTAAGGAAAAAAATCAAATTTTTCCCATTGATAGAAGCAAGATCACCAATATGATTCTATCCCATGCCCATATTGATCACTCTGGGCGTATCCCCTTACTGACAAAAGAGGCTTTTTCAGGCCGTGTGGTGACAACCCGGCCCACGGCAGATGCCCTGGATTATATGTTGATGGACAGCGGACATATTCAGGAATCAGATGCACAATATTTGAACTATAAGTCACTGAGATCCTTTTTACGCCAATTGGAACAGAATAATGTCAAGCAGGAGGTCTCGAATAGGCAAAGAAGTGACATAAAAAAAATGTTGAAAAAGAATGCTCATGAACTCAACATCGATGTTATTCATAAGCTTCAAAAACAGCATGAACTTGATATTGTCACACCGCTTTATACCATGGATGAGGCAAGGCAATCCCTTGGCTTTATTGATGGATATCCCTTTAATTATCCGGTGACCATTGGTGAAAATACCACGGTAAAGTTTTATGTGGCCGGTCATATCCTTGGATCTGCTTTTTCAGTTGTGACCATTAAAAGAGATGATAAAACAACCCGGGTGCTGTATACGGGGGATGTGGGACGGTTTGGAAAACCCATATTAAAGGATCCAACCCTGGTATTTGACGAGGAAGACCTTGACATTGATTTGTTCATTACAGAAAGCACCTATGGCGACCGGGAACACGAGCCTGTTGAAGATTTGGGATCAAGGCTGAAAAAAGTCTTAAATGATACCTTTGAAAGGGGCGGATCTGTTATCATTCCCTCCTTTGCTTTTGGCAGAACCCAGGAATTGATTTATATCCTTCATGAGCTTTATGATAAAGGAGAGGTGCCAAGACGACCCGTTTATGTTGACAGTCCATTGGCAAACAATCTGACCAAAGTGTTTGGCGAACACCCGGAGGCCTATGATAAGGACACCCATAAAACATTTCTTGAAAAAGGGAAAAATCCATTTCAGTTCGAAAAAATTAAATTTGTTCAGACCGTGCAGGAATCCATGGAGCTGAATAAGGATACATCGCCCCATGTGGTGATCTCTGCTTCGGGAATGTGTGAGGCCGGAAGAATTCTGCACCATCTTCGATATAAGATCCATGATTCAAAAAATACCATCCTGCTGGTGGGGTATATGGCTGAAAATACATTGGGCAGGCGGATTGAAGATCTGGGAGCCCAGGCTGAAGAACCCGGGAATAATGGAGACGTTCCTGAAATAAAGATTTTGGGGAAAATTTATCCTTTGCGGGCAAAGGTTGAAAAAATAGGCGGATTCAGTGCCCATGGAGACAAACATGAACTTGAGAAAATTATTACAGGATCAAATCTTCGAATAAAGAAAATCGGTATTGTCCATGGGGAAGAAGAGCAAAGCGCTGCCTTTGCAAAGCATCTTCAACAAAAAGGCTATGAAACAATTATCCCCAAACCCGGAGATAAGATAACCTTTTAAATTTTTAGCCATTGCTTTTTTTTTAATTTTGATGATATGAACATTGTTCAAGGGTCAGGATAAATTTTTATTCAACTGGAGGCAGGTTGGAGTTTAAAAAATATCAACTATATCCAAGGGTGATCGACGATTTGAAAAAAAGATCCACCATTGGTATTATTTTTTACCTGTCGACTGCCTGTATTGTTTTGTTCACAGACAACTATTATCTCCGCCATCCTGAATTTTCCAACCCATTTTTATTTTCACTTTCAGGGATTTGCCTGTTAAGGTTATTTCATCTGTACTTTGCACAATGGGTACAGCCAAAACTTGAAAAACTCAATAATCATATTTTTATTTTAAGTGTTGCAGTGACAGCATTGATCTGGGGGATCGGGTTTGCAAAATTTATGATCCAGGATGGAGAGCTAAGCGCAACGCTTTTAATGACAATGTGTACTATTGGCCTTTGCGCGGGAGGGGCACTGGCATTTATCCCGGACTTAAGATTGTCCATTCTATTTAGTTTTTTTATGCTGGTGCCGGCTATGGGGATAATGATTTTTTATCAAATAAACATGCCCCTGGTGATCTCCCTGGGCATTTTTTTTATCTACCTTTGTTTTATAGCCCATAGAGGGAACAGGGAATATTGGGATGCCCTTGGAAATGAATTTTTACTGGAAGAGAAATCAAAAGCCCATGAAAAGATAAGCCGGATCGATGATCTGACAAAACTTTACAATAGACGATACTTTGATGAGTCCCTTTCGTTTGAATGGAGCCGGTCTGTCAGGCTGCAATCTCCAATCTCCATTATTATGTTTGATATTGATGATTTTAAACGGATCAATGATAATTATGGTCATCTGGCCGGGGATCAATATCTAAAAGCCACAGCAAAAATGATCAAAAAGATTTTTAAACGGGATACAGATATCATAGCACGTTATGGTGGTGATGAATTCATTGCCCTCATACCCAACACACCTCTGGAAAATGTCTGCATGATGGCTGAAAAAGTTCGATTAGAAATAGAGGCATTCCATTTGGAATTTGAGGGTCAAACCATTCAGGCCAGTATCAGCTCCGGGGCTGCAATCTGTATCCCCGATAAAAATGATTTTTTCCAATCCTTGATATCAAGAGCAGATAAAGCTCTTTATCAGTCAAAAACAAGCGGGCGGAATAAAGTTACAGGAAATAGCTGATTTCGTATTTTTTCTTTTCAAATATCCATATAGAATAATTGAGCCATGAATTTTTGTGAGTGAGCTTGAAAAACTCTCACAAATTTACAACATCAATTATTCTGAAAGATACCAGTATAAATTATCATTAATTAGCATGAACCATGACTGGGATATATCATAAATTGGACACACATAATCTGTCTGACAAAATAGTATGGTCAATATGCAATGTTAATTGTGGCAGCAGGTGTCCTGTAAGGCTGCATGCGAAAAATGGCTCCGTTGTAAGGGTGGAGACAGATATAATTGACGATGATTCTTATGGAACCGGTTTTGTTTTTATGATTCTTTTTGCCGATTGGGGTGTAACAAGTGAAGATAGAAAAATTATATAAGATAGGTTTTTTTGATATTGATCCCCAGTTTAAACTGAGTGTTCATTCAACTGCCAGGCTTTTTCAGGAAATGGCCATGCTTCATTCAACAAAGATTGGAGCAGGTCCGGAAGTATTATTTGAAAAAGGAGTGATTTGGTTTTTAAATCGTTTGGAAATTGAATTTTTCCGCTATCCAGTGCTGGGTGAGGATATTAAGCTTACAACCTGGTCAAGGGGATTTAAAGGCTATAAAGGATTTCGGGAGTATCATATACATTCATCTCAAGGGGATATTGCCAGGGGATCAGGTGTCTGGCTTTTTTATGATTTCAAAAAAAAGCGGATCTTAAAAGTGCCGGCCCAGATTTCCGGGCTGTATGAGATTGAAAAAGAGAAATGGTTTGACAAGGAAATTGGTGACTGGCAGGCCTGTGGGAAGATTCAGCCGGAACAGGAGATGGATATCAGTCTGCGTTATTCGGATTTTGATGTGAACGGGCATGTGAATAATACCATATATCTGGGGTTCCTGGAGACATTGTATCATAAGACGACTAACAGCAATGGAAAGCAGATAAAAAATATTAAAATAAGATTCAACCGTGAAATCGGCAGAACAAAAGAAAGGGTTCAATCAGGCTGGAAAAAGGTTAATGGTGTGTATCAATGCAATATATTTGATGATTCAACCTTGTACGCTGATGCCCAGATTATTCCCATGGATATTTAAAATCTGGATAAGTAGTGCCTGACCGAAAACCCCGTGTTTGGGTGAGTTTTCGTTCAAACACTAAGTAAAAATATAACAAAGGAGACAATATGTGGCAAAGATTTGAGGTTTTGGTAAAAGATTTGAGCAAAAAATATCCTTCCGGTCTGTTTGACTTTCAGGATACATCGGAACTGGAACCCTTAGACAGCATTATTGGTCAAAAACGAGCGGTTGAAGCCATTGATTTCGGTTTGAATATGAAAGGCTCGGAGTATAATATTTTTGTCACAGGCCTGGAAGGCACTGGCAAATCGACCACTGTCAAAAAGCTTCTTCTTGAGTATGCCAAAAGTCATGAAACATCGGAAGACCTTTGCCTGGTTAATAATTTTGATGATGCGTATTGCCCGATTGTGATTGAAATGCCGACAGGCTCGGCTGTTTATTTCAGTCAAAGCATGACCCAGTTTATTGAAGTGCTAAAGACCAAAATTCTTGAATTTTTTGAAACATCATCTTTTCAGGAAGATCAAGCTAAAATTTATAAAGAATATTCAAACCGGCAAAAAAAATTGCTTGAGGATGTTGAACATCTTGCTCAAAGTAAAGGACTATCAATAGTCAGGACAGAAAACGATTACCAGGTTGTCCCCGTGTCAGATGGCCAGCCCATGTCCCAGGAAGCGTATCTTGCCCTTGATGAAGCAGCACGACAGGAAATTGATACAAAAGCTGCACCCGTTGAAGAAAAACTTAATGAATCTCTTCTTGAAACAACTAAGCTTGGGGATGAAATGAAAGTTGTTTTAAAAGGGCTCGTTGCCTCAAAAACAGAACAGCTCATTTCAGAACAGATTGATCCTGTAAGGTATTATTTCAGGCAATGCAAAGATATTCAAACTTATCTGAAAAACGTCAAGGATGATATTATTGATAATATTGCCATGTTTATGGGGGGTAAAGGCCAGGAGGATGCTGAAGGCAAGAAGTTCCAGGAAATGACGGGTTCTCTTGTGAAAAGATACCAGGTCAATGTCCTGGTGGATCGAAGGCGGGAAAAAGGGGCGCCCGTTGTTTTTGAGCCAAACCCCAGTTTTCATAACCTTTTTGGGAAAATTGAAAAAAAACCAATCATGGGAACATTTGAGACTGATTTTACAATGGTTCAGGCCGGTTCTCTGTTGAAAGCCAATAAAGGCTATCTTGTCCTTGATATTGAACCACTTTTAATGAATCTCCCCGTGTGGGAGTCTTTAAAAAGAACATTGCAGGACTCAATGCTTTGTATTGAAGATATGCCTGACCAGGCAGATTATGGTATGCCTTCATTAAAGCCCGCTCCCATACCATTGAATGTCAAGGTGATCCTTGTGGGCGGGTATGAACCCTTTAGAATTTTGCAGAGCACGGATTTAAGATTCAATAAAATATTTAAGGTAAGGGCGGATTTTGATTATGAGGCAGAACTGACAGATGAGAATTTGTATAATTATGCCAGGTTTATTGCCTGGGTGTGTAAAAAAGAAAATTTGCTGAGTTTTACGCCGGATGGAGTGTGGGCTGTGATTGAATATGGGAAAAGGATGGTGGCAGATCAGCAAAAACTTTCCCTTAGATTTGGTCAGATACTGAGTGTTTTAAAAGAAGCGGATTATTGGGCGAAAAAAGATGCTACGTCAGTGGTCACACAGGAATGCGTGACCATGGCTGTCAGCCAGCACAGGTTTCGCCATAACCTTTACGAAGAAAAAGTAATGGAGCAATTTGATGATCAATCCGTTCTGCTGGATGTAAAAGGAAAGATAATCGGCCAGGTAAATGCCCTTGCTGTCTATGATATGGGCGAAATAGCTTTTGGAAGGCCCACACGTATTACAGCAGAATCCTATATGGGAACTACCGGGATCATTAATGTTGAACATGAATCTGATCTTTCGGGTGAGACCCATGATAAAGGGGTAATGATTGTTGCCGGTTTTCTGGGTAGAATGTTTGCTCAAAATTATCCCTTAAGTGTGAGTATCAGTATTACATTTGAGCAAAGTTACGATGGGATTGACGGTGACAGTGCCTCATCCACAGAGTTGTATGCTGTTCTTTCCAGTCTTTCCGGTATCCCTGTCCGCCAGGAAATAGCTGTAACAGGGTCCGTGAATCAAAAGGGTGAAATCCAGGCAATTGGCGGTGTGAATGAAAAGATAGAAGGATTCTATGATACCTGTGTAAAAAAAGGGCTCACCAAAACCCAGGGGGTCATGATCCCTTTTTCAAATGTGAAAAATCTTGTTTTGAGAAAAGATGTGGTCCAGGCCATCGAGAAAAAACAATTTCATATTTACAAGGTCAGCACCATTGAAGAGGGGATTCAAGTTCTTACGGGGGTCAGTGCAGGTCAACCAGATTCAAATTTTTCTTATCCTGAAAATACTGTTTTTGGTAAGGTCCAGGAAAAACTGAAAAAATACCATGCGTTGTCCATGCAATGTGGGAAATAAAGAGCTTGTTAATTATTTTTCATTTTGTTAATTGAGTAACAAAATAATCTCCATGGATTTGAAAATAAAGGATTTGAAAATAAAAACAGGGAATGTTTTATGAACCATGAAAAATCACTGATCCTGGCTGTGGATGATCATCCCCAGAACCTCCAGTTTCTGGGCAAGCTTCTTTCCAATAACGGATATGAAGTGGGAATAGCCCTAAACGGCCAGCAGGCATTTAATTTTTTGAAAAAAAATAACCCTGATCTGATTTTGATGGATGTCATGATGCCTGACATGGACGGGTATGAAGTGTGTGAAAGAATAAAAAAAGATTTTTTTGCTCACCAGATTCCCATTATTTTTCTCACGGCTTTGACGGGGTCAGAAGATATTTTAAAAGGGTTTGATGCCGGTGGTGTGGATTATGTCACCAAACCTTTTAACCCGGCTGAATTGCTGGCCAGGATAAAAACCCATATTGAAATCAGAACACTCAGGGGGCTTCTTCCCATGTGTTCCAGGTGTAAGAAAATAAGAGACGATGAAGGGTTTTGGAAACAGGTGGATTCATACATTGAGGAACATTCCCAGGTCACGTTTTCCCAGAGCATCTGCCCGGACTGCCTGATCGATCTTTATGGGGATAAAGACTGGTTTACAAAGAAAAAATAAGGTCTTTTTGGATTGCTTTTTTCAAGGAACTCCTTATCTTATCGAAACAGTGTCTGTCTGAAAACCTGAAAATTTTTTCGAGTACAAGGCGGGCGAAAATTTTAACCGGAGTAATACATTGAGTATTTCGAGGATTAAAAGTTGAGCCCAACGCAGTAATCGGGAAAATTGGCGGTTTTCGGTCGAGCACTAAATATGAAAATAAATAATTGCGCTGGGAGTATATATGAGTAAAGTAATTGCAATGTCTGGCAAGGGTGGAGTTGGAAAAACAACGGTTTCAGCACTTGTGATCCGATATTTTATAAATAATCAGAAAGATCCGATTCTTGCCATAGATGCAGATCCAAATAGTAACCTGGGTGAAACCCTTGGGATGAGTATAGAAAAAACAGTGGGTGATATCCGGGAAAATTTCATGAAAGATCCCCAGGGCGTTCCCTCTGGTATGGATAAAATGCTGTATCTTGAAATGCTCATGAACCAGGTGTTGATCGAGCAGAAGGCCTTTGATCTTTTGGTCATGGGCCGTCAGGAAGGTCAGGGATGTTATTGCATGGTCAATAATATCCTTAACCGGTTTGCCGAAGAACTGGAAGGCAATTATAAATACCTTCTAGTGGATAATGAAGCAGGGATGGAGCATTTAAGCCGGAGAACCAGTGGTAAGGTGGACATCCTTCTCATGGTAACAGACTATGCCTTAAGGGGCCTGAGAGCTGTGGGACGAATCAATGAAATGCTGGGTGATCTTAAGCTGACTGTAAAACATAAGGGATTGATTGTTAACCGGGCACCAGAAACCTTAAGCAAAGCGTTTCTGGAAGAAGTTGAAAAGATTGGAGTTCCCATATTGTGCACCATACCAGATGATAACAATCTTCTTGAGTTTGATATGGAAAGACGGTCGCTTCTTGAACTGGATGATGATTCTCCGGCAGTTGTTGCCATTGATCAGATGATGGAAAAGGTTAAAGAAATAATAGGCTGAGTATGGGATATGTCTTTGATTTTAAAGATGCAGGATTATATGATTCCTGGTTTGACCAAACCAAAAACAGGTATTGCCTTGATCTTGAAATCAAATTAATGATGGATCTTTTGTCCCCGAAAACAGGACAACGTATCCTTGATATCGGATGCGGAACGGGAATCAGCCTTGAACCCCTGCTGGATAAAGGTTTGAATCTGACCGGGTTGGACCCCTCCCAGTATATGCTGGATTTGGCATTAAAAAGGCTTGGAAACAAGGTGGATCTTCACAGGGGCGTGGCTGAGGAACTTCCTTTTGAGGACAATGCCTTTGATTCTGCATTTTTTTTTACAAGCCTTGAGTTTACAGACCGCCCGGCCAAAGCCATTGAAGAGGCCTGCAGAGTGGCAAAGGATTCAGTGGTTCTATGCGTTTTAAACCGGCATGCGCCATTAAACATGGTCAGGCGGTTTAAAAGTTTTTTTGTGCCCAATATCTATACCCATGCCCATTTTTTCAGTATCTGGGAACTTAAACAGATTTTGTTTGCTATCCTGGGAAATGTTCCCATAAAATGGAAGACAACCCTGCAATTTCCCTTTGCCTGCGGACAGATAGCCAGGTTTGTAGAAAACTTTCAAATTGTTCAAAAATCATTTTTCGGTACACTCATTGCCATGAGGATCCAACCCGTGCCAAAATTTCGGACCAGACCCTTGATGCTGAAGGTGAGAAAGACAAAGGCCTATAACCCTGCATCTGGATTAGCCACACGAATGAGGCAGTAAAAATGGAAACCCTTATCTATGAACGACTGGATGGCAAAAGAGTAAAATGTCATATCTGTAATCATTTTTGCATCATCAAAGATGGGAAAAGGGGAATCTGCCAGGTTCGTGAAAATAAAGGGGGAACGCTTTTATCCCTTGTATATCCAAAAGTCATTGCAACCAGTGTTGACCCTATAGAGAAAAAGCCTTTGTTCCATTTAAAGCCAGGGTCATTTTCCTATTCCATTGCCACGGTGGGGTGTAATTTTAAATGCTCTTTTTGTCAGAATTCCAATATTGCCCAGATGCCTCAAAATTACAACGGTATGATCCAGGGAAAAGACTTATCGCCCGAATCCATTGTTAAAGAAGCCATAAAAACCGGCTGCAAAAGCATTTCATATACATATACAGAACCCACCGTGTTTTTTGAGCTGGCCCTTGAAACAGCAAAGCTTGCTAAAAAGGAAGGGCTGTTAAATATTTTTGTCACCAATGGTTACATGAGTCAAGAGCTTCTTGAAATGGTTTCTCCCTGTCTTGATGCAGCAAATGTGGATTTAAAAGCATTTAATGACAGGTTTTATCAGACCTATTGCAAGGCAAGGCTTGAACCTGTTAAAGAAAATATTAAAAAAATGAAGGACATGGGAATCCTGGTGGAAATAACCACACTTCTTATCCCGGGCTTGAATGATGATGCAAATGAAATTTGTGCAATGGCAGACTATATTGCCAATGATCTGGGTTGCGAAACACCCTGGCATATTTCAAGATTTCATCCCAGCTATAATATGAAGGATAGACCCAAAACTCCTTTTTTGTCCCTGGAAAATGCATATGCAGCAGGTAAGGCAGCAGGCCTTTTTTATGTTTATATTGGAAATGTGCCGGGTCAATCTTCTGAAAACACCTATTGTTCTTCCTGTAATGAACTTTTAGTGAAACGATATGCCTATCAGATAGAAAATTATATGCCCGAAGGTGGCAAATGCCCTAAATGTAAGGCTATTACCTATGGTATATATTGAGATGTGAGTTTTGAGATATGGGTTTTGAGAATAATATTGTCAGTTTAACATCCCTTTTGAAAAAAAAGATATTGGTTTATGGGAGAATGATTAAGTTTTCCCATACTATTTTTGCCCTGCCCTTTGCATTGTCTGCAGTGGTAATGGCCTGGGAGCATCATTCGCCCGCCATCTTGGATCTTTTCTGGATCTTAACGGCCATGGTGGGGGCAAGATCTGCGGCAATGGGGTTTAACAGGATCGTAGATGCAGATATTGATCTTAAAAACCAGCGTACAGCCATAAGGGAAATCCCTTCAGGATTATTGTCAAAAAAGGAAGGTTTTCTTTTTGTGGCACTGTTTTCAATGGTCTTTATTTTCAGTGCAGCCATGCTGTCCTTCCTTTGTTTTATATTTTCCTTTCCCGTATTGTTATTTTTATTTTTTTATTCCTATACCAAGCGGTTTACAAAATATTGTCATCTTTACCTTGGATTTGCCATCAGTCTTGCCCCTCTGGGTGCATGGGTGGCCATTACCGGGACCTTGTCATGGAGTATTGTTTTTTTAAGTCTTTCCCTTATGGCCTATATTGCCGGGTTTGATATCCTCTATGCCTGCCAGGACATTGACTTTGATCAAAACCAGGGCCTTTTTTCCCTGCCGGCAAAAATCGGGCCTCAAAAAGCCATGGCTATTTCTTTAATCCTCCATGTGGCCACCTTTGTTTTCCTTTTTATCATGTATATCACCTTTGATATGCACCCGGTTTTTTTAGTGTTTTTAGGGATCATAGGACTGCTTCTGATAACAGAGCATAAACTGGTGACACCTGATAATTTAAAGCATATTAATATTGCTTTTTTCCATGTGAATTCATTGATTTCAGTTTTCCTTTTTATCGGCGTTCTCGTACAGAGTTTTTTTAAATGAGAAATAAAAACTCTATTTTTAACATCTTCAGATCATTTATACAGGGTTTTTTATCATGAAGGGGATCTTGACTCATAAAGAAGAGAACACAGGCCTTTGGTTTATCATTGATACCCTTAAGAAAAATGGATTCCAGGTCTATATTGCAGGGGGTGCGGTAAGGGATATTCTGCTGCAGAAAAAACCTGAGGATTTTGATATCCTGACCAATGCATCCTTTAAAGAGCTGGCATCCCTTTTTAAGGGCCAGAAAGTTAAAACCATGGGGAAAACTTTTCCCATTTGTACGATAAACGACATTGAAATCTCTTCTGGACGGGCAAAATTTCATCTATCTGATTTTCCTGAATCAGATCTGGCCCAGAGAGATTTTACCATCAATTCAATGGCCTGGGACCCCATATCAAAAAAGATTATTGATCCTTTTAACGGAAAAAAAGACCTTGAAGATGCCTTGATCAGATTTACAGAGGATCCTGAAAAAAGAATTGCCGAAGATCCTGCAAGAATGGTCAGGGCCTGCAGGTTTGCAGCCTTGATAAACGGATCCTTTTCTCTGTCTTCCCTTGGGGTTATTCTTGCCAATAAGGATAAGCTGGATACATTAGTTGCAAAAGAAAGAATCCATAGTGAAATTATAAAGGCCATGGGGTTAAAAAGACCCTCCCTGTTTTTTGAGGCATTAAAAAAGACAGGGCTATTGTCTAAGATTTTTCCAAGTCTTGATCGCTGTCATGGCCTTGAAGGAGGTCCCCATCATGGTGAGACGGTTTTTGAACACAACATGATGGTGGGAGATGCCCTGCCGGAAAATCTGCCTGTTTTAAGGCTTGCAGGATTTTTACATGATGTGGGCAAATTTGATGCAGCAAAAAAAATTGATGGCCAAATAACATTTAGCGGCCATGAAAATGAGACTAAAGCCGTGATCCATGATCTTGAAAGATTAAGGTTTTCCAATAAGCATATTGCCTATATCACGTCTTTGATTAATACCCATATGAGACCCTTGACGGACCAGACCACCCCGAAAGCAGCAAGAAGGCTGCTTTCGACGTTGGATAAATCAGGACTTGATTACCGGGATTTCATGCGCATGAGGATCGCAGATAAAAAAGGGAATCTGGCTAAAAGGCCATATACTATTTCCCAAATTCGTATCAGGTTGAAAAAATTGTTCGCCCAGATGGAAGGGCAAAAAGCTTTTCAGATGAACCATCTTAAGATCAGCGGAAATGATATTATCCAGATCCTGGGTATTGTACCCGGGCCTGATGTTGGTAAGATAAAGCAGCAGCTGTTTGAGCTGGTATTAGATGATCCTGAATTGAATAATTATAATGAGTTAAAAAAACTATGCCTTTCTTTTTAAATAAAAAAATAATTCTTATACTGGGATGCCTGACCATTTTTTTTGTCAGTTGTTTAGCCTGTTTTATCGGAATTGCCTTTGGAGGACTTTTTACGGTTTCAGCCCTGTTGATTCTTAAAG
Organism: uncultured Desulfobacula sp.; assembly: GCA_964457495.1. GTDB lineage: Bacteria > Desulfobacterota > Desulfobacteria > Desulfobacterales > Desulfobacteraceae > Desulfobacula. The sequence continues at coordinate 14,834 of CAYWGN010000073.1, forward strand.
TTAAAAAATATTTATAACTTAAAATTGCTTGCAAGTCATTGCTGATCAAAGATATATAAATGCCAGTATAACAAATTGGGGAAATGCTTGGGGTCAGGCTTGCGTTGTTGCGCTTATTGCTCAATAAGCGCAACAACGCAAGCCTGACCCCGTCTTTTAAAGGATATGGGCAATGAGTGATGTTGTATTGATAAATATTACAGGCAGGGACAGAAAAGGAATGGATGCAAAATTTACAGGGATTCTGGCAGAATATGGTGTGAACATTCTGGATATTGGTCAGGCCGTCATCCATGAGCATATTGCATTTGGCATTCTGGCGGAAATTCCGAATTCAAAAGACTTTTCTTCAATTTTTAAAGATATGTTGTTTGAAGGCCACAACATGGGGCTTAAGATAGACATTACACCGATTGAAGCGGATAATTATGAAAAATGGGTTCATGAATATGGAAAAGAAAAAAGAATCATAACCCTGCTTGGCAGGACCATAACAGCTCGGCAAATTTCCTCGGTTGCATCAATCATAGCGGAAAATCGCCTGAATATTGACGGCATCACACGCCTTACTGGTCGGATTTCACTTAAAAAGCCCCAGGCCAATCCAAGGGCGTGCGTACAGCTTGCTGTCAGCGGACAACCCTTAAATATTCTTGATATGCGAAGAAAATTCATGGAGATTTCCCAGAAAACCGGAATTGATATCTCTTTTCATGTTGATAATATTTACAGTAAAAACAGAAAACTGGTTGTTTTTGACATGGATTCAACATTGATCCAGGCTGAAGTCATTGTTGAGTTGGCAAAGCTTGCCGGTGTGGGGGAAAAGGTGAATAAAATTACTGAATCTGCCATGAGAGGTGAGATAGATTTTAAAGAAAGTTTTCGAAAAAGGGTGGCGCTTTTAAAAGGTATAAAGGAAGAACAATTGGCAACCATATCAAGTAACCTGCCATTGACGGATGGAGCGGAGCTTGTTGCCAAGACCCTGAAAGGCCTGGGATATAAGCTGGGTATCCTGTCCGGGGGATTTACCTTTGTCGGGGAATATTTAAAGGAACGCCTCGGGTTTGATTATATGTATGCCAATGAACTGGATATTGAAAATGGCCTTGTGACGGGTAAGGTTGTCGGTGATATTGTGGATGGTGAAAAAAAAGCAATACTGTTGAGGCAGATTGCCCAGAGGGAGAATCTTGCCCTTGAACAGACCATTGCCGTTGGTGATGGAGCCAATGATCTTCCCATGATCAGTATCGCAGGCCTTGGGGTTGCCTTTAATGCCAAACCCGTTGTCCGGCAAAAAACATCCAATGCCATTTCAAGTGTTGGTCTTGATGGGCTTTTATATCTGATCGGCCTTCATGAAAGAGAGATTAATCAGGAAGTCAGGCAGATGGCAGAGTATTTCTATGGATAGCCTTAAGGCCACACGTAACCTGAAGGTCACGCGTAACATAGAGGTCACAAGTAACATGAAGGTCATGCGTAACATGAAACAACTTGCCCGTGACGTTAAAGCGCTTGAAGATAAGCTTGCCGTTTGCACCCGTTGCGGGACCTGCCAGGCAAATTGTCCCTTGTTTGCCCAGACCCGGCAGGAATCAGATGTATCAAGAGGCAAACTTGTTCTGATTCAAGGGTTGATCGATCAGATGTTTGATGATCCAAAAGGGGTGAACCTGCGCCTTCAAAGATGCCTTTTATGTGGGTCCTGTGCCCATGGCTGCCCCAGCAGCGTCAATACAATTGAAATTTTTTTAAAGGCAAGGGCCATCATTACCCAATATCTGGGGATGCCTTTCTCTAAAAAAATGATATTTAAAAAACTTCTTTGCCACCCTGAAACCTTTAATGACATTATGGGTATGGTTGCCCCATTTCAAAAACTTTTTTTTAAAAAAGAGCAAAATTCCCAGGGTACCTCCTGTGCCAGGATTGCATCTCCTTTGCTGCGGCACCGCCATATTGTACCCTTGAAAGCAACAGCCTTTCATAAAACCCTTAAAAACAGGGATTACCAGGGTAAAGGAAGCGGCATAAAGGTGGCGTTTTTTGTTGGATGCCTAATAGATAAGGCATTCCCCAATATTGCCCACAGCGTGATCGATGTTCTAGAGCATTTTAATGCCCGGGTGTTTATCCCTTCTCATCAGGGGTGTTGCGGTATCCCAGCCCTTGCATCAGGAGATGGGCAAACCTTTGAGACCCTTGTAAAAACAAATGTAACTCTTTTTTCAAAAGAAAAATTTGATTATCTTGTGACGGCCTGCGCCACATGTTCATCAACCATTATAAAACAATGGCCCTCTTTGATAAAAAAAGGAGATAAAACACTATTAGCCCAGATTGAAGATCTGGCTCAAAAAACGGTAGATATCAGCTGGCTTTTGGAAAAACGCTTTGATTTGTCCTCAGGGATATCAAAAGAGGGGGGACCCAAAGAGGTGATTACCTATCACGACCCCTGCCACCTTAAAAAATCCCTTGGGGTATTTAATGAGCCGCGGCAGGTCATTCTTGCCTCGGGCAATGAATTAAAAGAGATGAAAGAGAGTGATACCTGCTGCGGCATGGGGGGGAGTTTTAACCTTGACCATTATGACCTTTCATCCCAAATCGGCCTTAAAAAAGCTAAAAATATTATGGATACAAAATGTTCAACCGTGGCAACTTCCTGTCCTGCCTGCATGATGCAGATTTCTGATATGCTGGCAAAAGAAAAACAAGATATTAAGGTTAAACATCCCGTGGAGATTTATGCCGAAGCACTCAGAGCTAATAGTAAGGCGTTGGATCTTTAATATCGGCCTCTTTAAATCCTTTTATTCTGTGAAGGCAAGAGTCGCACCTGCCACAGGACCTTGCTCGTTCATCAGGGTCATAGCAGGACAGGGTCAAGGCATAATCCACCCCTAATGCCATTCCCGTTTTAATAATCTGGGCTTTGGAAAGATTTATTAAAGGGGTTTCTATCTTTAGTATGGTTTCTTTTGTCACCCCGGTTTTTGTGGCAAGATTGGCCATTTTTTCAAAGGCTGCAATAAACCCGGGCCTGCAGTCAGGATACCCTGAATAATCCACTGCCGTAACTCCGATATAAATGGATGACGCCTTTAAAACTTCTGCCCAGGCCATGGCATAGGATAAAAAAATTGTATTCCTGGCCGGAACATAGGTGACAGGAATCTCGTCCCCACATATTTCATCAAGGGTATCATGCTTGGGAACTATGATATCATCGGTCAGGGCAGATCCGCCAAATTGCCTTAAATCAATATCAATAATCTTATGGATCTTTGCGCCCAGGGCCAGGGCAATTTTTTTAGAGGCGTCAAGTTCAAGTGAATGACGTTGCCCATACCTGAAACTTAAGGCGTAGATCTCTTTGCTTTTTGATTTTGCAATGGCCATGGCAGTGGTGGAATCAATTCCGCCACTGGAAAGGACAATGGTTTTTTCCATCATGTTTTTTATTTAAACCCCTCGTTTGTCAGGATCCCATATGATCTTGTGCTGCTGCAAAGAAAGCCTTGCCGGCAGATGATCATCAAGCATCCAGGTTGCAATGGTTTCAGGTAAGATGCAACCAAAAACCGGTGAAAGGTGAATTTTTTTTAATGAAATTCCAGATAAGTCATTTTCAATGATGGATTTTGCAAATGTATAGTCTTTTCGGGAACCGATAACAAATTTGATTTCATCGTGTTTTGTTAATAAAGGGATATTTTCTGATAAAAAACTATCAGATTCATGGCTGGAAGGACATTTGATATCCATGATTTTTATGCATTCAGGTGGAAGGTTTTTAATACTTTTACTGCCGTTGGTTTCAACCAGAACCTGATATTTTTTTTTCAGGAGCATGGAGATCAGTGCCGGTGTATTATCCTGCAGCAGAGGTTCGCCACCTGTGATTTCCACAAGGCCACAGGGGTAGGACTTAAGTTCTTTGAAAATTTGATCAAAGGTCATAATGCAAGATTCTTTTCTGGCATAAGGGGTGTCACACCAGGAACAATTCAGATTGCATCCTGAAAGTCGTATGAAAATGCAGGGCAGTCCAATAAAGGTGGATTCCCCCTGCAGACTATAAAAAATTTCGCAAATATCAAGCTGCAATTACACCTCCTGAAAAGAAGATCCGCATCCCGGGCTTTCAAGGACCATCACTTTGCTGACCTTTATGTGCTCTGTGTTCAGGCGCTGGGAAAGCTCGGTAAATAAAAACTGGGAAAGGGTTTCAGAGGTTGGATTAATATTGGCAAAGGCCGGGTTTTCATTGAGAAAGGTATGATCAAGTTTGCTTAATACATCTTTTAAAGCAGCCTGGACATCCAAAAAATCAATGCCGATCCCAAGCTGATTAAGTTTTGTGCATTGGATATAGGCCTCAACGATCCAATTGTGACCGTGCATATTGGCGCAGGCTCCATCATAGCCTTTCAATACATGGGCGGCTGCAAAATAATCTTTTATATAAACTTCATATATACCCGGCATAAAACCTCCTTAATATAAATAGTGTTTGAACGAAAACTCACCCATCTACTGCGTTGCTGCAAAATTCTGAAATCCTCATGTACAGTAGTACACTCCGGTTTCAAAATTTTTTGCGCCTTGTATATGGGCAACTTTTCGCCCAAACACGGGGTTTTCGGTT